>CAZZGE010000413.1:0-2523 GCA_964653665.1 uncultured Porifericola sp. | reverse complement strand
GTTAATTCTATAAAATGTGTTTCATTGAACGGTTTAGTATCTACCAAAAATAGGGTGAACTAGATAGATAAACTGGCATACTGATCCATCTAAAGAATATCTGTGTTAACTTGTATGGGAGCATCGACGGAATATCCATATGATCATGAATTTTAGATTATCTGCTAATTTGCCATTATCCTTTGACAGACATTCAAATACTTATTTAGCCGCTTGTAATTTAATAGATTGTATGTTAGCATTATATTTTAGTATGATATAAACCCCATATTTTAGGGTTCGTACATAAATGAAATATAATGGCAAGAAGTACTTACATTTCAAAAAACCTGACCCCAACTCAGATTAATCTGATGTTGATGCTGGACGAATATGAGATGGACATATTCACCCTTCAGGAGTTGAAGGACTTTGCCTCAGGGGAGTTTGATGATATCAATGAGCTGGTAGAAAACCTGGTACATAAACAAGTTTTGTCCAGAATAGAAAGAGGAAAATACTGCAAACACAATTTTAGAGATGAAAAAGCAATCGGGACTTTTCTGGTGCCGGATGGGGCCATTGCCTACTGGTCTGCTCTAAATTTGCACGGCTTAACAGAACAGTTTCCCAATACAGTCTTTATTCAGACCACCAAAGTAAAACCTGAGAAAGTAATCTTTGGAGTCACCTATAAGTTTATTAAAATAACTTCTGGTAAAAGAACTGGTATCACCAAAGAAGGCTATGGTAATCATCGCTTTGCAATGACTGATGTAGAAAAAACCATAGTGGATTGCTTCGACCTTCCTCAATATTCCGGTGGCTATGCCGAGTTGATCAGGGCCTTTGCCCATGCTAAACTATCCGCTGAAAAAATGATAGCTTACTGCAAAGCAGTGAACAACTGGGCCGCTACTAAACGTATAGGTTACCTTGCAGAGATACTGGGAAAAAAAGGCATGAAGACCTTCATCCACTTTGCCAAAGGTCAGGTAAAAGAAGCTTATAACCCTTTTGATCCACAAGGTCCGGATACAGGAGCCTTTAATGCAGCATGGAGGCTCAGACTAAATATTTCAAAAGAAGCATTGCTGGATTTAACAAATAAACAATATTAGTGATACTAAAAAAGGAGATAGAGAGAATAGCCCAACAGAAAGGGGTTGCCAGAACAACCATTGATAAAGACTGGGTATTGAGTCACTTCATAGATGCCATATTCTCTATTCCTGAATGCAGGAAAAACCTGATCTTTAAAGGAGGTACCTGCCTTCGGAAATGTTATTTTGAAGACTATCGCTTTTCTGAAGATCTGGATTTCACAGCCACTGATGAAAGTTTCGGACTGGATAAAAAGATTCTGGGCAAGGTCGTCAATCTGGTTAAGAAAAGAACAGAAATACCCCTCTACGTGCATGAGTTGAAACAGCTCCAGTTCAAAGATAAACCTACTGGTTTTTCAGCCATTATTAAATTTTGGGGTGCTGATCATCCCAGAAACCAGTCACCTCCTCCTCCACAGCGTTGGCATACTTCCATCAAAATAGAGATCATACTCTATGAAGAAATGATCTTTCCTCCTGTGGAAAAATCTGTTCATCATGAATACAGCGATAGCCTCTCGGAAATTGCAAAATCTATCCCTTGCTATTCGCTTCAGGAAGTATTAGCAGAGAAGCTACGTTCACTAATCCAGCGCTCTTATACTGCCCCACGAGATTTTTATGATATCTGGTATTTATCCCAAAATGTAGATAATCTCGACTGGACTGAAATAATAGAAGCCTTTCATCAGAAGATGAAATTCAAAGGACTGGAATTTACTGGTATTGATCAGATGATCAATGAAGATAATGATAGGCGACTGCAAGCAGCCTGGAATAATAGCTTGGCTCATCAAATACCAGGAGAGAACTTTCCTGACTATCAACTCGTCAAGGAAGACCTACTTTTATTATTCAAAGATTTATTTCAATACTAAACTTTGGTAGGATCAAGAAGCTCTAACTGAGTATTACGCCAGTCTCTCTTCCAACATACCTTTCCACTTCATAAATCCTGTTCTCGCATCAGTATAGTCATGCTGAATACGGCTGAAGTTAGAAGATTCTTTGTCAAGATATGCCTGTCTTCCATGATTACGGATAAGATTGAGCGCACCATCTACTTCTTTTAATTTCTGCTTAAGAGAATCCTTGCTTTTATCAATATGCCAGAGGTAGGTGGCTTCTTCAGTATCCAAAGTTTCCCAGACTATATGATACTGTTCCCTTCCAGTGAGCAGGAAAATAAAAGAAAAGGGATCAAATACAAAACGGATCTTGAGTATGCTGGAATCATGTTTTTTTGAAAGATACTGAAGCTGTAGGAAATGCTTTACTTTTTGTAGCTGTAGCAATTCATCCAATAACTGTTGCTCAGAATTATGCCATAAACTACCCTTCTGGATAAGTTGCTGAAGATTTAGCATCTTTCCATTATCAGTAGCTGGATTCAAGTCATAAATGCAACTTCTTGTTGAAACAATAATTTATCCATCAT
>CAZZGE010000412.1:0-2538 GCA_964653665.1 uncultured Porifericola sp. | reverse complement strand
GGCCTGGACTCCGGCACCTACGTGCTGGTGGTCAGAAACGAAGTGACCGGAGCAGTCTCAGTAGCCACTTTTAATGTAGAAAATGTGTACGTAGAACCAGTATTTATGGCCAATTCTTTTCCGCAAACCGTATGTTTCCCCGACGGAAGCATACTGTTAGATAATATTTCTTTCAATGAGGCGGACGATGATCCTGGTAAATATACAATCCTGTTGTACCAGGATCAGAACCTGACCAACATCGTGGATTCGGTCGTGGTCAGTAACACCGGTGATACTTTGTTTACCAATCTCTCAGAAGGCCCTTATTACCTGCAAGCCCGTCATGATGACTTCCTGGTGTATTCTAATTTTAATGAAGTATGGGTAGACAATGTCTCCACAGCTCCCCAGATAGACCTAGACCTGGATAACCTGGCGCCGCAGATAAGCTGTCAGCCCGATGTAATGGCTACCGGCAGGCTCGCGGTCGTAGTCAACGAAAGGGATGGCTCCGTCGCTGATTATCGCTACCAGTGGTATACCGGTAATTCTCCCCGGTCGGAGAATATCATCGCCGGTGCTAACCAGGCTATACTGGATAGCTTACCTTCTGGATTCTTTACCGTAGAAGTGTTTAATGAGACTACCCAGTGTACGTCAGTAGCTACTTTCTTTGTGGAAGATCAAATAGAAATCCCCCTCGTACAGGCCAGCGCCGAACCTTCCACCGTCTGCGATCCGGCATTGGCCGACGGTCGCGTATCCGCATCAGTCGTGCAGAACGGAAGCTATACTTATGCCTGGTACGAGGGCAGCAGCACGGCTGGCCAGCCAGCCTACACTGGACCCAGCTGGACCGGACTTATGCCCGGCACCTATACCGTGGTCGCTACTGATGTGATCACCAGAACCTGTCTTTCCGACCCGGTCAGCGTTGTAGTAGAGGATGTGTCTTCTTTACCAGTGATATCGGTGGAGAGCCTGGCGGATAATACTGCCTGCGATCCATCCCTGTCCAACGGCGTGCTATCCGCAGTAGTACAGGACGAGGTCAGCAACTATGAATTCAACTGGTACGACAGCCAGGGTAATCTTATTACTGAAGAGGCTTCCATCATCGGTAGCCTCTCCGAAGGCAGGTACCGACTGACCGCTCTCTACAAACCCACCGGTTGCGAGCAGGAAGCCTGGGGAGAAATTATCCTCGCTCCCCAGCAATACAACCAGCCTACCGTATCCGTAGAAGCTCACATGACCAACTGTATGAACCCGGACGGCAGTGCCAACGTCATCATGTTTGAAGACAACGAAGGCTTTGTTTTCAACTGGTTTGATGCTGACGGTAATCCCCTACCCGATGAACAGGTGGAGATCAACGAGAATGATTTGTCTTCACGCGCCGTTAACCTGAGAGCCGGTAACTACTACGTGGAGGCCTTTGACCTTACTACCGGCTGTTACACCCCTCGTGCCATGACAGTCATAGAGGATGAATCCTACGTACCTGGACATCAACTGGAAATAGAGGCTGCTGCCTGTGAGCTAAGTGATGGTACTTTGAAAGTAATCCCACAGGGTAACATGACCATCAGCAGCATAGAATGGATGCACCTGCTAACCGGTGAAGTGTATGAGTCTAACTATCAGTTGGAGGACGCACCGGCGGGCGATTACGAATACGTGATCCTGTGGGTCAATGGATGTAGTTCTTACGGGACTGCTAATTTACCGACCGATATCAACGCATTTAACGGCCTCAGTCCCAACGGCGATGGTGAAAATGACTATTTCCATATTGATTGTATTGAGCAATTCCCTCAAAATAAGGTCAAAATCTTCAATCGTGCCGGGGCATTGATTTACGAAGACGAAAACTATGACAATACCAACGTTTACTTTGACGGTGTTGGTAACCGAGGTCTTTACGTGGGTGGTAATGAGTTACCCGATGGTACCTACTTCTACGTGATTGAAAAGAACGATGGCTCTCAACCCAAAACAGGATACCTCGAGCTAAGCCGGTAAGCGGAAAAATATGCAAACAGGTATTACTGGCATGGATGCTTTGATTGACCACCTTCGCCCTTGACTTTCACGGGGAAGACAGGACCAACAGAATGATCAAATACAGCCTAAAATCACCTATGAGGATCATCCTCGTCACGAAAACGAGGATGATTTTTTATCTAGAAGCTACAGGCAGCATTTGTTCGGAATGATAAATTATCCTCAACAAATCATCAGTACCCCCTGAATAATACCTTCAAAGCAGTCCTGGATCATCATAATCCTACGGGTAACTGGTATTTTGGGAACAGAGTGCTTAACTACCAGCATCTCAATAAGCAGGATACCTGATGGTGTACAATCTCAATGAATTGCCCTTCCCTACTTGCTTCAATAATGAGCAGGCTTATCTTAGATGAGTTTTCCTACCCAACTATGAGGAAGCACTTTTGCAAAAAGAAATTAGCTGCAAAAAAGAAGTACTCTTTCCGAGCATCTCAATTAATTAAGCACCACTGCTATTCAACGAACTACTGTTTAACAAAAATG
>CAZZGE010000411.1:0-2561 GCA_964653665.1 uncultured Porifericola sp. | reverse complement strand
TCAATTGAAAAGAAAAGATACCCCTGATCCATATAGAGGTCAGAAATGGTAGTGCGATCTGGGTGATAGTCGAGTTGCTTAGCTACAATAGCCGAGTCGTATGGGTCACCCGACTTAATTCCAAAAATCTCGCTTAGCTGGGCATCTTTATAACGCTGATTACCTTCCCAGTAAATTTGACCTATTTTCAGTCCACCTGCTTCAGTCGGTAACGCGACACCTTTTTCGGAATCAACATTTCCGTAGTTTTCCGGTACTTCCTCCAGACAAGAAAAGAGAAAGACCAATGATGCTAAAAGGGGGAGAATGACGGTAAAGCGCAGAAGAGACCATTTTCCGGACCGGTTACGGCCCATCATCCGAATACGTCTGCCAATCTGCTGCGCCGTAAAACCGGTAGTGAGTGAAACCGGTAGCGGCATTCTGGACATTTCTACAAGCAGTTGCGCATAAGGCTGCCATGCCCCTTTCGCAGCTACCTGCTCATCTGCGAGATACTCATGAACGTCCTGCAAGTGCTTCCTGAGCAGTCGGTGGAAGGGGTTAAACCAGCACAATACATTGATCAACTCCAGCATAAGTAAATCCAGGCTATGGCGCTGCTGAATGTGTACCAGTTCATGCTGCATCACCTTCTCCAGTCCGTCCCTGTCCATTTTTTGACAGCTTTACCCAGAAAAAGATAGTTGAGAAAAGAGAATGGAGCAGCATCACCCTCCAGCCAGACCAGCCAGTACCCTGACTGCTTTTCTTTCCTATGATGAGCCAGCAATTGTCTGATGCGATGTAACTGATACCCCAGTGCAAACATAAAATATATCACGCCCAGTAGATACAGACCGATGAGCACCATGGCTGCAATGGAATACTGAGGCTGGTTCGAGGCTTGATCCACCGCCAATTGAGCATCTGGAAGCTCATAAAGCCAATGAGCGATGTTGGCAACGCTTTGTCCTATCCCAGTTAGGGGTACGATTGATTCCTTTGGAAAAAAAGGCAGTGAAATCCAGGTAGTAAGGGGCAAAAGTAGAGGTAGTAGCAAACTCGTCAGCAGATAATACCGCATCCAGCGAAAGTGCGTAAGCTTTTTAAAGAAGAGTTGGTACAAAGCTACCAATAGGCCGGAGCATAAGAGGATCTCCAGCAGGTATAAGGTCAATGTTGTAAAAATGATAAAGACTCTATATATAATTGGCTTAATGTAAAACGGAAAAATCAGTTTTACAACTAATTATTTAGTTTTTTAACTGAATATCCAGTTTTGGGTAATTTATTAGGGCCCATCAGTATGTATGATAAAAAACGGCCACTGAAATGATCAGCAGCCGCCTGCATGGGTTCTTCATATGTGAGGCAGCTCAAGCATAGTTGTTGAGCATCACCGGCATGACCAGCATCAGCAAGTCTTCACCGGCTTCTGCATCTTTAGGTACAATGAGGCCAGCTCTATTGGGGGCGGACAGCTTGAGTATGACTTCGTCGGCATTCAGGTTATTCAGCATTTCTATGAGAAAGCGGGCATTAAAACCAATCTCAATGTCCTCTCCTTCATGTTCGCAGGTCAGTTTTTCGTTAGCTTCATTGGAGAAGTCAAGGTCCTCTGCCGAGATATGCAGTTCATGACCGCTGATCTTCAGTCTTACCTGGTGGGTAGTTTTATTGGCGTAAATGGCGATACGCTTGAGGGAACTAAGCAGTTCCAGCCGGTTGATCGTCATTTCGTTATCATTATTTTGCGGTATTACATTCTCATAATCCGGATAGCGCTCATCAATTAGGCGGCAGATCAACTGGATATTGTTGAACTTAAAGAAAACGTTAGACACGTTAAATTGAACTGTGACCGGCATGGTGTCGGTGGGTAATGCTGATTTTAGAAGGCTCAGCGCCTTGCGAGGAATGATGAGAGATGACTTGTTCGCTGAGCTTACGTCGGAGCGTAAATACCTGATCAGCCGATGACCATCGGTAGCGACAAACGTACTATTTTCGTCGTTCATACTTACATAAACACCCGTCATAGCCGGACGAAGTTCGTCAGTACTTGTCGCAAACAGGGTATTACTTACCGCATGACCCAGCACATCTGATGGAATATTCACATCATAGGTATCTTCTACCTGGGGAATTTTGGGAAAGTCGGTAGCATTTTCACCCGAAAGACGATACTGCCCGTTGGCCGAGTGAATCTCAATGTTGTAAGATGAGCCATCAATGGTGAAGGTCACAGGTTGTTCCGGTAGATTTTTCAATGTATCAATCAAGATACGAGCCGGAACAGCAATACTACCGCTTTCTTCAGCATCAACTTCCATCTCGGTGATCATGGAAGTTTGAAGATCGGAGGCAGTGATTGTTAACTTACCACTACTCACTTCGCACAGAAAATTTTCCAGAATTGGCACTACCGGGTTGGCAGTAATAACCCCATTGATAGCAGAAAGCTGCTTCAGTAGTGCTGAGGAAGAAACGACAAACTTCATAAGACAAGGGTACTTAAAATCAACAATTTATAGGCAAGCGCTTAAACGACCACAATAAGCAGTAAATATAAAAATTTA
>CAZZGE010000410.1:0-2575 GCA_964653665.1 uncultured Porifericola sp. | reverse complement strand
CTTCATAGTAGGCCCCAAAAAGGTCTATTTGTTCTTTAGGTTGTGTGCTGACCTCCAGGTCAAAAAAGGCGACTCCCTTCATACTGATTTCCGATCTAAACTTAAAAATTCCGGATGCAAGTTAAGTTATGCCTTTTCGCTAAAAAATACTAATGAGGGAGAATGCTTACCTGAACTTTGTACCATGTGCAAATTAAACCTCTGGCATGAGCAGGTGAACTTTGACCAAGAACTAAGCAGCAATTATTAAACGTTTTTAGCTATTTTCGTCTAGTTCTTATTACAGCAAAGTTAAAAACTATCTAGCGATGATGCCGATAAGCCTGCTTCATCAGGCTCATTAGGTAATCCAGGTCAACATTAGGACCGTACTTGGCTTCGTAATCTCCGACTCCCCAGTGGCCTAGCTGGGAGACATCCCTGAACAAGCCCCGGGGATCATCCAACTGACCTGACTTCAGGTTGATGCGCTGCTTGACGTGGCCCTTTAAAAACTCCACATCGGTGATCACCCGGTTATTGCGTTTGAAGCCGATGTAATACTTGGTAGGACTGACTTCTATATCATCCAAAGACAGGACCCTGCTCTTGAACTCCTCATACAACTCCCGGATGGCTTCTGAGCAGCGGCTAAAATGATCCTCTTCCGTATAAACCTTGATCTCCTTGGTGACTTCCTCAATCTTACTGTCTTTACCGGCTACCTGCCGCACACTTTCTTTGGATGACTTACGGATGGGATTGATGCTGACCAGATCTCGCTCGTACTTTTTAACCTCCCAAAGTTCTATGGCAATATCCTGGAAGTTGGTGGCTAGTTTCTGGTTCTCAGTGAAGCTGGGAGCGACAAATACCACTCGGCTTTGCGACCATTCTATCTCATCTCTCTTGAGGTGTTTTTGCATGCTTTCGTTGTACTCAATGATAAACTCTGCTTTGTTTTCCAGCATGAGACTGAGGTAGGCAAAACCCTGGTCTATAACACTCATGTTGCGGTCTCGCTTGTACTCTATGATGACAAAGCCGTTGCTCTGCCGGTCAAATGCCAAAGTGTCGATACGTTTGTTTTTGATGCTGAACTCCGACTTCACCAACTCCAGCCCCATCAGCGTATCAAGGTTGTTTTCTATCAGTTGCTGTATCTCCTTTTCCAGCTTAAAGGATGATTCCGCTATGTTTTTGAGTGCGCCGGTATGGTTTTGGTAGAGGGGCATATATCTATTGTTCTAAATAGGCTACAAGATTTTTTAGCATTGCAGTGGTGAGGTTCTTCTTTTCTAGGTCAAACTCAGCACGAACAGCCTTTGCTAGCTCTAACCTAAAATCTGATTCCTCTTCACGGAAACGTTCTCTCCTCTTTTTCAAAACAGTTACTGAGTAGTTTAAAGATTGATTATCGCCCTGATCTACGGTATTCTTAAACCCAGAAAAAAAGGACTCTACATTTAATCTTGATAAAATAGGATCTTGCGTAAATTCGTCAGAATCAAGCTTGCTTATAAAATATGGAAAACTCTCTCTGGCCAGGTGGTTTAATTCCTTTTCGTACTCTATATTCTCCTGTTCTTTGTATTTTTCATTTAATGCCAATGCCTCTTCATAAATTGCCTTTCCTCCTGCATTAAGACTACTTGACCCAAACATTAGTTTAATAGAATCATCATTACCATAATACTGGATTGATTTATTGATACCTACTTTCATTGTATCAATGATGGCTTCTCCATTTTGCCCCAGAATATTTTCATTCATATGCCATATGTAACTTGATATATTCACTGTATTTGCTGGTGAATATTTACCTGATTCTGTAGAGGTCAGTAGCCTATAAAAAAATCCGGAAAATTCCTCGTTACTAAGGTCGTTATAACCAAAACTGGTCGCTAAGCTATAATCTTTTTGTTCTTGGGACTTCTTGGGTAGGGTGAACTTATTATTTAATTCTCCCTCAAGCTTGTTTAAATTTAGCCCTGATTTACCTGTTACAAAATCGTAAACAGATTCGTAAAACTTATATTCATCATCCCAATAGTATTTTTTTAGAAAGTAGTAATCGTAATCATCAGGTTCGTCTATATCCTGTGAATTACCTCCCGCTAAGATAAATTTGTTTGAAAGCAGATGTGTAGATGATTTTGCTACATCAATACCTTTTGTGTCAGTAGCGGTAAGTTTACCTCCTCTAAACTCAATTGATATTGCTAGCAGAAATGAAAATAAGCTTTGCAATTCTGCCTTCTGGTCAACACTTTCGCCCCCTTTATATCTAGCAGAGTCCTCTGTAAGCTCATAATAAATGTCTCCAAACATTTCCAAGGCAAAAGAGAGATGCCTAAGATTATAGCATTTTGCCTGCGTGATAAATACCTTTTCAATGACAGTGAGGTTATCCTTTAAAAAATGAGAATACTTCTTATGGTCTTTCTTATATCTTTTTTTGATGATTTGCTGAGCCACGTACATGAATTCCGGCTGGAAAGATAAATCAGTTCTTACCAACTTATCTTTGAGGTCATTAAACTCATTGGCATTTATTTCTTCTTCATTAGCCACTAGAATTGCCTTGTTAGTTTCC
>CAZZGE010000409.1:2051-2596 GCA_964653665.1 uncultured Porifericola sp. | reverse complement strand
CAATTTCCGGCACAGACATGGTTTTCAAACGATTTACGTACCAGGATAGGGGCATCTTAACATATGTTTAAACCTTTTAAATTTATGCGTACAAAGTAATAAAAAAGGGGCAGTTTATAGCTGCCCCTAAATAGGAGTTAATCCTATTTTTTCCCATTAGAATGGCTCCTGCTTGAGAAAGTCTTCTTTCATGACAGAACCATCTTTTAGATAAACCAGCAGACCGTATCTACCTTCGGCAAGATTATAATCGCTAATGTTTACTTCAACTTTACCATTATAGCTTGTCTGGTCTTCTGCATACACTATGGTACCGTTGAGATCAACGATTTTAACATGGTTGATTTCCAAATATTCCGGCATTTGTATTGTGAATTTATCTACTACTGGATTGGGGAAAACACTAAATTCACTATAAACAACTTCTTTGTGATCTTTTTCATCAGAGGTTCTTAGGTTGGAAGCGCTGGATGATGAAAATTCAGTATGTTTATAATGAAAGTACCCTTCAGCGTGCAGCCACTCACTCTGGTGATAGTCGGCCA
>CAZZGE010000409.1:0-1951 GCA_964653665.1 uncultured Porifericola sp. | reverse complement strand
TCGCCTATCCGCAAACTCATGCCCTCATCACCTACTGCACCCGCTGCGATCACCTTTATCTGGCTGCCGCCGCCTGCTGCCTCTACCCTCAAGGTTTCCTCTGCTGAAATAGCTGTTGCCCCTGTATCGTCTGTGGCTGCTGCAGATACTGTGTAAATGCCTGCCGTAGCGCTCTGCCATACATAACTGGCTTGCCCTGAAGTAGGTACCACACTGCCTACTTGACTGCCATTCACATAAAAGTCTACCCCTGATACTATCCCGTCTGGATCACTTGCCGTGGCTCGTAATTCTATCGCCTCCCCTTCTGTGTAGTCCAGGTTAGCCATATCCATGGTCACTTCTGGTAACTGATTCGGTGATGGTGTGGAGGCTGATTGGTGCTTATAATGAAAGTACCCTTCAGCGTGCAGCCACTCACTCTGGTGATAGTCGGCCACTACGCCACCCTTCTGCCACGTCCCCGTACTATACGTATCCGATGCCTCTGTCTCATACACTGCTCCATCTACTATGATCTTATCCACCCGTAAGTCACTGCTGTTGCTCCCTCCTCCGGTATAGGCTACCTGGATGCTTGATATATCAGTGATCTCCGTGTCGTGGGAGTAACTGTAGGTCTCATATACAGTACCCTTGGCATCTCCTCCTATGTTCTCCCATCTCCTTACTTCTACATCGCCTATCCGCAAACTCATGCCCTCATCACCTACTGCACCCGCTGCGATCACCTCTATCTGGCTGCCGCTTGGAGTTGGTGATGGAGACGGTGATGACCCGGGTGTATCTACAGTTTCATCTGACTGCACAGAAAGTGAAACATGTGATGAAAATGCGTTAGCACCTTCATTATCAACAGCTTTGGCATAAATAGTATAATCACCCTCAGCCGCATTTTCCCAGGAAAAATCAATTTGATTCGTACCAATTGAAGGATTAACCTGGCCTAATTCCATACCATTAGCATAAAACGTAACGTTCGCCACTGCTCCATCCGGATCACTGGCGTTAGCAGTTAAAACAATAGTATCTCCAAACTGATAAGTAGTAGCTGATGCTGCAACTGATATTAGAGGTACTTGATTTTGATCTGTATCAATAGAAGTGTCTAGTAACTTTATAAACATTGCTAATTTTACCGACTCCAATGATGTGCTGTACCCTATATTAAGTGTTCCATCCTGAACTGTAGCTGATTTGATGACGCTAAATGAAGGATTGGACACATCTGTTTGATATGTGTTAAGGCTGCTCACAATCTCCTGACCTTCCACAAAAATTTTTGCTGATTTTTGAGCAGCATCCAGATTGTTTTTAAAAACAAAGGTTATCTGGTACTTACCGTTTGTAATAGGCAAAGCATAACTTTGTAAAGACTGCTGCTCCAGGTCAATATATTTATAAATTGCACTAATTCTATCAACCCTACCACTGGAAGTCTTCGCTCTAATAGAACTATTTAAAGCCTCAACCGCCATAAGCGGGCTAACGACGCCTGTATATATGAGGAGTAAGCTCACTACGAATGACAGCTTACTCAAATCACACACCTTAAATACTGTAAAAAAGCCGTTTTTTTGGCCTTTTCTTGATTGTAAAATGTTTTCCACCCTGCTATGTATTTATGTCCAACAATACGATACGTGTATATCAATTTTGACTTATTCGTAGCAGGGGTGACAAAAACCGTGACGCTTAAATTATATTTTTCTCATATAATTCTGAAAACCAAAGGGGTGTAACAAAATTGATACTTAGGATAAATTCCATAAGGCGCAGCTCAGGGCTTATCATGAAGTTTTCAAAATGAGTGAAAGATTTATCAAATAGAAATAGAGCTATAAGCGTAAAAGAAAGCGATTTATCAGATAGATTGCGATTGACTGCTATCTGACAGATGTACGTTTAAAGCAGTACCTATAAGATGGGAAAAGGAAAAGCTAAGAAAGGC
>CAZZGE010000408.1:0-2598 GCA_964653665.1 uncultured Porifericola sp. | reverse complement strand
AAAATCCTTAGGCTCATTGATGAGTGTGTCATTGCGGATAAAACCCTGCCCCATTGGGATAGCATCATTTTTCAGCCAGTCCTGCTGAGCGGTTACCAGGTCCTGCTGGTAGAGAATTTTGGCATTATCATAAAATGTGATTGGGTTGGTGTTTCGATTCTGCTCAGCATTGTTAAAAACTGCCAGACGGTGTACAATCTTCACACCCTCATAGCCTTTTTCGTGCAGCTCGTTATTGATATAATCTTGCCCCAGGAACTCATACAGCCGGTTGTAGGCATCGTTATCGCTGACCACAAAAATTTTCCTGATGTAATGCCCTACCGAGGGGCGGCTGCTTTCTGAAGTAGTATCGTACGCTACCCGTTCCTGACCGACAAAGGCACTGTCAGTTACCATAGTGGTGTATTTGTCTAGTCCTTCAATGTTCAGCTCATTGAGCCTTTGCAACGCTAGTAAAGCTACCGGTAACTTGACTGTGCTGGCAGGGTAAAAGTAGTTGTTAGGGTTGACCCCGTAGGCATACTGCGTAAACGACGGGTTGTTGTTCTCATCCCGATCTATCTGAGTGTAGAGAATCTGAAGGGCATATTTTTCGGGGTTGACCAGTACTGTATCTATCACCGGTGACTCCCGGCTGCGAAGGATATCTGCAATCAGGTTATCTTGTTCGGCAGAAATATCATCTCTGTCCTGGTTAGCTGATTGGGGCTGTCCGCAACCCCAGCTAACCGCAAGCAAAAAAATCAAAAAGCAGTGTGGCTTCATGTATTTTATATCTGTATGTGTTTAAAAAATAATCGCTCTTTCAGTTACATAAAAGAGCGATAGTGATATGTTAAAGCTTAGGCGCTAAATATGCAAAGCCCGGTCTTCAGTGGCTGCCAGGCAGGCCTCTTTGATAGACTCTGTAAACGTTGGATGCGCATGAGACATGCGGGAAATATCCTCAGCGGAGGCGCGGTACTCCATCGCTACCACTGCTTCGGCAATCATATCGGCAGCGCGTGGCCCGATGATATGCACGCCCAGGATTTCGTCAGTTGCTTCATCAGCCAGTACCTTTACCACACCCTCAGTATCCATACTAGCGCGAGCACGGCCGGAGGCTTTGAAAGGAAAACTACCGCTCTTGTACTTCTTGCCCTGTTCCTTGAGTTGTTCCTCGGTGTATCCTACACTGGCAACTTCCGGCCAGGTATAAATCACGCTGGGGATGAGCAGATAGTTGATATGTGGCTTTTGTCCCGCTAGTAATTCTGCTACAAAAACGCCTTCCTCTTCTGCTTTATGGGCCAGCATAGGACCTTTATCAATCACATCGCCGATAGCGTAGATATTGTCTATTTTAGTCTTCAGATGATCATCCACCTCGATCTTACCCTGCTGGTTCAGCTCTAAGCCAATGTTTTCCAGACCCAGCTTATCCGTGTAGGGCATACGACCTACAGACACCAGACAGATATCGCCTTTCACCTCTACTTCTTCTCCTTTTTTATTTTCAGCTTTTACGACCACCTGCCGGCTGGTGCTTTTTACCGAGGTTACTTTGTGGCTGAGTTTGAAGTCAAAGTCCAGTTTCTTGAGGCTCTTCATCAGCTCTTTTGACATCGTGATGTCAATCAGCGGCGTAATGCGTTCAGCATATTCCAGTACAGTTACTTTGGTACCCAGGCGTGCGTACACGGAACCCAGTTCCAGGCCGATGTATCCTCCACCAATCACGATCAAGTGCTTAGGCACTTGTTGAAGCTCAAGGGCCTCGGTGCTGGTGATGATCCGCTTTTTGTCAATTTCTATGAACGGCAATGTAGCTGGCTTGGAGCCCGTGGCAATGATTACTTTTTCGGTCGTAAACTCGGTTTGCTTATCGTCTTGGTCAATAACGACCACGGTATTTTTATCCTTGAAAGAACCCATACCGTGATAAACCTTGATCTTGTTCTTTTTCATCAAGAAGTCTATGCCTTCCACGGTCTGCTTGACCACACCCCGCTTACGGTCAATCATCTGAGGCAGGTCAACTTTTAGGTTGCTCAGATTGATACCGTGCTCTTTAAAATTCTTCTCAGCATTGTGGTAATGTTCGGAAGAATCCAGTAATGCTTTGGAAGGAATACACCCAACATTCAGGCAGGTACCTCCCAACGTGTTATATTTCTCTACTATGGCGGTTTTCATTCCTAGTTGGGCGCAGCGTATAGCTGCCACATAGCCCCCAGGACCCGAGCCAATAACCGTTACATCAAAATCCATAAGTGATTTTATTAAAAATGACTGGTTTTATTGAATCAAAAATTGCCTTGCAAATTTACGTGAGTTCCAAGGATTTACAAGGTAGAATCCGGGAAAAATGGTTGGGTTCAGGTCGTCGGTGTGCTTTTTATGCCAAAAAAAACCTACCGAGGAAATCGGCAGGTTTACGTCATTTAGCTAGCCTATTTTTTCTACCCACTTCAGGCATATTGCTCATCTGACTTTTTCGGCTTGACCATGATGCGCATCACCGGAAAACTCGTCAACACCAGGATGGCAAAGCTTATCTCGAAATAATAAAACCAGTCTGCATAACTACTATCCTGTATGATGAAACGAACC
>CAZZGE010000407.1:0-2618 GCA_964653665.1 uncultured Porifericola sp. | reverse complement strand
ATCCGAACGCAAATTTCAAAATATAGAAGCCCGAAGGCTATTTTTGTCTAGTAGTGTGCAATCAGATGCACTACGCCGTTTGCTGCCATTATATCCCCGGTAGTGACCGTTACTTCACCGTTAATGACTACTCCGTTTGATTTATCAATAGATAGATTATCACCGGATAGGGTTTCTTCACTTTCCGTCAGATCGGCCGCTTTCTTGATGCTGCCCAGAATATGGTATTCTTGAATAGTAGTCAGTACGTCATCTGGGATATCGTCCAGCCTGTTAAAGTCTTCGCTATCGGCCAACAGTTGCTCAAATGCAGCATTAGTCGGGGCAAATACAATCAGCATAGCTTCCGGATCGCCAGCAGCCGCCGACAGATCGGGGGCACGTTCCTGAGCTGCTACCAAGATACTCAGGTCATTAGTATCTATCGCAATTTCTGCAATGGTAGGTTGAGGACGAAGTGCAGGTGGAAGCAATGCGTTATCAATAACATGAATAAGGCCGTTAGTAGCAGTTACATCAGCGGTGGTAACAGTGACGTTTCCGTTTAGTGTAACTCCTTCGTCATTCTTAGTAATAGCAATAGAATCACCCTGTATGGTCTCTTCGGTCTCGCCCAAATCAGCGGCAGATTTTTCTCCGGTTAAAACATGGTACTGCAGTACATCATCGGGAATATCTTCTGAAGCGGCAAAACGATCATCTTCCTACAAAAATTTGGTAAAAGCGTCATTATTAGGTTCAAACACGGTAAAGGGTCCGTCGCCCTGCAGAGTTTCAATAATGTCAGGAAATTTAGTGAGAGCGATTTCCAAAATGCTGAAATCTTCGCTTTCGGTTACGATCTCTACAATAGACTGATCCGTTTCTTGGCGAGCCATCGGGAGGGGTGCTCCGTTTATAATGTGCACTACGCCATTAGAAACTTCATTATCGGCACTCACTACCTGAATATTACCGTTAAGCGTTACTCCGTTGTTTAGCGTGATGCTCAGGCTGTCTCCCGAAAGTAAGGTAGGAACATTTCCGGCAGTAAGATCAGAAGATAGATTTTTCCTGGCTACTACGTGGTAGCTCAGTACGTCGGTGGGTGTATCTTCCGGAATATCGTCTATACTGGAAAAATCAGCATTCTCTTCCAAGAACCGAGCGAAGGCCGTATTATTAGGAGCAAATATGGTAATGGGGTTATCAATGTCGGATAAAGCGTCAGCCAGATCTGTACGGTTTACCGCAGCAACCATGCTGCTTAAATCTTCATTGTCCTGCGCAAGTTGTAAAGCGTTAGGATTGGGTTCGGGGTTAGCGGGACTATTTACCTTTTCCTCACAAGCAGTCAGTACTACCAATAGACTCAACGCCAGCATCAGAGAATGGCGGAGGTTTTTAAAAAGATTCCAATGTGATTTCATCGTACAGTAGGTTAGTGTGTAATTATACATTCCGTCCACACTAACGTTACTTATTAATGAGTTGAATCAAGAATTGGCGTGAACAGGAGGAAGAGTAAAGCAAACTGTAGTGAAATTACCCTGAACTGTTGTAACAACATTAGCCAGATACTAACTATTTATTGAATAAATGCTCGAGTGAGTGAGTGGTGGCGATAGTCTCTATTCAATGAGAATGAACATAGTATCTCATAACATAAATTCTCTTCCGGTGCATAGGCTTATTCCCTCTCGGCCAGCTGGTCTTTTCCCATCTTTAGGTTAGCGCGATGCTCGGCTACCATAGCTTCTATGTCCCGGATCACTTCGGGGTGGTCAGCTGCGATATTGTACTGCTCAGAGGGATCATAACTTAGATGAAAAAGAAGTGGTACTTCGTGCTCTTCTCGGTCGCCAAACTGCCCGTAGGCACCCTGGGTGAAGTAGTGCGCTTTGTAGTCTCCCAGCCGGGCTGCATACAAATCCTGTCCCCGATAGTAAAGAATGCTCTGCCGGGGACTCTCTGTGCCTTCCAGCAAAGTGGTGCTCAGGTCCATACCATCCATGATACGGTCGTCTGGCAAAGGGACGCCTGCCATGCTGCTAAAGGTAGCGAAGAGGTCCATGGTGGAACCCAGATCGCCCACAATGCCCGGTTTGATCTTACCCGGTCCCCAGAAGATGCCGGGTTCGCGCATACCCCCTTCCCAAGTGGTACCCTTACCAGCTCGCAGCAGCCCCGCACTGCCGCCGTGGGTTTTGAATGGCAGCCAGGGGCCATTGTCTGACGTAAACACTACGATGGTGTTTTCTGCAATACCTTCTTCTTCCAGTGCAGCCAGTATTTGTCCTACACCGTGGTCAATTTCTTCAACCACATCACCGTAGAGGCCGCGCTCGCTGCTACCCCGAAATTCCTCGGAAGCAAAAAGCGGGATATGGGGCAAGTTGTGAGCCAGGTAGACGAAGAAAGGCTCGTCCTTATGCTCACGGATGTATTTGACAGCTTCTTCCGAGTATCGTTTGGTAATGTTATTCTGGTTGGCCGGGCGCTCAATTACCTCTGTATTGCGAATAAGGGGTACATTGTAATATTCGGTAGGAATAGAATCGGCAAATTCCCAGTAACCTTTGTCGGTTACGCAATCCATATCATTGGAGTAGGGGATGCCGAAATAGTAATCAAAGCCG
>CAZZGE010000406.1:0-2655 GCA_964653665.1 uncultured Porifericola sp. | reverse complement strand
CTTGAAGATAAACGCTCTTATCTTGCTGAAAAAGGGGTAAAAAGTACCAGATACGATGGCTACTGGTATTGAGATCCTCTAAAAACCTATGGAAAAAGTAATAAGGGTAATCATTCTCCTGCTGTGCATATCTATCGTTTTTGCTGAGGCTCAGTCCCTAGAAACTTTACGACAGGACATTTACCAAATTCTGGAAGGTAAGTCTGCTACAGTTGGCGTAGCTATCTGGGGAGAAAACCCGCACGATACACTATCCATTAACGGCAAACTTCGTCTGCCTATGCAAAGCGTCTTCAAATTGCATCTGGCCATGGCGATTATGTACCAGGTAGACCAGGGAAAACTCAGTCTGAATGACACTATTACGATCAGTAAAGAGCAGGTGAATACTTACGAATGGCTATGGAGCCCGCTGCGCGAAAACTATCCGGAGGGAGCGGAAGTCACACTAGCAGAAATCATTTTCAATACGGTAGCCTGGAGTGACAACCTGGGCTGCGACCTGCTTTTTGAACTGGCGGGAGGCCCTGAAGTAGTGCAATCTTTCTTCCACGAATCAGGAATCAGGGATATTGCTATTGTTGATACCGAAATTGTGATGCAGGTCGACTGGAAGCGCCAGTATGATAACTGGACTACTGCCAGCGCGGCTAACCAGGTATTGCGCATGTTCTACGAAAATACCGACAGTCTACTGAGTCCGGAGAGTCATAGCTTTTTGTTGGACGTACTCAAAAGTACCCAAACGGGCTTACAGGACTTAAGAGGGGGTTTGCCGAAAGATGCTGTCGTGGCGCATAAAACCGGTTACTCCGGGCAAAATGACGAAGGGCTCATAAGAGCTTTGAATAACATCGGTATCGTATTTTTACCGGACGGTTCGTATTTCTACATCAGTGTGTTGGTCAGTGACTCTTCAGAAGGGGTAGAAGGTAGCCATGAGATTATTTCAGAAATTGCCAATGCCGCCTGGGATTACTATCAGAGCTGATGTTGCTTGCCATTAACAGCTAAAAGGTCAAACTAGCTTCTGGCAGAATTTAGCCACACCTAACGCAATGCCTGCTTAGACATAAAGCCATTCATATGAACCCTAAGCCTTACCTGCATGTTAGTTTAACGCATAATATATCCGGGCATGGCGGTATATAAAACAGTTATTTTGTCTACCTTTGTGCTTCCAATTTTATAATTTATTTGATGAATACATTTGAAGCGCTGGGTTTGCGCGAAGAAATTACCAATTCCCTCCGTGAATTAAACTTTGAACAGCCCACCCCCATCCAGGAACAAGCCATTCCTTTTATTCTTAATGCTGAAAACGATCTGATTGCTTTTGCCCAAACCGGTACTGGCAAGACCGCAGCATTTGGCTTACCAATCATCCAGCAGGTTGATGAAGATATTTACGAAACACAGGCACTGGTCCTTTCGCCTACCCGCGAACTCTGTCTGCAGATTGCCAAGGATCTGGAAACCTACTCCAAATACCTGAAGCGCCTTAAGGTGGTGCCGGTATACGGTGGAGCCGACATAGACCGGCAGATGAAGCAACTTAAGTCAGGTGCACACATTGTGGTGGGTACGCCGGGAAGGGTGCTGGATCTGATCAAACGGAAAAAGCTGAAGATAGAGAATATTGACCGCCTGGTACTGGACGAAGCCGATGAAATGCTTTCTATGGGCTTTAAGGACGAACTGGATGCCATCCTGGGTAATACGCCACAGGAAAAGCAAACATTGCTGTTTTCTGCCACTATGCCCGCTGAAATGATGCGGATTGCCGAAAAGTATATGCACCAGCCCGAGCAGATCAGCGTGGGGAAACGTAATGCCGGTGCCGACAATGTGCAGCACCAATTTATCCCGGTACATGCCAGTGACCGATATGAAGTGTTGAAGCGCATTGTAGATATCAACCCAAATATGTACGGCATCGTATTCTGCCGTACGCGTAATGATACGCGCGAAATTGCAGACCGGCTGATCAAAGATGGATACAATGCTGATGCCCTGCACGGCGACATGACTCAGGCACAGCGAGACGCTGTAATGAACCGCTTTCGCCAGAAAAATTTGCAAATGCTAATCGCTACCGACGTAGCGGCCCGGGGACTGGACGTCAACGACCTGACGCATGTGATCAACCACAGCATGCCCGATGACCCTGAGGTATACATCCATCGCAGCGGACGTACTGGAAGAGCCGGTCGTAGCGGTATCTGTCTCTCGCTGGTGCATGGTCGCGATAAGGGAAAGTTGAAACAGGTAGAGAGATCGGTCAAGAAGAAATTTGAGCAGAAGCCGGTACCCAGTGGCAGGGATATCTGCGAAAAGCAGCTTTTCAGTATGATTGATCGCATGGAAAAGGTGGATGTCAACCCGGAGATAGTGCAGTTTTTACCGGCTATTGTCGACAAACTCTCCTGGCTGAGCAAAGAGGAACTGATCCGGAATTTTGTGTCGCTGGAATTTAACCAGATGCTTGAGCACTACAAAGATGCCCGCGACCTTAATATATCTTTTGGTAAAGACAGAGACAAGGGTAAGAGAGAGCGCAAAGAGAAGCGCGTTCGTAAGCCTAAGCATAATGGAAAGAGCAACGGCTTTTCCCGTATTTTTATGAATGTGGGTAAGAAAGACCGCATTTCACCC
>CAZZGE010000405.1:0-2671 GCA_964653665.1 uncultured Porifericola sp. | reverse complement strand
ATTAGAAGAGCATTTCGTAGGTCTTGTAACTTTTCAAAGAAAATGAAAAATCATATCATCGCTTTCGAACTAGCTTTTTTCTACATCAACTTTGGATTTGTTTGAAATATCATTCTTTTTAATGTACCACTACAATTATTTTTTTCAAATAAACACCTTACCCCTTATGTTTTTTATGCAGGTTACCAAATGCTTTTTCCTTCCTCCAACGGGAAATATTCCATACCCTTTTCTGTTTCAAATGAGATTTCTTCCCCTCTGTATGTAAGATTAGCGTCACCCCCTTTTTCAGAAAAAACACGAACACTGATAAGTTCTCCAGACTCCCATTTCATATCAATAATGAATCCTCCTCTGGCACGTAATCCTTTCACTTCGCCAGATTTCCAATTATTTGGTAAAGCAGGGAGTAATTGGATTTGATAGGCCTGCTCCCAACTTCCTACATGGCTTTGCAACAACATCTCAGCAACTGCCGCCGTAAATCCAAAATTACCATCTATTTGAAAAGGAGAATGACAGGTGAGTAAGTTTTCATAGGCGCCACCGCCACCTCGGTAAACAATATTAGTATCCTCAGTATGCCTTAAGATGGTTTTAAAAAAATCATAAGCCATTTCTCCTTGCCCCAGCCGCGCATAACAGGCAATGCGCCAAGCAGAACCCCATTCAGTATGATCTTTTCCACGAATTTCCAATGATTTGCCAGCCGCCTTTGCCCACTGAGGTGTTTTTACCGGATCAATTAACCGGCCGGGATAAAGAGCATAAAGGTGAGAGATATGACGGTGTTCCGGGTCCTCAGCCGGCCAATCCTCAACCCATTCCTGTATGGCTTCATTATCCCTGACTTTTACAGGTGGAGACAGCCTTTTCAAACGCTCAGTCAATTTCTCAATTAATTCGTGCTCTGTTTCAAGGATCTTTGCAGCTTCAATCGTATTTGTAAATAGGTCGTAAACCACTTGCTGGTCAATACTCGCACCGGCACTCAGGCGATAACTATTGCCATTCACATGCACAAAGTTAACTTCAGGTGAAAGGCTGGGCGTAATTACCAAAGAGCCATCAGTATAGGGAACCAGGAGGTCGAGATAGAAAAGACAGGCATCCTTCATAATTGGGAAGGCCTTGTTTTTTAAATAACTGACATCTCCAGTAAACAGAAAGTGATCGTATAAATTCTGGCATAGCCATCCCCCTGCTCCGGGCCACAACCAACGCGGCTTAGCATATCCCCATGGGTTCGTATATATATTGATAAAGAAGCCCCTCGCATTGAAATAGTTTTTTGCTATCTCGCTACCCGGCTTTCGTAGAAAATATACGTAGTCTGCAAATGGACTAAAACATTCAGATAGATTGGTACTGCTTGTCAACCAGTAATTCATCTGCAGATTAATGTCCGTGTGATAGTCACTGTCCCATGCAGGTGTTTTTGAATTATTCCAGGCACCCTGCAAATTTGCTGGCAAGCCTCCTTCACGAGAGGAAGAAATAATCAGATAACGGCCATAATTGAACAGAAGTGCTTCAAGACCAGGGTCGCCACCGTTTGATGCCCCTTGTTCATTGGCATTGGTATAAGCAATCAGTCTTTGGTCAGTGGGTAAGCGAAAACGCTCAGCAGGTGATTCCAAGCTTAAACTAACGCGATGGAACAAACGCTGATAGTCGTTGAGGTGTGTTGAAAGAAGCTTTTCATACGTTTTTTCAGAGGCTGCATCCACTTGTTTTTGCACAATTTTGTGAGGATTTACCTCACTTTGACAAGATGGCCAATTCATATCATAATCGGTTTTTGCCGACAATAATAGCCTAATACTATTGGCATTTTTAACCCGGAGTCCTTCATTGACCGTTGTAATGGTACCCCCCTGATTGATGATCCTCAGTCGTGATCCATAATTGATCCCACTTTCCGGCATTTGCCCCTTAAGCACCAGATCTGTGTCATTTATTGCCTGCGCCGTACTGCCTTCATGCGGACAGGTTTTGGACACCTGCACACTAATTTTACCGGGCCGATCAGCAGATAACCGCATCACTACTACCTGGTCAGGATAACTTACAAAGTATTCCCTGCGATAATTTATTCCATTCACTTTATAGCTGACAGTGGCGAGCGATCGGGAAAGGTCCAATTCACGCTGATAATCTGTAACCTCGCCCTTATGATTAAATTCTATAAATACATCCCCAAAAGGCTGGAAAGCACCGAAAAACTCACGGGAAGGTATCTCTGCTCCTTCCAGCAGTTCATTCCCCTCGACCACCTTTCCTTTCGCTAACAATTCCATCACCTCAGGCATTTTGTCCCGGAAAGCAGGTTGAGAATCAACATGAGGTTTTCCACTCCATAAGCTCTTCTCGTTAAACTGTATATGTTCTTTTTCAACACCGCCAAAAATCATGGCACCAACATTACCGTTGCCTATGGGTAAAGCTTGCGTCATCCATTCATCTGCTGGTTGATTATACCATAGTCTAACATTTGAAAGTGAGCCTACTGTTTGGCTTTTGCAAGCACACAAAAGCAGTGCTACACCAATTAATACAAGGGTGAAAAATTGAGCGATGATGTTAGAGTATGTTTTGAATTGTAGATTATAAAGGATCGGAGAACTTGCTAAATTGTTAAACTTAAAATTCTCTAGGTCTTAAGTTTATG
>CAZZGE010000404.1:0-2671 GCA_964653665.1 uncultured Porifericola sp. | reverse complement strand
GCAGTTGGATGCGGCACCACGATTCTTTCATTTCTATCTTTGGTATAGGCATCATGTTCGCCCTGGCCATTGCTGGCTACCGGCCAGTGCTGATGGAGGATACAGCCCTGCTGCCTCCCTTTTTCCTGGTGGGCATCTGTGCCTTCGCATTGCTGTACCTGTTTGGCTGGACGATCTGGTTCAGGGGTAACAAGTCGCAGAAGCTGGCGCTGCTGTTTATCTCGGGAGCCAACAATGTCGCGCTGGGTGTGGTAGTCAGCTTTCTCTACTTTCCTACCCGCATGGGTGTGTTTTTTGTCGTGTGCCAGATTTTGTGGGTAGCGGTGCTGATCCCGGTACGGCGGGTAGTAGGGCAACTGGTACTGCGGTGAATGAAAAGCACTTCTTGTATGCTACCATGGTAGGATGCACATTTTTCATTTGTAGCCAGGCATCAAGCTTCTGAGCAATTTCGCTAAACTTGTGGTGAGAAGGGATGTGCCGACAGTTCTTCAGTACGTGAGCCTCTGTAAAATTACTGAATACTTCCCTGAGCTTTGCTACACAGGCCTCTTCCGGAAAGAATACATCATCTTTTGTCATCATAACTTATACCGGACTGGTGCTCCATAACCAGTCACTGTCAGCAGAGGCGGCTATAGTCCATCCTGAGCCCCAGCAGCGTCTCCCGCTGAGAAGCCAGCGCATAATCATCTACCTGCGTGTAGAAACTGCTAATAAACTTCTTTAGATTCTGCTCCTTTTTGGTCATGAAGAAGCGGGCCATCGGTAAAGAAAACTTCCACAGTGAGGTCAAAAAGCTACTGTTTACCACCCCCTCCCGGCACTGTAAAAATAGCTTTCCCCACCTTTTCCGGATGCGCCATGATCAGCTTTTGCAGCAGGAAGCCACCGTAGGAAATACCCACTACTGGTGTGGCTTCCAGGCCGAGGCCTTCCATCACTTCGCCCAGCCAATAGCCGTAGCTGTTACCCTTCACCGGCAGGCGTGTTTCGTCACTACGAGTCGCCTGCCCTATGCTGTGTCAATAGCATAGATGCAGTATCTGGAGATGAGGTCTTGTACGGCTTCCAAGGATATCGACCCTCCAGCATTGATGCCGTTTAATACTACTACCGGCGGTAATCCTGTATCACCTGCTACAATTACATCGTACTGCCAACAGTTGTCTGTTCGTAACGCAATTTATAGGAATAAATAACCGATACTAGCACTGACTAGGCCAGTAAACCAATGCCATAGGTATATATTTTCATGGGTGCACATTGTTAATAATTATGCGGGTAGCACACTCCATTTCACTCGCATCACTTCTCAGTCAGACCGTAACTATGTCTTTCAGCAATAAGCCTATCGGAATTCTGAGTGTAGAAGATACATCATAATACTAGGCATTTTTTTGGTTTGGCTTCTCATCATTTGGATACTAATCTTATTACCTTTATCCCGAATCAAATATTGAGCTTTGAACCAGAAAAAAATCGTCATCAAAGTCGGTTCTAATGTAATCACTCAAATAAATGGAGAGGTCAATCTTGCGCTGCTGAAACCACTGTGTGGCCAACTCGTCGGCCTACAAAAGTCAGGTTACAGCCCCCTACTGGTATCTTCCGGGGCAGTAGCCGCCGGAAGAGGCAGATTTGCGACTGAGAAAAAAACTGACCCGGTAACCCAACGCCAACTGCAGGCCGCTGTGGGGCAGACTCATTTGATGAATATTTACAGCCGTATTTTAATGGAGCACCAGATCACCTGCGCCCAGGTACTGGTGACCAAGGAGGACTTCCGCGACCGCCGTCATTACCTGAACATGCGCAATTGTCTGGAAGGTATGCTGGCCAATGGTGTTTTACCCATCATCAATGAGAACGATGTGGTATCAGTCACTGAGCTTATGTTTACTGACAATGACGAACTAGCAGGTCTGGTGGCCGCGATGGTAGACGCTCAGTCACTCATCATTCTTACCAATGTAGCCGGTATCTACGATCGCAATCCAAAAGACCCGGAAGCCCAGCTACTCAAAGAGGTAGATACCAGTCTGGACCTGAGCAGCATAGTCACTACCGAAAAGTCAGACTTCGGCCGGGGTGGCATGCTTACCAAAGCCGCTATAGCCCAAAAAATGGCTGACATGGGCATAGAAGTGCATATCGCAGGCGGGCATGTGGAGCATGTGCTGGAGAAAATTGCCTGGGGCAAAACCATAGGTACCCGTTTCCCCGCAGATAAAAAAGCCAAAAGCGTCAAACGGTGGATCGGGCATGCCGAAGGTTATACCAGCGGTTCGGTATTTCTGAATGCCGGCGCCTGTCGTGCGCTGATGGACTCCGACAAAGTTACCAGCCTGCTACCTGTGGGGATTTTTAAGGTAGAAGGAGACTTTGAGCGGGGCGACATTGTGAGTCTGCGTGATACCCAGGGCCGTTCTTTCGGCTTAGGTAAAGCACAGTACGATGCCCAAACGGCTAAAGAGCTGGCCGGACAGCAAGGCCAAAAGCCCCTGGTGCATTATGATTATTTGTATTTGTTTCCTTAATTAAAAAAGCAAGTCGCTCTATAAGGCATCGTTGAATTATTAACCTACTATAGTCGGTGTGGGCATCAGCCTCGGGTATAATTAAATTTCTATGCTCCCTAAACGCTCCGCTACTTTTTAAAGCCTACCAA
>CAZZGE010000403.1:0-2684 GCA_964653665.1 uncultured Porifericola sp. | reverse complement strand
ATTCACACAGATTTTCAGAATACTCTTGAGAATGCTTCTCTGCTGGTTCGCGATGGTTTTGTGGAAGCTGTTGGCGTCAGTATCAGCGCACCTCAAGGTGCCAAAGTAATTGATCTGCAGGATAAGCATTTTTACCCCGGATTGATTGATCTTTACAGTGATTACGGTCTATCCGAATTGCCTGAGTCAGGAAATTTCACTTAGGGAAGCCGTGAGAAACTGGACCCAATGACCTGGGGTGCTTTTGCACAGAAAGATGCTCTTAAAATGCAGTATAACGCTGCTGAGGATTTCAGTGTTGACGATGAAACAGCGGAGTCTTACCGGCAAAACGACTTTGGAGCCGTGCTGGTCAAAAAGCGTGATGGACTGGCCCGTGGTACGGGTGCGTTGGTAGCATTAGGAAATGAGCCTGATAACCGGTCTGTATTAAAAAAACAAAGCCTCAGCGCATTGTTCATTTGATAAAGGTAGCTCACAGCAATATTATCCAGTGTCCAAAATGGGCTTTATCGCCCTGTTGCGCCAGACTTACCTAGATGCCAATTGGTACCAGTCAGCTGGTAATAAAGACTACAGTGACAATACCCTGGAAGCATGGATTGACGCTCAAACTCTCCTTCAGGTCTTTGACGCGCCTGGTTGGGTCCAGATTCTTCGTGCTGATCAGCTCGGTGACGAGTTTGGCATGCAGTACATCATTCGTGGTAAAGGGGATGAGTACCAGCGGCTGGATGCCATCAAGGCTACCAATGCCTCACTCATCTTACCTATTAATTTTTCCGAAGCCTTTGACGTAGACGATCCTTACGAGGCTCGCCACGTAGCCATACAGGACATGAAGCACTGGGAACTTGCTCCGGCTAACCTGGGGCTGGTAGCCCAGGAAGGCATTGAGCTTGCCATTACTGCCGATGGGCTGAAAGATATGGAGACCTTCTGGAAAAATCTGCGGAAGGCTGTGCAGTATGGTTTAAGTGAAGAAGATGCACTCAAAGCCCTGACCTACACACCTGCTCGTCTGATCAGTGCACAAAATCAGGTAGGTAGCCTGCGGTCTGGTACTGTGGCTAACTTTTTTATCACCTCGGATAATGTGTTTACAGAAAAGGCTGTCGTGTATGAAAACTGGATTCAGGGTAGGCAATACATACAGACCGACAAAGATGCTCCTGATATGAGTGGTGAGTTTACCCTGACCGTCAACGGAGATGACTACCCGATGGAAGTAACGGGAAAACCTGATGACCAGCAGCTTATGCTGGTAGAAAACGATACAACCAAACGAAAAATAGACGCTAAAATACAGGGTGAGATGCTGACCCTTAATTTTACCCCTGCAGAAGACAGCAACGAGCGAATTCGTATTTCTGGCTGGCTGAGCGGACGTAATCCGGAAGGAAAAGGTAAGCTGCCTAACGGCGAATGGGTAGAATGGGAGGCCAATTATCAGGAACCGGTTGAGGAAGAAGAAGAGACTGAGGAAGAGAAAGAAGCCATCAATGTGGCTGATCTGGGAGATATCATTTATCCCTTTATGCTCTTTGGTAACAAGCAGTTGCCCGAAGCTAAAACCTACCTGATCCAAAATGCTACGGTCTGGACCAATGAAGGCGAAGGCATTTTTGAGAATGCTGACGTACTGGTAGAAGACGGAAAAATTGCCGAGGTAGGCCAGGATCTCTCGACCCGTGGTGCTACCATCATTGACGGTACCGATAAACACCTGACCTCCGGTGTGATTGATGAGCAAACCCATATTGCAGCCACTAGCATTAATGATGTGGCGACCAACTCTGGTATGGTGCGCATGAATGATGTGGTGGAGTCAGACGACATCAATATTTATCGCCAGCTTTCCGGAGAGGTCACTGCTGCGCAGCTACTCCATGGCTCTGCCAATCCGATTGGTGGTCAATCAGCACTTTTGAAGATGCGCTGAGGTATGATGCCCCAAGAGATGTTGATTAAAGATGCAGACGGCTTTATTAAGTTTGCCCTGGGTGAAAATGTCAAGCGTTCGTCCAACGAAAACTCCGTCCGTTACCCGCAAACCCGCATGGGGGTAGAGCAGGTATTTATGGATGCCTTTACCCGTGCCAAAGCTTATGAAGCAGAATGGGACGCTTACAACGCCTTGCCTGCCAGTCAAAAAGCCAATGTCTCGCGGTCTCGACGTGACCTGACTCTGGAAACCATGGTAGAGATTATCAACAGCGAGCGCTTCATTTCCTGTCACTCTTATGTACAATCAGAGATCAACATGCTGATGAAGGTGGCTGAACAGTTTGATTTCAATGTTAACACCTTTACGCATATCCTGGAGGGATACAAGGTAGCCGATAAAATGGCGGAACACGGCGCTGCCAGCTCTACTTTTGCCGACTGGTGGGCCTACAAATTTGAAGTGCGCTACGCCATTCCGTACAACCCCACGCTCATGCAGATGGCCGGCGTCAATGTGGCGATCAATTCTGATGATGCCGAAATGGCCCGCCGCCTCAACCAGGAAGCAGCTAAGTCTGTAAAATACGGGGGTATGTCTGAGGAAGATGCCTGGAAAATGGTTGCTCTCAATCCGGTTAAAATGCTGCACCTGGACGACCGCATGGGTAGTATCAAGGTGGGTAAAGACGCTGATCTGGTGCTGTGGAGTGACAACCCGCTGTCTATCTATGCTAAAG
>CAZZGE010000402.1:0-2735 GCA_964653665.1 uncultured Porifericola sp. | reverse complement strand
CAGCGCATATGATTTGTAGTGCTTCGTTTTTTGCACCTTGTGGTATAATTTCTCCGCGGAGCACGTGTCCCCCTTCAATCTTGAAACTTGCCATGTATTATTTTTTTCTTCGGTTACTGCCGGAGTTGCGCCTACCGCTTCCTTTGTCTTTATGCGAAGAACTTCTTCCCTTTTGCGAATCAAACAGGTTGTTGCTCTTTACTTCATCAACCGAAATATCAAGCTTACCCCCTGACATTGCTTTAAGATTCTTGATAATCACTTCATCATCTACGCCTTCTTTGTTCCAGGTCTGGTAAAAACTTTTCATCAGTTTTCCCACGAAAATGATTCCGGCCTTGCGCTCTTCTTCATCTTCGGCGGCGATGGCATTCTCGATCATCTTTTCAATATTCTTGCCATAGTGTTTGTACTTGACCGGGTCTGTATTATAAGCGACTCTTTCTGGTTTTTTGGTAAGAATATCTACTTCAGGCTTAGGATACGGAGCGTCAACATCTAAGGCAAAATTGGTCATAATGAAGAGGTCATCCCAAAGTTTTTGCATGGTCTCATTGTTTTCTCTCACGCTGGGGTTGATCTGGCGCATGAGTTCTATCAGCGTAGTAGCGTAGCGGGTACGCTTGTCCCGGTCCTCGACCGTCATGATGTGCTCGGCAAGTTTCTGTACATTTCTGCCGTACTCCTTTAATATCACGCTGGATCTGCTGGTGTTATAATCGTACATATCGATGTATTTATAGTAAAATATTTTATTCGTGAATCTTTAATTTAGCAAAGCTGAGCAAAAGGGTTTTTTCGCCAAAGTCGTCAAACTCTACTTTTGCTTTGCGGTTGGCTCCCTCTACATCCAACCCCCTAACTACACCAAAGCCAAATTTTGGATGCTCTACTTTCATGCCAGCCTCCAGGTTAGAGGTATCGCTGGGCGTAAAATCAGCAGGAGGCTTATAGCTAGACTTGTGGTTGGGAACTGGCTTTCGGCTTCGATCACTTTTGATACTCTTAAGTAAGACCCGGGCATGCTCGGTATCGCCCACCACTGACTTACTACCCATAGACTTGTTAATCATCACAAAGGCTGGATCTACCTCTTCCAGAAAACGGCTGGGTTCGCAGTTTTTCAACCGACCAAAACGATAACGGGTCAGGGCGTAAGATAGTACTACTTTTTGCATAGCCCGGGTAATCGCTACATAAAATAGTCGGCGTTCTTCCTCCAGATCATTACGGCTGCCGAGCATCATCTGGGAGGGAAAGAGGTCTTCTTCCATACCCACTACATAAACAAAAGGAAACTCCAGCCCCTTGGCCATGTGGATAGTCATCAGGGTGACCCGGTCTTCGTCTTCGTCGCCCGCCTGGTCGGCCGAAGTGAGCAGGGCTACCTCCTGTAAGAAGGCACCCAAGCTTTTGTCTTCCACTTCCGGATTATCCACAAACTCCTTGATGGCGTTGAGAAGTTCCTGTACGTTTTCGTAGCGATTCAGCCCTTCAATCGTTTTATCTTCGTACAACTCGCGCAGCAGACCGGAGCCTTTGGCAATATGGGAGGCCGCATCAAAAGCATCTTTTTTCTGGACTTCCAGAATGAACCCTTTGATCATGTCCTTGAAATGGTCAAGTGCGTTAGCAGTGCGACCGCTAAAAAAATTGCGGGCATTGTTGAGCACTTCCCAGATGGGGATATCGTGCTCGTAGGCTGCAACTACTACCTTATCTACTGTAGTAGCGCCAATGCCCCGCTTGGGTAGATTGACGATCCGACGAAAAGCCTGTTCGTCGCTTTGGTTGACTACATAACGCATGTAGGCAATAATATCCTTGATCTCTCTACGCTGGTAGAATGACAGCCCACCTACGATGCGGTACTTGATATTTCGCTTCCGCAGGGCCTCTTCCATCGCCCGTGACTGGCTGTTGGTACGGTACAGAATGGCGAAGTCACTGTAGCGCCGGTGTTGGTTACTTTTCTCTTCAAAAATAGAATATGCTACCAGGCGTCCTTCTTCCTGGTCAGAAGTGGCTTTGATCACCTCAACCGGATTGCCATCGGAGTTGGACGTCCAGATGTGTTTTTTAAGCTGTGCCTTATTTTTGCTGATGATAGAGTTGGCCGCCCCGATGATATTTTTGGTGGAGCGGTAGTTCTGTTCCAGTTTAAAGACGTTGAGATCGGAGAAATCTTTCTCAAAGTTGAGAATGTTCTGAATGTCTGCTCCCCGAAAGGCATAAATACTCTGGGCATCGTCGCCCACTACGCAGATGTTGCGGCGTACTGCAGCCAGCTTTTTAGTAATCAGGTACTGGGAGTAATTGGTATCCTGAAACTCATCTACTAGCACGTAGTGGAAACGCTGCTGATACTTGTTAAGCACATCCAGATGCTCGCGAAAAAGCACGTTGGTATTAAACAGCAGATCGTCAAAGTCCATAGCATCTGACTTGAAGCAACGTTCTACATAAGTTTTGTAGATTTTACCCATATGTGGTTTGGCCGCACTCTCATCTTCGGCCCTGATCATAGGATCTTCGTTATAGGCACGCCAAGAGATCAGGCGGTTTTTAGCACCGGAGATTCGGTTAAGCACCATACCTGGTTTATACACCTTGTCGTCCAGTTTTTTCTCCTTGACGATGCTTTTGATCAGCGACTTGGAGTCATCTGTATCGTATATGGTAAAGTTATTCTTGTACCCGATTTTACCGGCTTCGGCCCGGAGGATACGCGCAAA
>CAZZGE010000401.1:0-2744 GCA_964653665.1 uncultured Porifericola sp. | reverse complement strand
TTGGCAGCCGGCTGATTCATTAGTTGACCCAAATACCCTTGAAAAGCCAAGGACAATTTCTTTAATCACCAGCACGGAATATATCCTGACTGTCACCGATGGCAATAGTTGCCAGAACAGGGACACTGTTTGGGTAAATGTCACCGGAGGTCCGTTGAACATAGCAGGCCTTTATGCAAAAGACGATACCATCTGCGTTGGCGAAACCAGCGAACTGAGCATAAAACCCGAGGGCGGTATCCAAAACTATAGCTACTCGTGGAGGGAACTGTCAGGTACAGAATTTTCAACAGATTCTGCCGTGAATGTTGCACCGACTGTTACCACCAGCTACGAGGTAACCTTAAACGACGGCAATGCCGAGTTAAAAGATACCATAAAGGTAGTTGTCAATAGCTTGCCGATAGTATCGCTTGGCAATGATTTGGCGATATGCGATGGCGACACCGCTACCCTTGATGCAGGGACAGGCTTTAACACCTATGCCTGGAATACGGATGAAACCACCCACCAAATCAAGGTGGATACCAACGGGACTTATATAGTTACCGTAACCAATGCGGCAGGTTGCTCGAACAGCGATACCATCGGGGTAACGGTGAACGATGTTCCCATCGTGAACGCCGGGACCAACCAAACCATCCCTTATGGTTCAAGCACTACTTTGGATGCCACCGTCACGGGCAGCGGAACATACGCTTATAACTGGTCGCCAGCGGATTCCTTGGTGGACGCCACGGTTTTAGGTCCAGAAACCAATAACCTGACGACCAACAATGAATTCATTCTTACCGCAACCGACCAAACCACCTCTTGTTCTGGCAAGGACACGGTAAAAGTTTCTATTACCGGTGGACCACTAAACATTGCTGGGGTTTATGCCAAACCGGATACAATTTGCATGGGCGAAAGCAGCGAAATAAGCCTGCTGCCAGAAGGCGGTACCGGAAACTACACCTACTCATGGAAAGTGCTGGGCGGAGCTGAATTTTCATCAGATTCGTCAACAACCGTTAATCCAACAGCAACAACAGCCTACGAGATAACCCTGGATGACGGGAATGCTACAGTAATTGATACCATAGAATTGGCAGTAAACGCTTTGCCGGTAGTCAGCCTCGGGGCAGACACAGGCTATTGCCAGGGCAGCAGTTATGTTATTGATGCAGGCAGCTTTGACGCGTACAGTTGGAGCACCGGGGAAGCTACCCAAACCATTTCTGTGAATGTACAGGGCAATTACCATGTTACCGTAACCGATGCCAATGGTTGCCAAAACAGCGATACCATTGCCGTGGCCGAATATGCTGTCCCGGTGGTGGATTTGGGCAACGATACGGCCATCTGCCTGGGAGATACCCTGGTGCTGGATGCCGGCAGCTTTGAAAGCTATGCATGGAGCACGGGAGGGACCAGCCAGCAAATCACGGTCAGTACAGCCGGAAACTACAGCGTAACGGTAAGCAATGCCAATAACTGCGAAGGGTACGACACACTTGACCTGACAATAAACTCAGTTGTAGCCAATGCCGGGGACGATATAGAAGTCTGGTACGGGGAAGATACGATACTGCAAGCTACAACCGTTGGCGCAGGAACGCTTACATATACCTGGCAGCCGGCAGATTCTTTGGTAAGCAACACGAGTCAAACGGTTACAACTTTGCCCCGAAAAGCAAATACCTGGTTTGAACTGACAGTGATGGATATACTTACGCAATGTACAGATGTAGATTCAGTATTGGTAAGTGTTCTTGGCGGGCCATACAGTGTCAGCATCACGGCCAGTGCCGACACCATCTGTGAAAACGGGCAGGTAACGCTGACTGCTGTCGCCGAAGGGGGGTCGGGCAATAATACATATATTTGGTCACCAGGCGGACAGACAACCGAAAGCATTACTGTTTCACCGGAAACATCAATTACGTACAGCCTGATTGCCGGTGATGGTGTAAACAATGCCACGGCAGCAACTGACATAGTAGTAGAAGAACTACCCTTTATCGGTCTGGGCGATGATAAAAGCATTTGCGCAGGAGATACCGCATTTTTGATGACCATCCCGGGACATGCCACGTACCAATGGAGTACAAACCAAACAGGAGTGAGCAGCATAGAAGTATCTCCAGGGCAAACCACTGCCTATTCAGTGACCGTAACCGGCACCAATAGTTGCCAGGCAACAGAAGAAGTACAGGTAATTGTTAATCCTTTGCCAACAGTAGATTTGGGTGCCAATCAGGAAATATGCCAGGGAAAAGAAGTGGTGCTGGATGCAGGAAATTATCCTGTAATTAGTTGGAGCGATGGTTCAACAAGCCAATCACTCACAATAGCTGAAACGGATACAGTCTGGGTTCGGGTAACCGATGATAATCTATGCCAACATGCCGATACGGTAATGGTTACCTCCTACCCTACTCCTACGGATACGCTCACGGTCACCGGAGACGAAATATGTGTGGGCGAAACAGCTGTTATCACGGTGTCAAACAGTCAACCGGGTGTCAATTACCAATTGGCTGATTTAAACGGTCAGCCCATCAGCAACATCATTGCCGGCACCGGTAATAATTTACAGATACCGTTTGAAACGGAAGTTTCAGCAACAATAAGTGTCCTGGCAAGCGATGCAACAACCAATTGTCGAACGATTTTGCAGCAAGAGACCACAATTACTGTAAATACTTTGCCAACAGCAGAATTGAATACTGGCACAGAATTGCTTTGTCCCGGTAGCACTG
>CAZZGE010000400.1:0-2761 GCA_964653665.1 uncultured Porifericola sp. | reverse complement strand
GCAACAACTGCTTTCTTAGAATTTTAATATGCTACTAACCTAAAGGCGTCGGCTCATCCCACCCCTGAAGAAGTGGGATTTCACCCATTAGCTTAAAAGAAATAATTTTTAACAACTGCCAGCAACTCTCCATAGTTGCACAAAACAGCCTGGTAGTTATTAGACTGGTGAGGGGCCATGTGGAATGTCGTCGTCAAGTCATGGATGGTACCAGTGCCTGGTATACGGCTTGTCCCCGCTCCGCTAGGGTGGGCTCTGCCCTACATCCGGAGGGGGCTGCTGCAGAATCACATTTTTATAGACAATACCAGAATATAAAGGGTAAATATAAATTAAATTGATATTGTATAATAATAAGATAAACCTTATCTTATGAATAGATTTAGCTATATTTATACTATAGTAATTCAGATAAAGGTTACTTGATCATTTAAAACCTCAAATTTTCATTGTTATACACAATTTGGCAAAAAAGCCCCGTACTGGTAAAGCTGCCATGGTTTCCGTTCGCCATATGCCCTGGCACCGGGCAGAGGAACAGAGGGAACACTACCTGAATTCTTCTAAGTGTATCGGTCCTGACGGCCTTGATTTCGGGTTAGAGAAGCGCCCTATGTACACCGACATCTCAGAGCTTATGGAAGCTGTTTTTTGAACGACCTTGCTAGTATAATGAACTCTTCAGGAGTCTCTAATCCTAGCCCGGAAAATCTGGAGCAGGCACTCAAGCAGATGGGATTTGTTAAAGACCCTTACGTTATAAAGACCGTCAGGACCGATACTTTAGAGCGATTAGGAACAGTCGGTCAGGGTTATGGTATTGTTCAAAATACCGAAGCTTTTGAGTTCTTTGATAAGATTGCAGGTAAAAATGCCGCAATATATGAGACAGCCGGAGCTTTGGGCAAAGGCGAAACAGTCTGGATTTCTGCTAAGCTACCGAATTATATCAAGGTTAAGGTAAACGGTAAGCGGGACGTGACCAAGGAGAGGTTGCTTTTAGCCAATTCCCACGATGGTAGCGGAGCATTGAAGGTAATCTTCACTCCTACCCGGGTAGTTTGCTCAAACACGCTGCAAATGGCCCTGAGTCGGTACATTAACGGCATTAGCATCCGCTACACCCAGAACATTAAGGACAGGCTTATTCAGGCTGACACAGTGTTGGGCATCGTCAGCAAAGAATTTGAAAAGACCTCAGAGGATTATAAGAGACTTGTAAAATTAAGATCACTGACAGGCAGCTCAGGTAATACATAGACAAGGTTTTCTCAGCTAAAGAAGAAAATGAAAAGGTGAGCACCCGGTTGTCAAATATCAGAAACGAGGCTTTTGAATACGCATTAACCGGATCCGGCCAGGAGTTGGCAGCAGGTATAGCCTGGGCTGCTTACAACGGCATTACCGGCTACTTCCAGAACGTGCGCAACTATAAAGATATGGATACCATGATCAAGTCAAACATTTTCGGCGACTCTACAAACAAGATGAAGAAAGCTTTAAAGCTCGCAATGAAGATAGGTTAGTTTAGTACTCATACTGGCAGGTAGGGTTCTGCCTGTCAGTTTTGAAAAATTCGGCACTGCGTGCCGGTATATTCCCTTTATGCTAAGAAAATGCGATCTTGAACTGTATGATTCAAAAGTCAACGGAAAGCCGTTAACAATTAGGAATCCTGGTCAGTACGCCGGATGATTTTCTGTTATTAAAAACTTATTGCTTACTACGGCATGTATCAGATGGCGATCCCTAGCCACATAAATTCTCTTGCGGGCATTGTGTCTGATCCGGGTACTAGCGATATTTATAAGTCAGAACAAATTTAGAAAAGAATTAAATTGATTTATTAACCTATTATATATATTGGTAAAAATTTCTTAACAAAATGAGTAATATACAATTGGTTTAATTAATTTATAAAATCAGTCTTTATGCAAATTTGATTTGACTAAATTGACACAACAATGAGAAAAAAAACTCCGAGTGAATCATTTCTAAAATTGGAAAAGGAGAAGTTGGAATACCAACGAATGAAAGAAGAATCGGCGCAAGAACTAGAGAAAAGGCGGAAAGAGATTGAAAAACTTGAAAGAGAAGTGGAAAGATCAAAACAAGAATTAGAGGTAGCTGAAACATACTCAGAAGGCCGCAACTTTCAACAGATCCTCAATGAGTCGGGTTTGAAGGATATCGCTATCATCAAAAGGCTACACATGACCACTCCCACTTTCACGGCCAGAAAACATGGTGGTGCTTCTTTATGGAGGCTGGATGAGGTGAAGACTATGGCCCGAAGGCTCAACATTAATCCTATAACCCTTGCAGCCGCATTGCTTCCCGAGGTAAATATTATCCCCGAGGATAAAGAAGAGGCAAGAAAGCTTAGAAAGAGTTATTCTAAAAATATATTAGAAGATGAAGAGGAAGGGGAAGTGAAAAAAAAGAAAAGGGGGCCGGGAAGGCCACGCAAGAACGACAAATAGTTTTGAATGATTATTTTTTTGAACTGCTTAATCAATACAGGGCTCATATTTTTTACCCTAACTATTATATTTACCAGGTTATATGCGATGCCTGCATATTTGCCTATTACTACTCAAAAACCAGGGAAGCACCGAGCCAAAAAGAACTTTATGAGAACTTCTCAAAGTATAAAACGCGGTATAACTTATGCGCAATCAACAGGGCTAATGATTACCGGGCTAAGTGATAACCGATACCGCCACCATCCACGCCGAGGCTTGGAAGGAAATGTTTGACG
>CAZZGE010000399.1:0-2796 GCA_964653665.1 uncultured Porifericola sp. | reverse complement strand
TAATGATTTGTACCTCCCTGACGCAACGTTCCGTACACGAAAACATCGTAGTATTTCATATTGTAAATTAGCAAATCAGTACCTGTAAAAAAAAGTAACACTGGTTAACCAACCTTATGCAGAAACAAAACTGCCTATTTATCATTAATCCCATTTCCGGATCAGGGAAGCAGCAGGAAATACCAGACTTCATTCACAAGCACCTGGACTCCCAGCGCTTTGCTTACGAAACGATAACTACAGAATATGCCGGTCACGCATACGAACTGGCAGCACAACACAATCAAGACTTTGATCTGCTGGTGGCAGTAGGAGGAGATGGAACGGTGAATGAAGTAGCCAGTGGTCTCTTAGGCAAGTCCGCTGCACTGGGCGTCATTCCCTTAGGCTCAGGCAATGGTTTTGCCCGTCACCTTGGGATTGCCTTACAGGTAGGAAAAGCATTGAAGCAACTCAACATTAGCCAGCGCGAGTCCATGGATACCGGGCTTCTCAACCAAAAGCCATTTTTTAATGTTTCAGGGGTAGGCTTTGATGGGCAGGTCAGTAAAAGCTTTGCTGAGCAACTTACCCGCGGTTATATGACCTACGCGCGCTGTGTGATGTCAGAGTTACAAACATACCGCCCAAAAAAACTCAGCTATATTTTGAACAATCAGGAAGTAGAAGGAGAATTTTTTTTGATTGCCTTCGCGAATACCACACAGTATGGCAACAATGCGGTGATTGCGCCGCAGGCTAACCCTCAGGATGGTCTACTGGATGTGGTGATCATCAAAGCTTTTCCCCCTCTCTACTTACCGGTTATTACCTTGATGTCACTTTTCCGGGCTCTCCACCACTCCCCTTACGTTGAAATAATCAAAACTTCCTCCATACTACTTCACAATCCTGAAGAAGCACCGGTGCACATAGATGGTGAATTCCTCAGCCGTGACCCTAAAATTGAGGTAAGCGCCAGAAAAGCCAGTCTTCAGGTGATGATTCCGGTTAAGTAAAGGTTAATAAAAAAGAGATTTTCTTTATGTAAATTCATAGTTTGATAATAAAATAGTAAAAGTATCTTAAACTTTTTCTTACATTTTCTTCATTTCTTTATTTAACTAAAATATGACTCTTTGAATCAGCGTTTTATCAGGAATAGTTTTCCTCAAAGTTTAAGACTCATTCATCGGCAGTTCTTTACTGATTGCAGTTTCCCCCAACGTCTGCCTCCCCTTACCATCCTGCTGATTGCAATCTCTCCTACTTACTTTTTCTATCTGCAAACTAAATTACTTTCCTCATGCTGAAGCAAAAAAGAAAACTTGACGTAGCTGTCATTTCAGATGTACACCTGGGCACCTACGGTTGTAATGCCCGTGAACTGCACCGTTATCTGAAAAGCATACAGCCGGAGGTGATCATCCTCAACGGTGACATCATTGACATCTGGCAGTTTAGCAAGCGTTATTTTCCCAATGCGCATATGAAGATCATCAAACAGATCTTTAGTATGGCTTCCAAAGGTACCGAAGTCTACTACGTAACTGGTAATCACGACGAAATGCTACGCAAATTTGAAGGTTTTACGATGGGAACCCTGAAAATTGTCAATAAAGTGGTACTAAAACTTGATGGTAAAAAGGCATGGGTGTTTCACGGAGATGTGTTTGATATCACTATGAAACACTCAAAATGGCTGGCCAGGCTGGGGGCCATTGGCTATGACAGCCTGATCTTACTCAATGCCATTGTAAATTTCTTTTCTGAAAAACTGGGAAGAGGTAAAGTTTCCTTTAGCCGGAAGATCAAGAGCAGCGTAAAGAGTGCGATCAAGTTTATTGAGGATTTTGAAACCACTGCGGCAGATATTGCTATTTCCAACCAGTACGATTACGTCGTTTGCGGACATATCCATAATCCCGAAATCAAAGTCATCAGCAATGACCACGGTACTGTCACCTACCTGAATAGCGGAGACTGGGTAGAAAACCTGACAGCCCTGGAATACCAAAATCAAAAGTGGTCACTGTATCACTACCATGCTGACAGTATCACCAACGATGAAATACAAGATGAAGAAGACATCAACTTGGACAGTGCGGCTCTCTTCAACAACCTCGTAGCCGAATTTCAACGGAAAGAGATATGAAAGTACTGTATGCAATTCAAGGTACTGGCAACGGCCACATCAGCCGTGCGAGAGATATTATACCGCTGCTTCAACAAAAAACTGAACTGGATCTGCTGGTAAGTGGCATACAGGCAGATGTTGCGCTCCCCTACCCCATCCGCTACCTGTTGCAGGGCATGAGCTTTATGTTTGGGAAGTCCGGCGGGATTGACCTGTTAGAAACCTACCGGAAGACCAATACCAGAAGACTATGGAAAGATATCAAGCAGCTACCTGTTGAACAATACGATTTGATTATCAACGACTTTGAGCCGGTATCAGCCTGGGCTGCACATTTCAAAAAGAGACCCTGCATCAGCCTGAGCCACCAGAGTGCTATTCTTGCGCCGCAGTCACCTCAACCCCAAAAATCAGATGCATTGGGCAAGATCATCCTGAAACGCTACGCGCCCACCATAAAAAAGTATGGCTTTCACTTTGCTGCCTTTGATCAGGATATTTTTACTCCCGTAATCCGTCAGCAGATACGTCAAGCCGATGTGAAGAACAAGGGACATTACACAGTATACTTACCTTCATACGATGAAGAAAAGTTGATCAAGCGCCTCAAAAAAATTAATGGTGTAAAATGGCATATTTTCTCAAAACACAGCCACAAAAAAGTTAAGATGAAGAATCTG
>CAZZGE010000398.1:0-2797 GCA_964653665.1 uncultured Porifericola sp. | reverse complement strand
ATTTCAGAAAGGACACTCTACCGAAAAATCAAACAATACGAAATTGAATAGTACTGTTTATCGGTATTTTGCCTTTTTATTGTGTGTACTATCTCTTCAGGCTTGCAATATTTATTCATTTACTGGGGCATCGTTAGGACCTGATATAGAGACAATTAGCTTGCAAAATTTTTTTAATGACTCGGGTGGAGGCCCTCCTAACATGAGTCAGCTTTTCAGTGAAAAGATAAAAGATTATTATCAGCAAAATACTAACTTAAGTCTGGTTGATAATAATGGAGATTTGCTCGTAGAAGGTAGTATATCCCGGTATGAGTTTACTCCGGTAGCTCCCCGGTCCTCAGGCTCAGATGAACTGGGCGATGTAGCCAGCCTGATGCGACTCAACATTACAGTCAACGCCACCTATATCAATACATCAGATGATGAGTTTAACTTTGATAATCGGAGCTTTTCCTTCTTTGCTGACTTTGATGCAGATCAGGATCCTGCTTCAGTAGAAGATCAACTCATTGATGAAATTTTTGATCAAATTATATTTGACATTTTTAACGCATCTGTAGCCAACTGGTAACAGATGCTTACAGTAATAAAATTTAATAATATGGCGGGATTTGATAAGCATTCGTTGTTACACCTAATGTCTTACCCGAGTGAAATCTCGGATAAAGAGCTGGATGAACTCAACGAAATCACAGAAAACTATCCGTATTTTCAACTGGGTCATGCACTCATAGCCAAAGCCAAGCATGATAAACAAACTCCTGGTGCTCATCAGGCTTTAACACATGCAGCTATATACGTCCCAAACAGGAGTTTGCTCCGTAGTTTGTTTTATGAAGACCTCAAGATTGACTACACTTCTCCGACTGTTTCTTCAGAGGATGATGAAACTAATGGTAATGAGGCTATCCAAAACACCGACCAATCAAATTCAATAGATAGTCATGAGGATCACTCGGCGAAAGAAACCACTCAACATGCTCCTGAAACTTATGATCCCCCGCTGGATCACGAAGACGCTGAGGATGATTCGGAGCAGGCCATAGAGTCAGATGAGGTTTACAATGAGTTGGAGGAAAATTTGCGCAAACTTCGTGAAAATAAAAATCAGTTTTCCGGTGGTGAAGACGCTGAGGATAAAAAAAAAATAGTTGACGAACCTGTTCAGCCCAACCATACCGATTCTTCCTCCTCCGACAACAAAACACCTAGTGTTGCACCGATCCTCATGGAGTTGGTTGATACCTCGAGTGAAGTGAATCAGCCCATTGATTATGGGAATCCTGAGCAAAACGAACTCATAGACCGTTTTATTAATTTCTCAGGGGGTGAAAGGTTTAAGATTAAAGAAACCGAGCCTCATGAAGATGAATATGACCTTTCTTTAGAAGGTGCTCATATCAATGATGACCTAATCACTGAAAACCTGGCTGATATTTATCGCCGACAGGGCAAAAAAGAGAAGGCGATTGAAATCTATCATAAATTAATTTGGAAGTTTCCACATAAAAAAGCGTATTTTGCGGAAATGATAGAAAAATCAAAAGCAGAATAAATGTTTACTTTCCTAATATCACTCACAATTGTCATCGCCGTTTTGCTTATTCTGGTTGTTTTGTCTCAAAATGCAAAAGGAGGTGGCCTATCTTCTCAGTTTGGTGGCTCAGGCAGTTCTAACCAGATGATAGGAGTTAAGCGAACAACGGATCTATTAGAAAAGTTAACCTGGGGATTTGCTATAGCACTGATCGTGCTGGCTCTTTCGTCCAGTTTTTTGATAGACGCCCAGACACAAAATGGACAGACTGGAAGTCCAAATATTGATCGTGCACAAGAAAGAAGTGTTTTGCCTAACGTGAATACAGACATTCCCCAGGGAGATGCTGCGGATACCACATCTACCTTTGACCTGGAAGAAATGACTGAACCAGAAGGAAATACTCCGTAAGAATCTCTTTACTTAACTATATTTAAAGGCCGGTGAACTACCGGCTTTTTTATGCAGCCTGTCCAATATGTTTTACCAGCTTTCTCTTGGTGATGGGCAAAAGAGTTTCGTCCAGCGGACAGTTCAACCTGGCAATGGCAGCAAAGGTCGCCGGATTAGGCATCGCAGGGTTTCGTTGTATGAGTTCAATTTTGATCCTTTCCAAAGAGTTAACGATATTCCTCTTCCTAGTTTCAAGAAATTCAGTTCTTAGCGTCTGATAACTCTCGTCTGAAGCATGAAATGTCGTAACCCTGTAGTGGTAAATGTAGGTTTCGTGCTTATTGAATTGGCAGACAAATAGATAGCCTTCTTTATTGAATAAAGGAGTAACTCCAATGGGCTCTATGTCTATGTGCCGGGCTATCTCTTCAAAAATTGCCACCCCTGTATCCAAACCCTCTTTCAAATGCGGCAGCGAAAAGTGAATCACATCTTCAATTTCCTGCATTAACTCATCATCTTTAATAATACGGCTGTAACTAATTTTGAGCTTTTCAAAATCTGCTCGACTTACCTGTTTGGGAAAGTTTTCGTAGATAAGAGATTTATTTTCTTTGAGCTGAACGAGGTTATTATAATGAAAGACCAACTCTGACAAAAAGGGATACAGCCTCTTCTTTTCAAAGTGAGCCATGGTATCTTTCATATAAGCCAAAAGCATATATTTTTTATACTCAAAGTCAATCAAACCGTGGGTGAGCCAATCTTCTGATAATTTCATATGCGTTTACTTTACTTAAAAATGACGTATTTAATTTTAGAAATTAGTAAGCCCACAATACTAAAGCAAGTGTGAAAAAATGG
>CAZZGE010000397.1:0-2808 GCA_964653665.1 uncultured Porifericola sp. | reverse complement strand
CATGCCTCTTTCAGTTTTGGAAAATAGAAGCCTATGCCTCCAAATCTAAAAATTGCATTTATTTGGTGAATTCAAGATTATTTTAATATTTTATCAATTCAAAATTACACTTTCATTCACTTCTTCTATTTATTTTTTCTATAACTTAATCTTCATTTTTAGTAAGGGGAAAGAATTGAACCTGACCTCTTTACAGAGCTAAAGGGTTTGGTATAAAAAGAAATTTGTACGATAACACTTTACCTCCTCCCCATGATATACTTATCAATTTTTTGAAAGAAGGCTTCTTTATAAGTGACACCGATGGGTATCATTTTTTGATTGTTCTTCATTCCATGGAGCGATATCTGATTACCTTCAATACTTTGTATTTTGAAAATATTCACGATAAAGGATTTGTGAACCCGGACAAATTTTTTAGCTGGTAACTGTTGTTCAAGATCTTTCATATTCAGTAAAGGCATAATCCTTTCGGTAGCAGTATAAAATGATACATAGTTTTTCATGCCTTCTACAAAGCATACCTCATTGATGTCAATCATGAATAGTTTCCCCTTCGCCTCACTTTTTACCAGCATGAAATTATCTTCAATTACCGCCTCTCCCGGAGAAGTGATGGCTGATAGCGGTTTGTGATTATTTAGCGCTTTATGGACGGCTCTATAGAGGCGTTCCAGGGAAATAGGTTTGACCAAATAATCCACCACATCATGTTCATAACCCAGCAAGGCGTATTCAGTATAAGCTGATGTGATAATTACCTTATACTTTCCATTGATAATTTCAAGAACTTGAATTCCACTAAGCTCTGGCATTTGAATGTCGAGGAAAATAAGATCAGTTTCTTCCTTCTGGAGAAAAGCCAAAGCCTGAATCGCATCGGTGAACACTGCTTTAAGGCGTAGAAATGGCACCTTTTCCACATGTGCCTTGAGGAGCTGGCAAGCATGCTCCTCATCATCTACAATGATACAGTTAAGCATTAAAATGAGAGTTTTAAGCAATTTAAAATATAATGATCTAAACTCACATCATGGTAGTATCATCCATGTTCATGGTTGACCCACTTGCCATGTAAGAAAAGAAAACACATCTGTCCAAAGGGTATTCATTTGAGAACTTCCCCCTCCAAAATGACCTCCTTCGTAATCCAGGCGCAACAATACCGGGCGGCTCTGATTGGGTAGGTTTTGTAGACCTGCTACCATTTTACCAATCTGCCAGACAGGAAGGCGGGCGTCATTCATACCTGCTGTAAAAAGCATGGCAGGATAGGATGAATTTTTATCAATATGATGGTAGGGATCCATCTCAAGGAGATAGGTGAATTCCAATGAATCTCTAATTGTCCCATACTCGGGTATGTTTGAGGTATTGTTGGTAAACTCATGTCTGAGCGGATTCATGGCCCCGACTTGAATCACTGCCGCATTAAAAAGATCAGGTCGCTCAGTGATAGCCCTGCCAATCGTAATACCGCCGGCACTTGATCCGAGTGCTGAGAGATATGCTTTAGAAGTATATTTATTTTCAATTAGGAATTCGCCACAAGCGATAAAGTCCTTCCAGCTATTCGGTTTGTTTCTCTTGAGGCCATCTTGATGCCAACCTGCACCCTTTTCTCCCCCGCCCCTCACATGGGCAACTGCGATAATGCCTCCTAATTCCAGCCATGGCATCCAATGTGAAATAAAGTTTGGATTTATAGAGATACCATAGGCTCCATAGCCATACAGGATCGTATTGTTAAGACCGTCTGGTTTTAATCCTTTTTTATGGATAATGGAAAGGGGTACCTTAACACCATCGTGCGAGCTAACTTCCTCCTCTTCAACCATTAGCTCTTGAAGGATCGGTAGTTCAATTACAGGTTGAAAACTTGTGTTGTAGGCCTGATCGCCTACCCCGGGATGGTTGAGTATGGCAATCGGATGTAGCCATGAGGTAGCTTTGAAATATAAAGCGCTATCATTAGTAAAAGACTTGTCCGGTAGGTAAATACTGCCCTCAAAGGGAAGAGACAGGTTCTTAACCTGATCAGAGGAAGGGTCAATGAGACTCAATTTACCAATACCTCTTTGGATTGATTGTACGTACAGACCCGCCCGAGAGAGATGAATGTCTTCAATCACGCCATCTTCAGGCTGCATAACCACCGCTGAGTTGGTCATATCTGCCAAGGATGACTTGACGAGCTGAAAAGAAGGTGAGTCTTTGTAGGTGAGTTTGTAAAAAGCATCACCTTGCACTGCAAAGTCAGTTACCTGCTCTTCCTGCTTGACAAGCAACTCCCAGCGATCAATGCTTGTACCAGACAGGGCCTCTGACAAGGGAGCTTTAAAAATTGTCAGTTCATTAGAGGTACCGCGGTAGACATACACAAAGAGATCATCGCTGTCCGGAAAAATCGTGGCAAAGGGAAAGTCAATTTCCTGGAGTGGTATATTGGTGTTGAGACTCCGTGAAAATATTTCAAGGTCTTCGCTGGGTGGATACCCAATTCGGTGAAAAAGTACTTTACTATCATGGTACAATTCGGTTGGAAAATCTTGAGCAGAAAGCTTTTTCATTTGACTGTAGAAAAAACCTGAACCGTCAGACAGCCAAACCGGATTTCCGTACATGGTCCTTTTTATTTCTTCTGAGAGTAGCCTTTTCTTTTTCACATCAAAAATAAGGATCTTACCCATCTCAGCTCCATCCACGGAAACTCCTAGCGCCAGATACTTGCCGCCCGGAGAAGGTTCAAAATAATCTACGGTGGCAGTAGTCCCTGCTCTGGAAGTTAAATAGTCTTCTGTATCAAAA
>CAZZGE010000396.1:0-2829 GCA_964653665.1 uncultured Porifericola sp. | reverse complement strand
ACGAGCAGTGGCACATTCACTCGCTGTGGAGAAATCTTTCTGAAGACTTTGGTAAAGAAATAAGCATGGGTAAGTAGGCCGGCTGGATTACATGAGCTTCCTGCTATATTTTTATTTAGACTTCCAGAGCTTCTTTCTTTCTGTACTTAAAGCCACATTACATCTGAGACAAAGCCAATAGAACTCCCCATTGCTTAATCTTCCATACCTTATATATTTATAACTTCCCCTAATCGTCTACCCGCTTTTTTTACTACATGGACTATCAGAATTTGCATTTTCTCATATGAAATAGCATTAAAATTACGTTTATTTTCTTCTAAAAAAAGACACAAGTATTACGTACTGCAATTCTGATTTTTTTTCTTAATTTGAAATCTGTTAGGGTTAAAACAAGAGTGTTTATAAGTACTGTTTGCTCTAGTTACATTTTTAACAATCCTCTATCAGGATTTACTATCAACCAGACCTTTTTTCTTACGCTCATGAAAATTAAGAAGCAACGTGTAATTATACTCTATCTTGTTTCAGAATTACTCCTTTTAAATCTTGCCACAGTAGTAGTTTTTATCGCTAATCAGTTTCAGCTGAATTTTGACTGGCGGTTGGCGGTAGCCCTTACCAATTTGGGCTGGTTTGTCATTGTACTGCTCGACGAGCAGCGTTACTACCACTTTACATCCAATACCCTGAAGCTAAAGAGTATTTTCTTTTCCTTTATTCAGTTTTTAGGCTTACTCCTGATAGGAAGTGTCCTGATGGCGCTCAAGGGCAACTTTGCGGAGATAGTAGTACAGATTTTTATTGTATTTTTCCTGCTTGATCTGATTTTTCTTGAGTTGCTGCGGCCTCACCTCTATAAATTTGCCCTACCCAAGACCCTATCCTCCAACATTCTGATTCTGGGTACTCACCTGCAGAGCAGCCGCTTGCTAGATTTTACCAGTCGAAACAGCCATTTGGGTTTTAACGTGCTAGGCCTGTTGGACGATCAACCGGAGGGCAGGACAAGAGAGAAAATGCAAATTCTGGGAGGAATAGATGACCTGTCCAGAGTACTGGAACAGACCCGGGTAGATGAGATCATTGTTGCCTGGCCGCTCAGTAGAATGAACGAGATTGACTACGTGATCCAGACAGCAGACCAGCAAGGGGTCCGGGTAAGCCTGATGCCAAGCCTCTCCGGCGACATTGACTTTAGCATTGGCGTCCAGAACGTGGGTTCACTGCCTATCCTGGAAGTGAGAAAAATTGCCCTGGATAAATTTGCCAACGCCTTTATCAAACGTTTTTTTGACCTGCTGTTTACCAGTGCCGTACTGATCCTCCTCTCTCCCCTGTTCATCCTCATCGCTGCATTGATCAAGCTCAGCAGCCCCGGACCAGTCTTCTACAAGCCATTTCGCAATGGACAGGGAGGTAGCAAATTTAGCTGCTATAAGTTTAGGACGATGCGAACCTGTGATGATGAGAACGGAGGAAGCCAGTCCACAGTACGAAATGATCCCCGGATTACTCCCCTGGGACATGTGTTGAGGAAGTACGACCTGGATGAACTACCCCAGTTTTTTAATGTGATAAGGGGAGATATGAGTGTGGTAGGACCCCGGCCTCATCGGATATTTTTGAACGACACCCTCAAAAATGTAGTAGAGCGCTACATGATCCGCCATTATGTAAGGCCCGGCATCACTGGGTGGGCGCAAGTGAACGGATGGCGCGGCCCTACTGAAACCAACGAACAACGTATTCAGCGCATCCGCCACGACCTTTGGTACATCCGAAACTGGAACTTCTGGCTGGATATCAAAATCATTTTCCTAACGGTTTTCAGCAAAAAAGCCCGTAAAAATGCATTTTGATCTCTATATTTGAATTTTGACAAAATATAAATTGGTGCTTTTCTGCCGATTACATTACATATTGATTGTTAGCTAAACTACACAAACTGCTGTGATACAAGAAGATAACCGACTCGCTATTCATAAACTTTCCAAGCAGCTGTACCGAAATCGCTACCTGATCCTGGGTATCTTTCTGGCTGTAAATTTTTCTGCGCTACTATATCTGAAGCTGGCCGACACGATTTATGAGATAGAAGCCTCTGTGTTAATTGACAATGCCAGTAATCCTAGTTTTAGTGGGGAGGAGTTCCTGGAAGGTTTTGAAGTACAAACTGACCAGCGCAACGTAAAGAATGAGATGGGAGTACTAACTTCATTTGAGCTGATCAGTGAGGCCCTACAGACGCTTCCCCTGCGGGTTTCTTACTTTACCGAGAGTTTTTTTGGTGACCAGGAACACTATCCTGCCTTTCCTTATGAAGTAGAAATTGATACGCTTTATTATCAGCTCAGCAGTGTATCTATTTATGTAGAAAAGCTATCCAGCCGCAAGTTTCGGCTCGTGATTGATGATGCCCCACTGATGCAGTATCACTATACGCATCGTAAAACACGTAATTTTCCTGACCAGACTTTGTCCATTGATACTACGCTTAATTTCGGGCAGCCAGTCATTCATCCTTACTTTTCCTTTACCCTATGGCAAAAAGATCCCCAGACCGAGATAGATGATTTTTATTTCTACCTGAATAACATGGATCGCATGGCGGAAGAGTACAAAAGCGAACTCAATATCAACCTCACCGATATTGAAGCTACGATCATCAAACTAGGTCTGGATGGGACAGTACCCTACAAAACCATTGATATCATGAGTGCGTTATGCGATGCGTACATCTCCCGCGACCTGGAAAAGACCAGAATCGTGGCTAACAACACGATTAACTTTATTGATGATTACCTGGCGCAGACAACCGACTCATTG
>CAZZGE010000395.1:0-2835 GCA_964653665.1 uncultured Porifericola sp. | reverse complement strand
TTCCCGGCTCACAACAGACTTGTCTTTAGCGATTGTGGCAGCGATGGCAGATTGTGAATAGCCATTTTTGAGCATACTTGAGATTGTGTATCTTTGCGCTACGGTAAGGTGTGTCATTTGCAACTTTATTTTTAGCGATTTGAGGAGGCAAAATAACCCTTTCCCATCAAAACCAGAAGGAGGTATTTTTTACCTCTTTCGGTTTTGAAAAATAGTGGCCTATGCCTCCAAATCTAAAAGTTGCATTTGTTGGTTGAACTCAAGAAAACAAAAAAGTATGGTTGTAAAAATAATAAGCTTTTTCATAAAAAAACGGTTTAAAATCTACTTAATCAATGACTTTGGTCTTCTTTTGTTTATCCCGCCTCAACGCTTGTGATCAGATTCAACATTACAGGCTTGCCAATGTAAAACGAATGGCTGAAATTGTTAGGTTCAAATGTACTGACAACCGACACCTATGAGACATTTTGCTTTTTTAGTAATATTCTTCACCTTCCTGGCTTCCTGCACTTCCGAAAGCCAGCCCAACACTTCCACACCTGCCGATGATCCCCTGAGCTATGTCAATCCACTCATTGGCACCGCACCGAGTACTACTGAGACGGCTGTCCTGCATTCAGAGTCAGGTTCCGAACTGCGCGGGCAAACTTTCCCTGCCGTGGGTGTACCCTTCGGTATGGCGCAGTGGACGCCCCAGACCCGCGCTAGCGAGCAGAAATGCCTCTCACCCTACTACTACCTGGACGACAGCATACAGGGCTTCCGGGGTAGCCGCTGGATGAGCGGCTCCTGCACGCAGGATTACGGCAGCGTCACCATTATGCCAATCACCGGCGAATTGAAGACCAAACCACATGAAAGAGCTTCTGCCTATTCACACGACAGTGAAACCGTTACTCCCTCTTACTACAGTGTCACACTAGATGACTACCAAATTGGCGCAGAAGTGACCGCCGTGAAGCGGGCGGCTATGCTACGCTTTACCCCCCAGACTGATGAGGCCGTTACCATCATCATTGAGCCCAACAGCGATGAAGGCGAAGGTTATGTAGCCATTGTGCCAGAGCGTAATGAAGTAATCGGTTACAATCCGGTGCACCGTATCTACCAGGGCTGGAGTAAGAGTGCTGGTTTCAGCGGTTATTTTGTCATACAGTTTGAGCAGCCGATGGAATCTTACGGTGTCTGGAACGGTGATGAGATTATGGATGGCATACTGAAGACAGAAGGCCAAGGCCAGTCAGTAGGTGCTTTTTTACATATTTCTACTACGCAGGGGGCGCCGTTACAAATGCGTGTAGGACTTTCTAACACCAGTCTTGATCAGGCTCGCAAAAATATTGAAGCAGAGGTCACTCACTGGGATTTTTCCCAGGTACGGCAGGCTTCTGAAAATGCCTGGTGGGAGCAACTGAACAAAGTGCAGGTAAGCGGTGGCAGTGAAGCCGAAAAGACGATGTTTTACACCGCTCTCTACCATACTATGATTCTACCGCGCCTCTTCAGCGACGACGACGGGGCTTTTGTAGCTTTTGGTAGCTCTAAAGACATTTTTCTAGCCGAAAATTACAACTATTATGCTGATTTCAGCATGTGGGATACCTATCGTGCCTTACATCCGCTACATACCATCCTGAATCCGGAAATGACCAACGACATGATCCGCTCGCTGATCAAGAAGGGAGAACAGGGTGGCTGGCTACCCATCTTTCCGGCCTGGAACAGCTACACTTCGGCCATGATTGGTGACCATGTAATAGCTACCATCGGCGACGCCTGGATGAAGGGAATTAATGACTTTGACCAGGAACTGGCGTACGCGCTGATGCGCAAAAATGCCTTTGAGGCTAATGCCGACCGGCAAAGCTACCTCAATGGGCAGGGACGCCGCGCTATGGACTCCTACCTTAAATACAACTACATCCCACTGGAAGACTCGGTGCCGGATTCCTTTCATCAGCGGGAGCAGGTATCGCGCACGCTGGAGTATGCTTTTGACGACTTTGTGCTATCGCAGGTAGCTCAAAAGCTGGAAAAAACGGAGGATTACGAGGCATTGATCGAGAGAGCCAAAAATTACCGGCACGTTTTTGATACCACTACTGGCTATGTACGCGGCCGTTATGCCGACGGTAGCTGGATTGAGCCTTTTGACCCGGTAGCTTCACGTGCCAGTTTCATCACTGAAGGTTCACCCTTCCAGTACAGCTGGTACGTACCACATGACGTAGCCGGTCTGATTGACCTGATGGGAGGGCGAGAGCCCTTTATCCAGAAACTGGACACCCTTTTTAAGAAACGATATTACTGGCACGGCAATGAGCCCGGGCATCAGACAGTTTACATGTATGCCTATGCCGGGGCACCATGGAAAACCCAGCGGTGGGTGCGGGACGTCATCCGTGAAGAGTATAGCGCCGAAACAGGTGGCCTCAGCGGTAACGAGGATGCCGGGCAGATGTCAGCCTGGCTGGTATTCAGCATGATAGGCTTCTATCCGGTATCCCCGGGGATGCCCTACTATGTGATCGGTAGCCCGGTATTTGAGGAAACCAGTCTCAGCCTTACCAATGGCAATACCTTCAGCATACAAGCCAATAATAATTCTGACGAAAACCGCTACATACAATCCGCGTCTCTGAATGGAGAAACGCTGGATCGGAGCTATCTGCTGCACGAGGAGATTGTGCAGGGTGGTGAACTAGTGCTAGAAATGGGACCGAAACCGAACGAGGGATGGGCCAGCGAGCAGGTACCACCTTCTATGGGGGAGATGAGCTTATAATAGCAAAAATGTTCTACTTGTTTACCTGCCGTGCACAGCTTGATTAA
>CAZZGE010000394.1:0-2853 GCA_964653665.1 uncultured Porifericola sp. | reverse complement strand
TATTATTGATGCTTCCCGTGTATGCACTGGTAATAGGAAGCCTTTTCATCACGAAAATAAATAACTATTTACCGATTTACTTTAGAAGTAGATTCAATGTTTTAAATCCCACTAATACTATTAACACTAAAACCTAATCTTCAGATTCGCTGCAGGTGTCCAGAAGACTAGCATACACCACTCTTTTTGCAAAAATTTTTTGCAATTGTACGGCGTTTGACTGTCACATCTATCTTAATAATGTGACTTTAATGCGGAAATAATTATATTTCATATAGCTAAATGAAAATAAATCTCATGTCAATTCTTACTGATAGTACATCCTTTTTCTAAATCTGCACCAAATGTCAATAATTAATAAACCAATGCTCAGCAGAGTTAATCCATTAATTGTAGCAGTAAGTATCGGTAGATTCACAAAACCTTCATCAAACTCAGGCCATCTTCTTTCTTATTCATCCAACATAAGCTTCACTTGTTTTTCTCTTTCAGGAGGTTGTACCTGAAAATCAACTGCGCCATTTATTAAGGAGCCTTCTACAACAGTTTGGTTTGTGGAATGTAGACGGAATTCTGCATTCCAAGTTTTCGGCCAGGCGGGCATCAACAAGATTGAATCTCCTACAGTTTGTATCATCATGACCTGTAATGCTTTGAGCAGGTTACCACCATGATCCTGGTCGGGTATCCAGTCAAAATTGGGTCCCCAGAAAACGGTGAAGCGGCTGTCCTGGTGTTTTAATAATACTCTTTTTACCAGGCCATTTTTGGCTTCTTCAGCAAGTCCCAGATAAGCAGCCTGAGTTTCATCCTGATACCAACCTCGATTTCCCCTGATCTGCCGGCTCTTAAATGTTCGCACTGCCAATGTCAGGTCTTCTCCTCCTATCCCATATATTCGAAAGGGAAAGATTGCGTAGAGCTCCGGATTTTCTATGTTGGTTCTAGAAGATTGTAAAGTGTCTTCCGCCGGAAGAATCAATCGCTGACCATTTTTTTCTCCAACAGGAATTTTGGGAAGGTCATCCAAAAAAGCTTGCCAGCTTTCAATATCTAGACTATCAAGTTTATGATGCGGTATCCTAAGTAATTCGCCTAAAGTCCACCGCAAACCTGCTATTACTGGTGTAGGATTTTCTACATCCCAGTATGTTTCCAGTGCCTGGGCAGGATAGACCAATAGTTCGCCTTGTTCATCACGAGGATAATGTTGCTGATAAAAACCTATGATTTCGTTACTTAATGGAAGCAACGTATCGTACAAAAAGCCATCCTGCCCGGTGTAAAAATAATAATCAAGCATCAGCGCAGTAAGCTCCAGTGCACCATCGTAATGGTAACGAATATACTGATTTAGCGTGGTACCAGTCTTATCACTAAGTCCGGCCTCTTCTCTTTGATCTTGCCAGCCATAATTGTCCTGAGTGTAAGCGCCCCAGAAGTATTGAGTCTCAGGAAAAAAAGCGCCTCCATGATCAAAGTAAGTAGATGTCCTATCTTTGGCGAAGGGCAAGTTATTCAAATACATGCGAAATAAAGGAGCCATCATTTCAAAGTCGCCGCTTTCTAGCATAGGCCAATACACGAGGCGTGTATTCTGAAACCAGTAGGGCCCACCCCAACGCCGGTAATCAGCATTGTAAGTAACATCTAGTTGTTCATCTGTCCCACCTACATTAAATAAAGATCCATTAAATTTTATCGGAAGTACGCCTCGTCCCGCACATGCCGAAAGATAACGTTGTAAAATATATGCCTGTGCTACCGAGTCTGCAGCGGCACTCCCACTGGGTATTAAGTAGCTACGGTTCCAGAAGTTGCGCCACCATAGGCGATGATTATAGTATCGATCTATTATAGATTTGCCAGCAACTATTTCAGCTTCGTTCTGTAAAGAAGTTATCCAATCATTCACCTCTTCTTCCTGGGAAGAGTGTACTTGTATCTGAACGGAGTGGCTTTTGGCAGGCTCTTCTGAAGTCAGTTGACGATCGCTGCTTTTTGCCAATCCGGTTCCCTGAACCAAGCCACCGAAAGTGCGGTATAGTAATGGGTCCTGATACTTTGTTGTCAAGGCAGCAAGTCCCTGATTTTCAAGCGTAGCACTCCAGATGGAGGAATCGTTTCGGTGGGCCCATACCAGTTGGGGACTTTCCAGGCTAAAAACCGTATCTGGGTTGACGTATATAGGCCCTCCACTATTAACCATTCCATATGCGGCATGCCTTTCCCAGGATGCCAGTTGCCGTAAGGAGTCACGCCAGATCTTAAGATCTACCTGTAAACGGGTTTCCTTTGCAGTTTCAACATCAATTTGTACCACCGGATTGTGGGCATCTATCCACACTAGTATTTCAGCAACTGTATCACCTGAGTTATCTGTTTGGGTGACTTGCACTGAGCCATCTTCTAAAAGTAAGGCTTGCATAAATCCTTCTTCCCGAAAAGGATTGGGTGATAACGAAACAACAACTGCCCCTAACTTTAGCAGTTGGGCATTTTGATTAAATGCGTCGGTCTTTGCCAGATATTGATTTAGCTCACCCTCAGGAGTTATCCAGACATTGCCGCCAACATCACCATTTCCAAGAGGCATGGAACCTTCCTTATCCTGGGAAGGAGTGTCCCAGATTACATTGAATGGTGCTGACTTTGTATTCGTTAAAGGGGCAGGAGACTCCAGGCATCCCACCAATAAGACAAAGAGTAGTATTAAAAAACGCAGCATGAGGTAGTATTCATTCAAAGAATTTGTGAAGTTGGTTTATTGTGGCAATATCGTATACCTTTAAGCAGACTGGTACTCTACCCGATGGTTTTGTGAAAGAGATTGAATCTTATCCAGGCTATTTC
>CAZZGE010000393.1:0-2884 GCA_964653665.1 uncultured Porifericola sp. | reverse complement strand
CAGAATCCGGTACAGCTCCTGATTCAGATAGTAATGATGACCCTCAATCGCTTTTTTCTCCAGTATTCCGATTTCACTTAACTGGTTCAGGTAATTCCTGGCTGTATTTTCAGCGTAGAAACCTGCATCCGTCAGATGCTTGACTTTGGTCAGTGGCTGTGTGAAGACTGCCAGCAGCAACTGTTCCGGCCGGCGTATATCTGTTTCCTTTTCCAGCACTTCCAGTATGGCATCGCGGGTATCAATGATGTCATTGATCTTCTGGTAAGTGAGGTTAGCAGTAATTTCTACCGCTCTCAGCATGTACAGTATCCAGTTTTGCCAGTCGCCCCGCTGCGATACTCCCGCCAGGTAAGCGTAGTAATCAGCTTTGTGTTCAATGATGTAGCGACTCAAAAACAGAACCGGCTGATCTAGCAGCCCTTTCTTTGTCAGATATTGGATGTTAAAAATTCTTCCGGTGCGTCCATTACCGTCCCGGAACGGGTGGATCGCTTCAAACTGAAAGTGACCAATCACCATTTTGAGCAGGGGATCTACCGGGAATTGCTGGTCATCGTTCAAATAATCCAGTAGATTTTGCAGCTTTGCTTCCAGTATTTTGGTACCCCGGGGAGGCGTGTAGATCACCTGCCCGGCCTGTGGGCCGCTGCTACCTCGGCGTATGACAATCTGGGCGAAGGGAGGCCGCAGCCCATCACTGGCCTGTTTGACCGTACGGTAGGTCCGGATCAGGTAATCCAGGTTAAAATCATTGTCTTTTAAATACTCGTGACCTGACCAAAGAGCTTCTCGGTAGTACAGCACCTCCTTGGAAGGGCCACTGACTTCCTGATACTGCTCCGAATAGGCTTTATACAGATCATCGTCGGTCGTAAAGATGTTCTCAATGGCACTGGAGGCTTTGGCTTCCTGTAAACTGATGGTGTTGATTAGCATACCCTGGTTAGGAATGGCAACGCCTCTGCCCTGAAGCCGACCTAATGCCAGTTTTGCCTGACCAAGTTGTTCCAGTACATCTACTGTTTTGTACAACCTTTCATCCAGCGGCAAGGGCGGCAGGGTATTCCAGGGCTGATTACGGTCTGCGTTGATGCGGTATAATAAATCAGGCATTATTTATTATTAGTTTTGATGTTTGTAAGGCATATTTACACTGCCGTTAAGGTATAACACTCAACTAAACATTAAATTTATAATTTTCTGATGTTTATTATGCGCAAAAATCGGGTTTTAATGTCAGATAAGTAACTAAACATTAAAATTTATATTTATTAATGTCTAAGAGCAATTGATAAAAAAATGCAGACTTTAGATAGCACAGAGGTTCTGCCTCCCAAACAGAACGTAACCCAGTTTATAAGAAAGCCTGACCAAAACCAAAGCGTAAAATGACACTTAATCAGTCTAAATCTAACCGGGTGCTCCTGCTGGGTGATCCTCGCCTACACCTAAAAAGCCGGGAAGTCAAGCCTGAAGATCTTTCTTATGTCAAAGAGGTAGTACAGGAACTGCACGACATACTCTTTGAATTCAAAGCCAGGTACGGTGCTTTTCGGGCGATTGCTGCTCCCCAGACTGGAGAGATGATCCGGCTGATCTACATACATATTGACCGGCCGGTAGTGATTCTCAATCCGACATTCACTTACCTGAGCGATGCGCAATTTGAAGTCTGGGACGATTGCATGTGCTTCCCCAACCTGCTGGTGAAAGTAAAGCGCCACCAAAAAGCGGTGATGGAGTACCTGGACGGAGACTTTGCGCAGCAGCGGATGGAACTGGAAGGATCCTTATCAGAGCTGCTACAGCACGAGTACGACCACCTGAATGGAACCCTGGCCACCCAGCGGGCGATAGACCAGCAGTCATTTCGCTGGCGGAAGACGATAGAGGCACACTGATGGATCGCCCGTTAGTTAACAGTATTTGCATACTTCCTTATATTTACCAAACATTTTTTGTGCAGAACTTTTAACCTTTTTATGAAAGAACTAACCTTCAACAACGGAGACAAAATGCCCATCATCGGGCTGGGCACCTGGAAGTCAGATCCAGGTGATGTGTATAACGCAGTACTGGAAGCCATCAAAGTAGGCTATCGCCATATTGACTGTGCGCCTATTTATGGTAACGAAAAAGAAGTAGGCGACGCCCTGCAGAAGGCTTTCAGCGATGGCCTGGTCAATCGCGAAGACCTTTGGGTTACTTCCAAGCTGTGGAACAGCAACCACCGCAAAGAACACGTTTTGCCCGGCATCCAACAGACGCTCAGCGATCTGCAACTGGACTACCTGGACCTCTACCTCATGCACTGGCCGGTAGCCCTCAAAGAAGGCACCGGCTTCCCTGACGGCCCGGATAAGTTCCTCAGCCTGGAAGAAGTACCCATCAGTGAAACCTGGAGCGGCCTGGAAGAAGTTGCCCAACAGGGACTGGCCAAACACATTGGCATTTCCAACTTCACTACCAAAAAGATTGGTGAGCTACTGACAACCGCCGGCCATAAGCCAGAGATGAACCAGGTAGAACTCCACCCCTTCCTGCAGCAGCACGAGTTGCTAGACTACTGCCAGCAACAGGGCATCTTGATGACTGCCTATTCGCCACTCGGTTCGGCTGATCGTCCGGCCCGGGCTAGAAAAGAAAACGAACCTAAGCTGATGGAAGATGAAACGATTATTAAGCTGGCGGAAAAACATAACTGCACCCCAGCCCAGATCCTGATCAGTTGGGCGGTGCATCGGGATACGGCAGTAATACCCAAGTCAGTCAACCCTGGCCGTATCAAACAAAACCTGGAATCCGCTACAGTAAAGCTGGATAATGACGAAATGCGTCAGATTTCTGGCCTGGACAAAGGCTACCGCTTCGTTGACGGTGG
>CAZZGE010000392.1:0-2908 GCA_964653665.1 uncultured Porifericola sp. | reverse complement strand
ATTTCAGTGTGGAGCAATACAATTATGGCATGGACAAGCAGAAGGCTTTTCAAAAAGAGCTGATCACCCGCTGGCGCCTGGAGCCTCGGGATGAAGCTGCTTATGCCCGTGGGGAACTGGTAGCACCCAAAAAGCCCATTGTGTATTACCTGGATCCGGCAACCCCCGAAAAATGGAGACCTTATCTCAAACAGGGTATAGAAGACTGGCAGGTAGCATTTGAAAAGGCTGGCTTTAAAAACGCCATTATTGCTAAAGATCCTCCGTCTCAGGAGGAAGATCCGGAATTTAGCCCGGAAGACGTGCGCTATTCTGTTATTCGTTATATTACAACACCTATCCAGAATGCTCAAGGGCCCCACGTACATGATCCGCGTAGCGGTGAAATTCTGGAAAGTGACATCCTCTGGTACCATAATATCATGAATCTGTTACGTAACTGGTTTCTCGTACAGACCGCTGCTGCTAATCCGGAAGCACGCATGGTACAGTTTGATGATGAACTCATGGGTCAGCTTATCTGCTTTGTAGCAGCTCATGAGGTTGGCCACACATTGGGACTACCTCATAACTGGGGTTCTAGCTATGCCTATCCGGTTGACTCTCTGCGCGCTCCCAGCTTTACGGACTCTCATGGTACAGCTCCTTCCATTATGGACTATGCTCGTTTTAACTACATCGCGCAGCCTGGCGATGGCGTAACCAACTTTTTCCCTGCCATTGGCGAGTACGACATCTGGTCTATTCAGTGGGGCTATTCTTATTTCCCTGAAAATGATAGCCCTGATGAGGATAAAAAGACGTTGGATGCATGGGTAGAAGAGCGTGCTGATGATCCTGCTTATTTTTACGGCCAACAGTCTTCTTACAAAGTTGACCCCCGATCACAGAATGAGGACCTGGGTAACGACGCTGTAAAAGCTGGTGAGTATGGTTTAGCCAACCTGAAGCGTATCATGCCACAGCTTGTAGACTGGACTTACCGTGAAAATGAAACCTATGACGAACTGGAGGAACTCTACGGACAGGTACTAAGTCAATGGTACCGGTACATGGGGCACGTTACCAAGAACGTGGGAGGGGTGTATGAAAACCATAAAGCCTATGATCAAGAAGGAGCGGTGTATGAATCAGTGTCTTTACAAACACAGAAGAAGTCCATGGATTTTCTGCTGAACCATGCTTTCCAGACCACCGGAATGGATGCTGGAATCAGGCATCCTCACCCGCATAGAGCATGCTGGGGCACTGGACAGAATACGGCGCTATCAGGAAAACGTATTGAAAGACCTGATGCACCCTCAGCGTATGGCGAGGCTCCTGGAAGGAGAAGCACTTTTTGAAGACGGCTACACTGCTATAGCCATGATGGATGATCTTCGTGAAGGTATCTGGTCAGAAATCTACCAAGGTCGCGATATTGACCCATACCGCCGTAACCGGCAGCGTGCTTACCTGGAGCGGGCTGAGTACCTGATGACTCAGGAGGTTAGCTATGCTAGCTCGGGAAACCGTCACGGCTGGACCAATGTGGATGTCAGTCAGTCAGACATACGTGCCATCGTCCGGGAACAGCTGCGCATGCTAAACGATGATGTAGAAAGGGCGGCCCGGCGCAACAGCAGTCGCCATACAGCCCTTCATCTGGAAGATATAAGTTACCGGATAGAACAGATTCTGGAACCAGAAGGTTAACGCTTTTATGGTTATTTGTAGAAACGAAACCTGCCAAAGTGCAGGTTTCGTGAAAATCGTTTTGGAAAGTGGATTGTTCTTGGTCAGACTGAGCAATACATAAAACCGCCTTACAAAAAGCTTATCGCTGGAGAAAAGCAGAAAGATTTCTAGCTTCCTGAGTTACTTTGAGCTGATCTTGGCTGGGAAACGGAGAATAATTTTTAGCGATATCGTTGATACTGCGTATGTCATCCGGATTATCTTCATTGAACATCCAGATGCCGACAAGTTCATCCTGACCACGCCGAAAGGTAGCGCCTACCAGGGTAAATTTATTGTCTTCCTCCACCTTCTGGGCTGCGACGTTGGTAGGTACCATTTCATGGGGCACATTCAGACTTACTGCATTGATTTGGAAAGTAGTAGGTTCTATGATTTTGGTAGTATCAAAATCGTTGCATGCGCCGAGGAAAAGAATGATTAACAGGAAAACAAAGTGTTTTTGCATGATTGCTAGATCCATAATTTAGGAACAGTTGTTGTAAAAATCTGTTTTGACCTGTGCCGTATTTTTAGCGACAAAGATTTTGTTATCCTCTCAACTCTATGTCCGGCTACTTATACCTCAACGATTCTAGCGGATTAGTTCTGGCGGCTCTAATCGTCTTCAAACTTACGTACTGACAATTTCTGCTGGACTCAGGGAATTTTTAATGAAAGAGACAAAAAATGACGCGCGTTACGGGTGCTGGAAAGCTACTGTACGAAATAGTCATAAGCACATCAGCATACTACTGCTTTATGTTTGCCGCTAAGCTAACTCCTTCTGCTGGCTTCCTGTAACATCTTCATTACCTGCATTCCTTCTTCAGCAGAACAGGGATTTTCACCCTTTCCCATGAAATACTGGTTTACCCGTTCTATCATGGTTAACTGTATATGAGCTGGGTTTTCAAAAGTAAATGTCTCCATGGTATTGGTAGACAGTTCCACTTCAGCGCCGTAGAAGGAAAACCGTATGCTCCCTTTTTCGCCAATAATTTCACAGTATTCGCGTGCCTGATTTTCATTGACTGTGAAGCACCACAGCCCCTGAAAGACAATATTCTTATCAAATGTCATAGAAGCCGCCACAATATCCTCTGCCTGGTACATACCCGCCTGATTATACGCCTGCCCTGACATGGAAGTAGGTTGACCGAAATAGAGGTACATAAGGTCTAACTGATGC
>CAZZGE010000391.1:0-2912 GCA_964653665.1 uncultured Porifericola sp. | reverse complement strand
GATTATTCATGCCATTGATTACCAGCTTCAGAATTTCTTTTTCACGGTTAGAAATGCCCTCTTTTTTTGCTTTAGCAGTAGCAGCTGTTCGTTGTGCCTGTTTTGAGCCTAGCGTTACAAAATAAGTTTTGCCATCCAAAAGATCCTGCACAGCCTGCAACAGCCCCTCTTTACCTTTTTGTTTAGTGGTATAACCATGTATACTGCCCTGTAGATTCCTGACAGTATCTTCCGTATCAATATCGGGACCTACTACCAACACCGGCTGGTCTCCCACAAGTTGGTTAACCTCTCTCAGAGCGTTCAGTTCGGCCTTTTCGCTAGAGAGCAGGTTATAGATTATCAGATCAAAAGTGCTTCGTTCCAAGTGTCTTTTGGCACCTTCTGTGTTGGCTACTTCCTGTACCATGCTCACACCAGCACTGGCTAACAACAGGGCCTTTACTGATTGCCTCTCGAGGGTAAATCCGTCAATGATTAGTATTTTCTCGTTACGCTGTCTTCCCACTACTTATCCATTAATTTGAACTCAAACAAATAATGGAAATAAGCGCGAAAAATTATTTTAAATGACCTAATCAATGAAAATGATTAAATAAACCTAAAGTCTGGCAATTTAATACGTGAGTATTTTTCTGTAAAAAGGGTATATGGAAATTTAAAAAATTGGAATGTAAGAAATCAAAAAAAGCACCCAATTAGTCAAGGACATCATTTTGAAGGGTGTAACGCACCAATTCTGCTGTATTTTTGACACCAACTTTACGCAGAATATTGGCACGGTGATTTTCCACAGTACGCACACTGATTTCCAGTTGTTCTGCAATTACAGCGTTACTTACCCCATTGATAACGAGCGAAAGAATTTCCTTCTCTCTTTTCGTGAGACCACGATTTGATTCACCTAAACCGTAGCTCTTTACGTTTTTGTTGAGAAGTGCCTTAATGATAAGGGTAGAAATCTTCAGGTCGTAGTAGATATCCCCACTGTATACTTTTTCTATGGCACTGACCAATGTGTTAACCGATACGTCTTTGGGCAGATACCCATCAGCGCCGTGCTCAACCGCCTGTAAAGCATAGTGTTCTTCAATGAACATACTCAAAAACAGAAAGCGGATGTCGGGATACTCTTTTTTTACCTTTTTTAACAAATACAGCCCGTCCTGATGGGGCAGCGAGATGTCAGAGATAACAATGTCAATGTCATGCTGCGTATCCAGTACATCCAGGGCCTCCGTTACACTTGAAGCCTCATATTTAATTTCTACAGAATTGCTATCCTGTAGCATAAGCCTGATACCATCGCGAATGATCTGGTGGTCGTCTACTAATAGAGTGCTAACTTTGTCCATTATTCCTAAAAAAGTGGCAACTTGATATGAATATAAAAGCCTGAATCATAATTATGCTCAAGGTCTAAGGTACCATGAAGGCTGATCACACGATCACGGATGCTCATGAGGCCTCTGCCGCTGCTCACATCAGCATCGCGGCGTATAGCAAAACTAATATTATTGCGATAAATTACATTCAAAACATCAGATTCTTCTGAAATATTCAGTTCTACCTTTTGATCTCTGGCGTGCTTACTAGTATTCTGAAGAAGTTCCTGCACTATATAATACAGATTTTTTTCTAGGTTTTTAGGATATTTATTCTGGCCGAATTTTGCGTAGAAGTTCACCCGTATTTTACCTAGTTTTTCGGTATCACGCATCAACAGAATGAGAGCGTCTTCTATACCAAGCGAATCCAAAGGAAGGGGGAGCATGTTGTGGCTAATACGCCGAATGTCCTCCTGAATATTGGCGATCTCCCGTTGAAGTGTTTCCAGATCCTCAGGAGTGCATTGTTCTCTGACAATGAGCCAATTAAGCCGTATTTGTAGTGCCGTAATCTGCTGTCCAATACCATCGTGTAATTCCATACCCACCCGCTTTCTCTCATCGGCAACACCTTTGGCGAAATCTTCTTCCCGGAGCTGTTGATCCGGCTGCGGTGTGTCCTGATGGAGTCGCTGGGAGCTGTAGCATACTCCATGTACTCTGCCGTTTGCATCCTTGAAGGGTCTGATCCCAACAGCGTACCTTGTTTTCTTTCCATCTAATAGCAGAGGCTCTTCGTGATCAAACGGCTCTCCTTCTAAAGCCCTCTCTTGCAATCGTCTCCACCTCTGGCGGTATGCCGGAGGAAGTAGCTGTTCAAACTTCAGCCCCGGTTTCAGTCCAAGCTTAAAGTTTTTTCCGATGCCCTGTGCAAACATATCGTTGTATTGAATGATACGTCCGTATGTATCTACCAGCCAGACAGGTTTATTAGCGTTTTGGAGCGCGGCTTTAGTCTGGGTTTGCAGTATTTCAATTTGCTGATCGGCGGATCGTTCCTCTACATGTCTTTGCTGTTGGTATTCCTCTGCTGCGATCATGGACGCAATCATGCTTATCAGTTTACCCTGTTCATCCCTGACCACACTGGCGTAGTACCGAATTGCCTGGCATTCACCCTGAGCATTATGGACATTGAGTTGGCCTTCCCAGTGGTCGTTCTGCAGCAGTTGGGATTTGGCCTCCTGCGCATGCACAATGTCAAGGCCAAAAAAATTGACTGATACAGCAGATTCGCCATAAAGCTCATCTCGGCTTCGCCCGAGCAAACTTTCAGCCCGGGCATTGGAATAGGTAATCATACCGTCCTCATCAGTGACCAATACACCGATAGCCATAGCATCCAGCACTACAGAAGCCATGGACAGCCTCTCCTGCCGTATATCCGCATTGTAGTCTGAAAGGATCTGTGTCTGAAGACTTTGGGTAATTTTATCTAACTGATGAGAATCCGAAAACGGTTTCATACGTGAAAAATAAGGATTAAACGTGTAGATAAAACACATTCCCCGGTTTTGTTTAATA
>CAZZGE010000390.1:0-2931 GCA_964653665.1 uncultured Porifericola sp. | reverse complement strand
CCAATGGTACTCCAGTCATGGACAGCCGCCAAATCAGCGTTTGGATAGTTTTCTCGCACCAGCCGGAAGATGGTAGGCCACATTTTTCCTGCTTCCTGGCCGCAGTAGGCTTGCTCCTCGATGTCCTTAGGGCGCCAGTCATTGTTCATTATTCCGTGTTCTTCTGGAGATGCCCCCATGATCATAGAAGACCAATTAGGGCCACTGCTTGACGGTAGTACCGCCTGGGCAGCCATGCTGTAGGCTCCTGTCTGCATCAGGGAGTCCAAGGTAGGGGTATCTGCTCTGTTGATACCTGCCGGACTTAGTCCGTCTATCCCGATGAGCAGAACGCGTTGGACATCAGGCATCATCTGGGCCTGAAGCCTCGTAGGAAGCAAAGAGGTAATGGCGAGAATAATGGGAAGGTATTTCATTTTGATTGTTGGCTCGTATGAGCAAATAAAAGTATTTTTTATGGGGTAATTCCTTAAATATCATTAATTTATTGTTAGTTCTTGACCTCAGGTAGTCACAGAGGGAAAAGCGTTTCGTTACACAAGTTTTTTTATGCCTTCACAAAATTGATTTTCATGTATATACACGCTAATGTGGGTCATGTGCCTGTCTTGTATAAGCTGGAAAACAGCGAACATTGAGATGGTATGCATCAGGCTTGTTGGTCATAATCCGGGTATAGGTAATCACCGGTGGCCTTGTCTGATCTACTGGATCTCCGCGTAATCATTGAGGTTAGCAATAATGGCCTGGGTATAAATCTGATAAGGCATATAAACAGGATCTTTCAGCCGTACCAATGCTTTCATTCGCGTATAGCCGGAAAAGGAGTCGGGCTTTATCTTTCGCGTATGATGGCCGAAAAACTGGGAGGTAGCCTGCGGGTAGAAAGTATTGTAAATCAGGGAAGTCTTTTACTCTGAAATTACCTTTGCATTGAATACCGTGTTTGCGAACTGTTTGTATAAAATACCTCCAAAAAAAGGCTTGAGAAAATAAAGCAATTGCATCAGTATCTTTGTTATTAAATTTAGTACTACTCAAATATTTATTTGAGTGCTGGCTCCTGATGTTTCACAACTTTCAACCTAACGACTATGAAGCGCGGATTTACCAATTATCACGGGCATCTGCATTACTGTGACGGCATAGGTTCAGCCAATGAACACGCACAAGCCGCTATCTCCAAAGGGATGCTAGCCTGCGGTTTCTCATCTCATGCCCCCCTGCCTTACGACATCGCCTGGACCATGTCACAAGAAAGCTTGAAAAATTATGCCGATGAAATAGAAGCTGCCCAAGCTCAATATGCTGCCCAACTTGAGATCTACCGGGGGTTGGAGGTAGACTACGTACCTGGTATAGCGGGTCCCTCGCATGAGAGATTGAAGGATGCCCGACTGGACTACACCATTGGGTCAGTACATCTGGTAGATTTCTTTCCGGACGGAAGACCCTGGGAGATTGACGGCCCGCACCGGCATTTTCTGGAAGGGCTGAACAAAATTTTTCACCGAGACATACAGGCAACTGTAGAACGATACTACGAACTGACCCGCAAAATGATTGAAGAAGATCCACCGGATGTGGTAGGCCACCTGGATAAGATCAAGATGCAAAACGAAGAGGGTTCTCTCTTTTCTGAAAATGCTGTCTGGTACCAGGAAGCAGTGGACGAAACACTACAGCTTATTGCCCAAAAAGGCCTGATTGTAGAAGTGAATACCCGGGGCATCTACAAGAAAAAGACGGATGAGACGTACCCTTCTCCCGAAATGCTGCGCCGGATGAAAGTCCTGGAGATACCGGTGATGATTAACTCGGACGCTCATCATCCGCGAGAGCTTACCGAATATTTTGAGCAGACAGCTTCCTTATTATTAGACATAGGCTACCAAAGCTGCCGGGTACTGCTGCAAGGGAAATGGCAGGACCGTGAGCTGACCGACAAAGGACTTATCTTTGAAAGCTAAATTGGTGCTACGAATTGATATTTCAGACTATGTGTAGAGGAGTGGCCGTAAAAGAATTCTGGAGTATAAATACAATCAAAAATTGTCTTATACTGTGCTTTTATTTCTAAGTTGAAAGAAGTATTGATTCATCATCATGGAAGATAAGAAAATAAGCCTCCTTTATGACCCTCAGACTGCGAGTCTGAAAAGTAAAAAACAGAGAAAGTGGTTGTTAATCTTGTGGAGTATACTGCTGTTGTCTCAGATTATTGTAACCATCTTCAGGCTCAACAACCTGGATGAACCTTTTGATACTGGCGAAATCATATCTACTTGCCTCAACCTCTTGGTTCCTGTCATTGGCATTGCAGGGCTTATCTATAACAGTAAAGCTAGCCGCGAGCTTTTTGTAGTATTTGCCCAACATGAAGTGCGCTTCAGAAACCGGCCCGGAAAAAAAGTAACTAAAATCCAGCATCAGGACTTACGATCGGTTAAGCAGAACACTTTGAGCGCAGAATTTCGCTTACATAATGGTAAACAGCATCACCTTAACTGGGAAAATGCTGACTACGACGATATACAGCTGATCAAGCAGCATCTGCAAACTTTGAAGCAGCAATTGGAAAGAGCAGGTACACCTGCGTAAAGCGCTCAAAGGACTACTGCCGGACGGGAGCATCCCTAATTTCTAAGTTGAAAAGTTCAGCCAGGGGCTGAAGCTTGTCCAACAGCACATCTCTTTTTTTGTGGGTCATCAGGTAGATACGCTGAGAGCCATCTACTTTTAGATACGCATCGTACTCGGTAGTACGTGCAGTGATCCCGGTAGTGACCATGGTATTCACCCGTTGGCTCATCTGAGTAGGGTGGATGTAGAGATAGTCCATGTGCCGGTAGCTTGCTTTTTTACCTGACTTGAATCCCAGAAACGAATGATAGATACGATAGGATCGGGCTCCCCCATCAAAGGTAATGC
>CAZZGE010000389.1:0-2961 GCA_964653665.1 uncultured Porifericola sp. | reverse complement strand
TTAGATCAATATAAACAATCGTTTCAGCATAGTAACTTTTGAGGATAATTGAACTTTTTTTCCTTATTTGTGCAGCCTAGAGTAAAGGTTTACTGGGGTTAGAAGAACAACCGGCTCAAGAAGGCCTACTAGCATACTACCCGGGTAGAGATGTTGTTTTTTTTAGATCGTTGCAAACCCAGGCTATCAAAATCAAAACGTACCACATTAGTACTGTAGCCTGACTAAGCTACTACGACAATGGTATGCATCAGGAGAGGCAATTTGTGAAAATCGGCAAAGAGGGTAAACCAAAGGACAAACTTCACGAACTGATTTCTGTGGACGGATTACACATTCTCAGGCTACCGCTAAAAAGTAACTTCAATTTTGAGGAGAGAAGCCAGCATTACATGGATAGAGATTATTGGGATAACCGTTACATTTACCAGATTGCCCACAATACTAACAACAGTGAAGTTCGCTTTCTTGCAGATGAACAGGAAGAAAAAATCGCCCAGTATATTTACTATAATGGTCGAGACTGCTACGCACCGGAGGATCAGAAAGAAATCAGTAAATTTCACCGACATAAGGTGGATATGTCGTTTACTGCCTTGTCCTTTGAATAAAAAAGTTTACATTTATAATCTTGTACAAAAATCTGTAAAGTAAGCAGATAGTCACATGTTACACTAGACTACCTAAACATAGACAGCCTGAGCTATCGCTCGGGCTGTATCATTTGTAGAAGTTTTATCTTTAGCAGAAATAGTAAAAGTGTGTCAAGATACTGAAGCTCCCGTAACTACGAATCAGAGCGTAGGCAAGACTATGTTTCTTCTTCTTCCTCTTTCTTTTCGTTTTTGACCAGATAGTATATCATTCCCACGAAAACGACACCTCCTAATGAGAGAGGAACGAAAAACCTCTGTTCTGTAATGTTTCCGTCCATTGTATCTAAAACATCGAAAACTACATAAGATACTACACATATGTAGGCCACGCCGGCCAGCAGGGCATAAAGAAAATCTCTGGACATAGGGATGTAGATTTTGAGATGAATACTGGTATAACTGCCGATAAATCTGCTTTGTTCAGACAAAAATTCACGATATACGCTTAAGTATACACTTTTGTCAAAAAATCAGTAATTTCTCCTTTTTGCTTCTTTAAACGCTTAAGATCTGATTTAACTATGCACCAACCTACTATTCTATGCAAGCCATGGTACTGGCTGTGCGTCAGCATTTTCTACTTTCTTTTTTCCTGCGACAACAGACCGGTTTCTGAATCGCCCTCGGCGCCTAACGCTCGACCTATAAGACCGAACATCTTGCTCATCATGGCAGATGATATGGGCTACTCGGACATTGGTTGCTACGGCGGAGAAATTTATACACCCAACCTCGACACATTAGCCGCCAATGGGCTACGTTTTTCACAGTTTTACAATACCGCCCGCTGCTGTCCTACCCGCGCCAGTCTCATGACCGGGCTCTATCCGCATCAGGCAGGTGTAGGCCATATGACCAGCGACCGGGGTACAGATGGCTACCGAGGCGACCTGAATGAGGAAAGCGTGACCATTGCCGAAGTACTAAAGGCATCAGGCTACGCAACCTACATGAGCGGCAAGTGGCATGTCACTAAGCATATGGGACAATGGAGTGGCGACAGCCTGACCTCCCAACACAACTGGCCTATGCAGCGGGGCTTTGAACGTTTCTACGGTACCATCCTGGGTGCTGGCAGCTTCTATGACCCCATTACTCTGACTGACGGTAACGAACTCACTGAGCCAGACACGGAAGATTTTTATTATACCGACAAAATCAGCAGCAAAGCGGTACAGTTCATCTATGAACATGAGGAGGATAAGCCATTTTTTGCTTATATATCCTACACCGCGCCCCACTGGCCACTGCACGCCCTGCCCGAAGACATCGCCCGTTACCAAGGCCGCTACGATAAGGGCTGGGATCAATTGCGGGAGGAACGACTGGACCGTGTGCGGCAGATGGGTATCGTAGAAGCAGACTGGCAACTTACCGAGCGAGACGAAAAGGTACTTGCCTGGGATGAGGTTGATAACAAAGACTGGCAGGCCCGACGCATGGAAGTTTACGCTGCCCAGGTAGACCGCATGGATCAGGGAATCGGTCAAATCATAGCGGCGCTCAAGCAGAAGGGCAAACTGGAAAATACGCTTATTTTTTTCCTGGCCGATAACGGGGGCTGTGCCGAAGAATTGGGTGAAGGCTGGGGCCATCAGCTTTTTATTCCTGAACAGACCCGCAGCGGCGCGCCGGTGATCCTGGGCAATGAGTATACCGATGTGATGCCCGGCCCGGAAAACACCTACCAGAGCTACGGTCGACCCTGGGCCAATGCTTCCAATACGCCTTTCCGGCTGTATAAGCACTATGTACACGAAGGGGGTATTGCGACACCGCTGATCGTCCACTGGCCGGCGGGCATCACAGCACGAGGAGAATGGCGGCAGGTGCCGGGTCACCTGATAGATATTATGGCAACCTGCGTGGATGTGAGTCAGGCTGAGTACCCGCAGAGTTATCAGGGTCAGCGTATTCAACCGATGGAAGGTGTAAGCCTGCAACCTGTCTTTACCGGTAAAAATCTGGAGAGAAAGGCTATCTACTTCGAGCATGAGGGAAACCGGGCTGTTCGTCGCGGTAAGTGGAAGCTGGTGGCCCAGGGCCGGGAAGGCGACTGGGAATTGTACAATATGGAAAATGACCGCACCGAAACTCACAACCTCACTGAAGAGTACCCCGAACTGGTGCGTAGGTTGTCAGACATGTGGCAGCAGTGGGCGGAGCGAGCCAACGTAATTCCCTGGCCGGCGTAGACCTATATTATCAAATTATTAAATCAAAACTTTGCCAGCCGCTTTTTATGTTATGGGCTAGATTCTGCCGAAAAGAATCGGATATTTGAAGCTTTGTTGCAATTCTCCAT
>CAZZGE010000388.1:0-2992 GCA_964653665.1 uncultured Porifericola sp. | reverse complement strand
CACCGAAAGGGACTCAGTACTGGCCGGAGAGAGCATGTTCATCAGCTTTAGGGTAAGCAATCCCGCGGCCCTCACTTTGGGCAGTGTGTACGAGGAGACGATCTCGCTCAACATTATCCTGGGCAACGAGCCACTGAATATTATCCTGGAGGTAGGCTGCGCCGCCCCCGACTGGAGCGTAGATGCCACTGACTTTACCCACTCCATGCGCCTGCAGGCTGGGGTGTATGCCGAGCAATTTTCGGTTACCGGTCCCAATGATATAGTGGCGGCCTACGTAGGCGATGAACTGCGGGGCGTAGCCGAAGTTTATAAGCTGGTACCCAATGATGAGTACGTAGTGTACCTGGATATCTACAGCAACCAGCTACAGGGAGAAGAAGTCAGCTTCAAAATCTGGGATGCCTCTGAGTGTGAGGTTCTGGATATCAGCGAGACCTTCACTTTTGAAGCCAGTACCGAAATAGGTTCAGTGACCCAATTGGAACCACTCAGCATCGGAGGAGTCAACTACCTGCAGATACCCCTGCAAGCTGGTGTCAACTGGATATCTTTTAATGTTACGCAAAGCGATATGTCCCTTAACACCCTCATCAGGGATGTAGGCCTCACTGACGGAAGTATGCTCAGCGCACACGATGGTAAATATGCTGAATTTGCCAGCTTTGAAGGCTGGAAGGGTACCCTGAAAGAAGTGAAGCCCGGCGTACTTTACAAACTGACTGTGCCGGAAGTAGGCTTCCTGAAGATGAGCGGTAAGCTGGCCGAAAACCAGGTAACCGTAAGTGCCGGCTGGAACGGCATCGGCCTGATCAAAGAAATCCCCAGCCCACTGGCCCAGGCACTGGGTAACTTTGCAGTGAGCGAAGGTGATATCATTCTTAACCAGGAAGATACGGCAACCTACAGCGGAGGCTCCTGGCAGGGCGATCTGCAGCAACTCTCCCCCGGAGAAGGTTACCTGTTCAAAAGCGGCAGCGCCGGTAGTTTAGAATTTGCCCGGACGCATGAAACCACCCAGTGGAGCATTAATCCTGCTAATTACGAGCAGTACATGACAATAACGGGCATTTTGGAACTAGACGGGGTAGAATACCATAAGGGCGATGTGGCCATCGGGGCTTTTGTCGGCGAAAAGAACCGTGGCTATGCCGAACCCATCAAGGTGCTCAACCGCTGGGTGTACTTCCTCACGGTATATGCTAACAGTGCAGATGATACCCTTACCTTCCGCATGCAGCGCAACGGCGAAGAGCAGCTACTGGAGCAAAGCTTTGCCTTTGAAAGTGAAGGGGCAGAAGGACAACTGCGTAGCCCCTTCGTCTTTAGCCAGATCAGCGAGGAAGTGCTCAGGACACAGAACTTTGCCCCGCTCTCTGTCCAGATCAGCGATACCACTCTGCTCAGTGATGAGGCCAGCCGCACCATCGGCGTACTGCTGGCACAGGATCCTAACCCCGGCGATCAGCATACTTACCAGTTGATTGAAGGGGAAGGTGGGGATGACAACAGCCTTTTTGACATTGTCGGTGATGAGTTGGTCAACAGCCAGGCTATCGCCTATGCGCCCGGTCAGCCTAATACCTACTCCATCCGGATACGAGCTACCGACAGTGGTGGAGCAAGTGTTGAGCGGGTATTGATCATCAAGGTAATCAATGCCAGCAACAGCGAGCCAATTGCCATCAGCCTGAGCAACAATTCACTGCTCTTTGACCAGGATACCGGTACGCTGATCGGGGATCTCTCGGTAGAGGATGCCGATGTAGCGGATGTGCACAGCTTTACCATTCTCAGTGTCAACAATGACGCGACCAGTACGCTCTTCGTGATTGAAAACGGGCAATTGGTTTCCAATGAGGTCTTTTCCGAAGACATGATGGGCAACTACGAACTGGTGATGCTGGTAGAAGATGGCAATGGCGGCAGCCTGCAGCAGATCCTTACGGTAGAAGTGACTGACCAGGTGACCAGTATAGCTGATGCAGTGGGAGGCGAGCTGGCCCTGGGCGCCTTCAAGCCCAATCCGACCAGCGGTGAGGGTAGCTTTACCTACTACCTGCCTTCACCTTCAGAAGTGACCATCCGACTGAGCGATGTAGTAGGCCGGGTATGGCAGGAGATAGAAAAAGATCAGCTGCCCGGTAGTTACCAGATCAGCCTGGACCTGAGAGAACTGCCCCAGGGCGTTTATATCTACTCCATAGAGACTGAAGGAGATAAGTACCAGATGCTGACCCGCCGGGTAATTAAATACTAATTTTCCATTGTACAGGCAGTCTTCAAATGGCTGCCTCTACTTATAAACTTTTCCAAATGATGAACAGATATATTATACTTACCCTGATGTGCGCCTTCCTGCTGGCCTGCGGCGAAGAAGAAAGTAATGGTCCCCAACCGGAAGAACCCACTGAGCAGGAACTCGCCGCCGATAACCTTGAAGGTAGCTGGACACTGAGTGAGGTGCAGCAGAAACCAGAAAACGTAGATGCAGCACAACTAGAAGGCTTTCAGCTCAGCTTTGACGTGAATACGCAAAAGACAGGCGGTGCTTTCCAGGCAAGCAATACCGCTGGCCTGATCGGTCCGGAAGGGCAGTGGGCCTTTGTGGGAACCAGTATCACTGATATCAACCTAATCGCCCACAGTGGCAGCGTGGGGACCATAAACATTGACCTGGATGGCAACCAGGTACAAATTAATTTCACCACACCCTCTGAGCCATTGTCCCGCAGCCAGGGGCTGGATGGCAATTACCGACTGTTGCTGACCAGATGACCTGGTCTTATGCGATCGGAAAATCAATAGCGTTTTTGAATAGCCTTGACTTTCTGACTGAACAGGATAAAGAAGATATTTTCTATCATAATGCTGCACGGTTTTTAAAACTTAAGGAATAAATAAAAGCGCCTGAATAAGCATTAAAATGCCCTTTACACTTCTCTACCCGACGATTTATGTAAGTTACTGACTATGAATAATTTTAGGCATC
>CAZZGE010000387.1:0-3015 GCA_964653665.1 uncultured Porifericola sp. | reverse complement strand
TGCTCCACACCGGACGGCGGACCGTCAAAAAAGTCAAGTCACCCAGACCGGGTGATTCCCACCGAGTGGACCCCACCGGCAGTCGCCACTGCGGGAAAAATCCGAACGCGCAGTGCGACTGGCGGAGCGTCCCACGCTTCAACGCTCATACCCAGCGCACGCCCGCCGGATTTTCAGGCGGGGCCTCCCAGGCCTACGCACATTAGAAACCAAATTATTGGGTGTTTTCAGAAAACTTAAACAAGCTCTGAAAACTAACACTTACCAAGTCTTCCCGAAAACAAATGCTAGAAATTATCTTTTGCAAAACAATGCTGAAGTCGGGTGATTTAAGAGATATTTTAATCTTTCATCATGTATGCTTCCAGCTGATCTTTGCAGATCAGGGGGGATATTTGCGCCGCTGATAGCGACTGGCATCACACCTTTTCTTAAGATACCCCAAAAGTATTATTTGGCCTGACCCACAATACATATTCATCTTAAACTTTTGCTTTTGTTCTCTATCCGTCAGGAGCACGTTTGCCAGCTTCATTCAGGCTGAATTTCTGGAATAATTAGGATTTCACGCTATATTTGCAAGTAAAGTATGTGACGAGCTCTTTAACATCGTGGTGCTCATCATCGCTTCCAAACTTTATACAGCGGCTACATTCTATGCGTAATAAAACCATTTACATCATCAGACATGGTCAAACTGAGTATAACCGAAAAGGCATAGTACAGGGCAGTGGCATCGACGCGCCTCTGAATGACACTGGTTGGAAACAGGCTCAGGCTTTTTTCCTGCATTACTGCCAGGTTCCTTTCCGAAGAGTCTACACATCTGTTTTACAGCGCAGTATACAGACAGTCAGCCCTTTTCTGGAAGGGGGACTTTCCCATACCCCACTGGAAGGATTGAACGAGATCAACTGGGGAGAAAAAGAAGGCAAAGTAGCCAATGCAAAGGATCATCAGTATTATTCCTACATTATCAACTCCTGGAAAAAAGGTGATCTTGACCAAGCAATAAAGGGAGGAGAAAGCCCCCGGATGGTGATGGAGCGCCAAAAACCAGCGCTACAAGCCATTCTTGAGGACGATAGCGACCCAGTGCTGATTTGTATGCATGGCCGTGCGATGCGCATCTTGCTCTGCCTGATGTTAAACCACGACCTGAGCCGCATGGATGATTTTGAGCACGCAAATCTCTGTCTTTACGTTTTAAATTATGACTACGAAAAACAAAACTTTGAACTCACCATCAAAAACGAACAAGCGCATCTTTCGGTAATGGAACCCTAAAACTCAGGCTTTAACAAACTATCAGCCATTTACGTGGTTCTATATTTATCGAACGGAATTACTTTTTCAAATATGGAATTTGACCCTCAAGAAATAACACTTATATACAATTTTAATAAACAGGGAGACCGAGAATCACTGGCTTACGCTAAGCAGATGGCAGTCAACGTCAGTGAAGTAGATATTTCACACAATCCGTTGACCGAGCGTCAACTGGCTTTACTTTTGGACAAACTGGGTGTTGGCTTAGACGAGATCATTGACAAAAGGTCAGACATCTACCAAAAAAAATATGAAGGGAAGGATATGGATGAAACTGACTGGTTGAGTGTCATTAAACATAATCCTGAACTGATGAAAACACCTATCGGTATACTCGGTGATGAGTCCGTTATCTGTGATCTTCCCAACCAAATTCTCACACTAGACAAAGGCCAAGGTTATGATCAGAATATGATAACCTGATCCACTTGAGAATATCAATAATAGCAGAGACGCTGACCCGCGTCTCTTTTTTATTTTAGGTGGGAAATTGATAAATTTTGAAAATCCCTAATAAAACGATCCTTGACTCATGCCAACTACTCGCAGAACTTTTATCAAAAATCTTTCGGCAGGAGCCGTTGTCGGCAGTGCTCCCTTATCTTCTTTTGCCTTCCGAAGCCAAGTATCGCCCCAGGATCAGCTTAACATCGCTTTGGTCGGTGTTCGTGGTGTAGGATGGGCAAACGTCCGCTCTCATCTACGTGTACCAGGTGTCAACCTGTTGGCCCTCTGCGATGTTGATCAGCGTCAACTAGATCGGCGGCTCAAAGATGCTGAGGAAATGACAGGTAAACGTCCGCTAGCCTATCGTGATTTCCGCAAACTTTACGAAAACAAAGATCTGGACGCAGTGATCGTAGCCACCCCCGATCACTGGCATGCCATTCAAACCATACAGGCCTGCCAGGCTGGTCTGGACGTATACGTAGAGAAGCCGTTGGCAAACTCTGTAGAAGAGTGCCGTGCCATTGAAGAGGCAACCAGTAAGTATAAGCGCATTGTTCAGGTAGGTCAACAGCAGCGAAGCGGCATCCACTGGCAACGAGCGATGGACTACATCCAGTCAGGAAACATCGGCAAAGTAAATCGGGTAAGAGCCTGGGTAAGTGGTGGAAGTATTATATCACCCAAACCCGAAACGGCCCCACCCCAAGGCGTTGATTACCAGATGTGGCTGGGGCCCGCTCCGGACCGACCGTTCAATGAAAACCGCTTCCATGGCACATTCCGCTACTTTTGGGACTATGCCGGAGGCTTGATGACTGACTGGGGAGTACACCTTATTGATATGGTACTGATGGGCATGAATGCTTCCGCCCCTAAGTCTATACTGGCAGGTGGCGGCAAATACGTTAAACCAGACAGCCCCGCTGAAACTCCTGACACGATGAACGTGGTCTATGAGTTTGATGATTTCCTGTTCAACTGGGAGCATAACCAGATGCACTGGATGGGCCCATACGACCGACATCACGGCGTTGAGTTTGTTGGTGAAAAAGGTAAACTTATCATTGACCGTAGGGGCTGGGAGGTATTTCCGCTAACCCAAAAGGGTAAGGATGGCCTTCAGCACTACCAGATTGAAAAAGTACCTTTTCAGTCCAAAGAGGGTGACTCACGTGATGAACATGCTGTCAACTTCGTAGCAAGTATCAAAAGCCGTAAGCAGCCCATCTGCCCGGT
>CAZZGE010000386.1:0-3022 GCA_964653665.1 uncultured Porifericola sp. | reverse complement strand
CCTGGCCCTGCTGGGTGGCTTACTGGCTACTGCCGGTATTTTCTCCTTGGCCCAGATCAGTGTGGCACGGCGCAATAAAGAAATTGGCATACGCAAAGTACTGGGAGCTTCGGTCAAAACAATTGTTAATACAGTAAATCGTGAGTTCGTTTGGATCCTTGTTGCCGCCGCGGTACTGGGGTGTGGTATAGGGTATCTGTTTAGTGAAACGATCCTGTCAGGAGTTTATGCCTTCCATGTCAATATTGGCCCTTGGCCCCTGGTTCTATCAGGAGGTATTATCGTAGGAATCGCGCTACTAACTACTTCAGTAACAATTTTCCGTTCTGCTAATACCAACCCGGTGGATATGCTGAAGGATGAATGACCGCTGGTAAATGATTTGGTATTACCTATTCAAACTGATAGTACGCTGGCTATCGGATTTATCAGCATTCAGGCTTGACAAAGCATGATCATTCGTACTCAAGCTCCGCCAGCCGATCTATATCTGCCTGGGAGTGAAAGTATTCACCATCTTCAGGAGAGAAATCCACCGCCTGCTCTTCACGGAAGAGAAACAGTATAAATTTCTGCTAGCATTCATGGCAAAAAAATAAGGTTTTACCGAGATGCTCCACCCTTTACGCTTATCATCACCTCCTACCCTGGCCCGCTTGGTGGAGGTTTTTTCGTTGTTGGTCACCGCTTTTCGCAGGGCCAACGTCAGGGGGACGTCTTCACAATACTACGCTCCCGGACGAATTGAAAAACTAAGTCAGAGGATCAGTAGCTTGCTGTATTATACAAAATAAAATGCTATATCATTTACTCGGCAGAGGCTCATATATTCACCCAAAATACCCTGAATATCAGTCACTTTTGTCAAATGAGAGTTTTCTCTTTTTCAGAGGGATGATTCGTCAAACATAAGTGTTATTGAGATAATGTATATTTTTGCTCTTCTTAGCATAGTAGTTTATGCGACCTGCAGCCTCCTGCCGGCACGTTTGTGATGCAAAAAAAATCTCCGATGATGTTGATCCATTTTCTCAGTAGTCTTTTGTTAAGCTTACATCCTTTCCACGTAAGCGTGATGAGTGTACACCATTCGGCAGAAGAAAGCAGTTTGCAGATCACCCTTAAGATCTTTGCCGATGACCTGGAGGAGGCTATGAACCAGGAGGGTTTTCGGCAGAAAGGCCAGGCCTACATTGACGTACTGAACCCCCAGAATGAACAACAGCTGAATGTGTATGTAGAGCAGTATATCCATCAGCACCTGAGGATGACCGTTAACGGGCAAGAGGTGAAACCCTACTTTCTCGGCCAAGAGATGGAGGATATGGCCATGTGGTGCTACCTGGAAGTCGTGGATGTGAAAAAACTTAACAGTTTGAAAGTGAGAAGTTCTATCATGACCGAGATTTTTGACGATCAGATCAACATCGTACATGTGAACTACCAAGGCGCTATAAAAAGCATGAAACTTGCAGGCAACCGACTATTAGATGAAGTCTTGTTCGGCGCCGAAGAAGGCTGATTTCTCGGATGTTAAAAATCTGTAAGTATGAAAATAAGAAGCTTATTGCATAGCGCCCTGTTACTGGGTGCCAGCACTATCTTTGCCGAACTGTGTGTTTCCTGCCAAGAAGACAGTGCCCTGTTCATTTCTCCCAGCCAGCAAATCACACTGGGGCAGCAACTGGATTCGGCCATCATGGCCAATCCTGACGAGTATCCCGTTCTTGATGAAGGCAAGTACGATGACGCATACCGCTATCTGCAGGGTATGCTGGACGAAATCTTGAGCTCAGACGACATTCGCCACGACCAGTTTCCCTGGCAAATGAAGATCATACACGACGATGACGTGCTAAATGCTTTTGCTGCTCCGGGCGGCTACATGTACGTGTACACCGGCTTAATCAAGTACCTGGATACTGAAGACGACCTGGCTGGCGTCATGGGTCACGAAGTAGCGCACGCTGATCTGGAACACTCAGCCCGTACCATGGAGCGCAACTACGGAGCGCAGATTCTGCTAAGCATCGTGCTGGGAGACAACGCAGCTCAGGTCGGTAACATAGCTGCCGGACTAGCAAGTCTCAGTTTCAGCCGTGCCTTTGAGGAAGATGCCGACGAACGTTCGGTAGCGTATCTGGCAGATACCAAGTATGGTTGCGCTTCTGCCCGCTCTTTCTTTGAGAAGCTGGAGGCCAGTGGTCAAGGCGGTGGTGGACCGGAGTTTCTGAGTACTCATCCCAAGCCCGAAAACCGTATTGAAAAAATAACGGAAAAAGCTGATGAATTGGGGTGTGATAAAACGCCTCTTGAACCGCCATCCTACCGGGATTTTAAAAATATGCTCCCCTGATTCAGAGACTGCCAGGTGATTAATCGCCTGGCGTTTTTTTACCCTTTATCCGTCAAAAACAGATTACAAGTAGCTTCGTCGTAACGAAAGCCACTCTACTACCGGCTTGACCGGGAAAGTCTCTTTACTCATCCAGGAAGGCATTGAGTACGGGCCGCCCTATCCAGCAGGTGGGTGGCTGTATACCAAAAACGTAGGCGATGGTAGCTGCCGTATCATACGTCATGATATTGTCCTCAAGGAGGTAATTCATCTTGACCGAAGGGCCGGCAATGATCCAGGGGATTGTAAGCTCTTCCGGCGTATTTCCACCATGTTTTTTGTCTATTCCTCCGTGATCTGAAGTAACGATCACCATGGTTTGTTCTAGATTGTCCTCTACACGTAGACCATGTAGTATCCTGTTGATAAGCTGATCAGCCCTGGTAACTGCCCGTTGATAAGCCCCTGAAACCCAGCCATAGGTGTGTCCCGCGTGATCTACGTGATCTAGGTGAACAAACATCAAATCAGGGGCATAAGCAGACAGGTAGTCGGCAGCCGTGGCAGCCGTGCGTTGCTCACCGCGGGTGTCTGCCAGCAGATTGAGTACGCCTGGTTCTATCAGTCGGCCAATGGTACTCCAGTCATGGACAGCCGCCAAATCAGCGTTTGGATAGTTTTCTC
>CAZZGE010000385.1:0-3052 GCA_964653665.1 uncultured Porifericola sp. | reverse complement strand
TTCACGATTTCTCCGTCATATTAGCAACGATACTTTTCAGCTTTTGTACATTCTTGACACTGATTACGGTTTTAGTTCCATTGCTATTTTTTGGAATAGTCCTATTTTAGGGATTTCAAGGAAAGTTTTCCTTCTTATTTTTGAAAATTACGCTACAAAAATAACCTGAAATATGCGCAGAAGAGATGCTGTCAAGGCCCTAGCCATTACGTCCTTTACCCCTAAATTTTTATTTGCTACCCCCACTTTCCCTCAAAATACCACGGCTACGCTGGCTGACACCAGCTTTGGCAGCGACTGGCAAAACTGGCCTGACATGCAGTGGGTAGGCCCCGAATACTGGGGAAATCGCCTGCAGGACTGGGAGGTACGCTCCGGCCAGGCAGTCTGCAACGTCAACGGAAAGAACCGGGCCTTATATGCCCTACCCTGCCAGCTTTCGGGTGAGAAAGGAAGCTTTGAAACCCAGGTACAGGCTGAAATGCTGCACCCCATCAGACCGGAGCGGCAGACGGACGGCTATCTGGGATTTCGTATCGGGGCCAAGGGTAATTTTGCCGATTACCGCTCGGCAGCGGTTTTTGGTAAAGGCCTGGATGCTGGCTTTGATGCGAATGGCAAACTCTTTATCGGTGACACCACTGGAGATTTTGTGCTTGATACTCGGGAACCTGTTTTGCTGAAACTGGAAGCGAAGCCTGTTCGCAAAGCATACACCCTTACCCTGACTGCCTCGAACGAAAGTGAAAATGGACTGGCTACGCTTACCAAAGAGGATGTAAGCCCAGAGGATCTAGAGGGCAATATTGCCTTGGTCTCCAGCTTTGAACCACCGGAAGACAGCAATACCCATCCTGCCGCGGCTTTTGCTGACTGGAAGATTAGCGGAGAAAAAGTAGCTTATGCACCGGAGCATACATTTGGCCCGATTTGCTTTGCCCAGTACACCTTGCATAAGGGCACACTCAAGCTCACTGCTCAGCTTACGCCGGTAGAAAATATTGAAGCCCATCAGGTCAGCCTGCAGATCAACGAAAACGGCCAATGGAAGAACCTGCAGGAACGCAGCCTGGACTACATGGGCCGCACTGCCCAGTTTCGGATAGATAACTGGCCATATCGGGAAGCGAAGCCTTACCGGGTTTTGCTAGAACTCCCGCTAAAGAATGGCTCTAAAGCATTTACCTACGAAGGTGCCATTGCCGAAGAACCGGTAAATCATGATGAGGTTAAGGTAGCCGTATTTAGCTGCAATGCCGACTACGGTTTCCCCGACCAAGAAGTAGCCGACAATGTCAGCAAGCACCAGCCCGACCTGGCGGTTTTCCTGGGTGACCAATACTATGAGGGCAGCGGGGGCTTTGGTATTCAGACCTCCTCGGTAGAAAAAGCGGCCCTGGATTTTTTGCACAAGTGGTATATGTTTGGCTGGTCGTACCGCGAGATTTTCCGTAATATCCCATCGGCCTGTATACCCGACGACCACGATGTGTACCACGGCAATGTATGGGGGGAAGCAGGCAAATTAGCGCCTACTGATGAAGGGTGGGGCTACGTTGCCCAGGACCAGGGCGGATACAAAATGCCGGTGACCTGGGTCAATATGGTGCAACGTACCCAGACCGGCCACCTGCCCGATCCATACGACCCTACGCCCGTCAAGCGGGGTATCAACGTCTACTACACCGACTGGGTCTACGGCGGTATCAGCTTTGCCATCCTGGAAGACCGTAAGTTCAAATCCGCTCCCAAAAATGTACTGCCCCAAAAAGCTCAGGTAACCAACGGATTCATCCAGAACCGGGAGTTTGACATCAAAGAATATTATGATATTGAGGCCGATCTGTTGGGAGATCGCCAGATGAAGTTTCTCAATGCGTGGAACCAGGACTGGGATCAGGGCGTGGAAATGAAGGCAGTGCTTTCACAAACCAACTTTTGCACCGTAGCGACCTTGCCCGAGGGTAGTATCATTGACAGGATCGTGCCCAGCCTGCCTACCCCCGAAAAAGGAGAGTATGTAGAAGGAGACGCTCCTACCTCGGATATGGACTCTAACGGCTGGCCGCAAAAAGGCCGGGATGCTGCGCTAAGAGCTATTCGCAAATGTTTTGCCCTCCATATCGCCGGTGACCAGCACCTGGCCAGTACGGTACACTATGGCGTGGATGAATTTGATGACGCCGGATTTGCCTTTGCCGGCCCGGCACTTAACAACCTCTGGCCCCGCCGCTGGTGGCCTCAGGTAGGAAAAGATCATCAGCCGCTTCCCGGAAAAGAGAAAAATACCGGTAACTTCCACGACGGCTTTGGTAATAAAATGACCATTCATGCGGTAGCCAATCCGCACAAAAGCTACCGGGAGCCGGCCCGTATCTACGACCGGGGCACCGGCTATGGTATCGTGACTTTTAACAAAAAAGACCGCAGTATGGACATTGCCTGCTGGCCCCGCTATGTAGACCCTAGCGCCCAACCGGACGGACAATACGACGGCTGGCCTATTCAAATTTCACAGCAAGATAACTACGGCCGAAAAGCCGCTGCTTACCTGGATACGCTGGAGATTGAGAATACGGAAAACCCGGTCGTGAAAGTGATCAATGAGGCTACCGGCGAAACGGAATACTCAATCCGAATTCGGGGTAACCGCTTCCGTCCGCATGTATTTGAGGATGGCAAATATACCGTCAGGCTCAGTGTGCCGGAAGCAGGGAAGTCCCAGACCCTGAACGGCCTGCAGGCCTATGCTGATAAAAATGAGGGGAAAGTGAGGCAGGTGAGGATTTGAAGATGGGTGGGGGCAACGCTGGTATAACAGGGGGAGAGGGCATTACCTGAAACTGGATGATGTGAGTTTTTGGCTGCTGGCCATTTTTGGTTCTCTGACAAAAATGGCGGAAAGTGATAACGGGTGCATCTCAAACTGTCGCTCCCATTGTTAGGCGGCCTTGGGGGGATGCTGGTTAATGAGGTTGATGACTCTGTCCCACTGCTGATTGAGGTGTACGACTCTGAGGTTGGCGACGGCTTGTGCTCCTTTTTTGGTCCA
>CAZZGE010000384.1:0-3079 GCA_964653665.1 uncultured Porifericola sp. | reverse complement strand
AGAATTGCCTTGTTAGTTTCCCCTTCCACAAGGTTATTGATAAAACCCGTAAGTTCCTTCCATCCAATGTCTCCTTTTCTTTCCAGGTCATCAAAGATGATTACCAACCTGTCAAGGTCGGAGAGTTTTTTAACGATTTTATTGAAGTCACCCAGATAATCATCCACATTTCCAAGCTTATAGCTTTGTAGGATACCTCTTAGAGCTAGTTTACCAAAAGCACCTGTAATTTTGACTGCTTCATTATTGATGAAAAATGGAAGAGTCTCAATGATAAGTTTATTGGTCAGATCATCTAGGCTATTTACGCCAAAAAGTGAGATGTAAACTGGCCGGTAAGGTTTTTTTACCTTGATCTTATCAAAAAGAGTATTCCTAACAAAAAATGTTTTTCCTGAACCCCAGGGACCATTTAACATGACCGAATAATCAGTGGTCATGTTGATGTATTGCATAATAGCATTTGTAATATTTTTTAAGGACTCATCTTTAGGTTCTTTTTCTTTGGTCATAGTTTGTAAGCAATTTTTTTTAATGTTTATCCATTTTCTGAAAACCCATTTCTTCGTTTTCATTGGTCAAGACTCATTTGCTCAACAATGCTTTCTACAACATTATCTATCCGAAGAGAAAATGACTTCTTATATTGTTATTTCCACTAGAGGCAAGGTTTTAAATTTCTCAACATCGTTCTCTGCCCGTGTCCTATTCTACATGTTCAAATCCCATACGCTGACCAAAAGTGAGTTTTCTTCCTTTATTTTCCATCTTACTTCTTCTTATTTATATCCCGATACACCCGCTTTACCAGATGGGTGGCGGCGAGTTGTCGGAACTGGTTGTCATTCATGAGCTTGGTAAAAATCTCTTCATTGCCTTCCATACGGTCAATGAAGAGGGTTTCCAGCATCTTGTCAAAGACATAGCTGAAGTTTTCCAGGGTATTGGCCTTGGCAGCTTCCTTTAACTTTTCGTTGGCTGTGGCAGTTTCTACCACCTGGTCAAAAAAGAGTTCATCGGCTTTGGTAAAGTCGGTGCCAAATCGCTCGTTGAGCTTGTCCACCAGCATGGACAGTATTACCCGCTCATCTTTAGCACTGCCGCTGCCAACTTCGGTAGGCCCCTGCAATGGATCTGCCTCGCCTTCTTCCAGCGTGATGGAACCTTCGCTGATCTTCTCCAGCCGGTAATACTTCAGGGAAACTTCTCCATCCAGCTTGTACTGCTCACCCTGCCGCTTGGGTAGCTTGCTCAGAAGGAAACGCAGGTAGGTGTACTGCTTCTCAAGGTCTGAGTCCTGGTAGGGTATGACCTGAGAAAGGAAAGCATACAAATTACGAAAGCTGGTCAACTGCTTTTTGAAAAGTTCCTGGTCTTCATCCTTAAGGTCTTTAAAGCGTTCTACTGCCTGATCCAGAATGCCGTTCATACGCTTATGATCACCAGCGGTGGGGTCTTTACGCTTACTGTACCACACATTGACGAATTCGTTGACTTCCTCCGTCGTAAACAATCGCCACTCTTCCAGCTTATGCTGTAGTTCGTACAGAAGATGCGGATCAGTGGGTTCGCCGATATGCGTTACCTCGTAGTAAGGCTTGAATGCCTCGTAAATTTCAGCCGTTTCATTGACGAAGTCCAGCACAAAGGTATCATCCTTACCGGCGGCGGTACGGTTGAGGCGGGAAAGGGTCTGAACGGCCTGGATACCAGATAGTCGCTTATCTACGTACATGCTATGCAGCAGCGGCTGGTCAAAGCCGGTCTGGTATTTTTCAGCTACCAGCAACACCTGGTACTCATCGCTGGCGAAGCGCTGCGGTAATTCCGACTCCTTTATCCCATGATTCATGCCCACTTCGGTATAGGATTTGTCAGGCAAGGTATCGTCAGTCACGGTGCCGGAGAAGGCTACCAGGGATTTCACATCGGTGTACTGCTTCTCGCGTATGTACTTATCAAAAGCCAGTTTATACTTAACGGCATGGATGCGTGAGGGAGTAACGACCATCGCTTTGGCCCTGCCGCCTATCTTGTGTTTGGTATGGGTCCGAAAGTGCTCCACCATCACTTCTACTTTCTGGGCGATGTTGTGCGGATGGGTACTCATGAAGCGGGCCAGTGCCTTGGCAGCTTTCTTCTTGGGCACTTCCGGATCATCTTCTATGGACTTGATCAGGCCGTAATAGGTCTTGTAGGTGGAATAATTGGCCAGCACATCTTTGATGAAGCCTTCCTGTATGGCTTGCTTCATGCTGTAGAGGTGGAAGGGCGACTTACCATCTGCTCCCGGCTCATCAAAAAAGAGTTTGGTCTTGAACTTGGGCGTTGCAGTAAAGGCAAAGAAACTGATATTAGGCTGGCGGGGCCGCTTCAGCATTTCCTCGTACATCTGCCTGCGGGCATCTTCGCTCAGGTCTTCGTCTTCTTCCAGCAGTAACTGTTCGGCAATGGCCTTTTCTATACCATCTTTGTTAAGCACCTTGCGGAGTTCCATAGCGGTTTCTCCACTCTGCGAACTGTGCGCCTCGTCTATGATTACGGCAAAGCGGCGGCCAGCGGTATCTATGTCTATCTTTTCGCCCTTCTTTTCCAGGGTGCCAATGGCCTGGGTGATGAAGGGAAATTTCTGTATGGTAGAAATGACGATGGGCACGCCGGTAGAGAGTGCCTTGGCCAGTTGCTGGGTGTTCTCGTCAATTTTCTCTACTACTCCTTCCTTGTGCTCAAACTGGTAGATAGTATCCTGTAGCTGCTGGTCCAGCACGCGGCGATCGGTGATGACCACCACGGTATCAAATATTTTCTGGTCGTCGGCATCGTGCAGGCCGGAGAGGCGGTGGGCCAGCCAGGCGATGGAGTTGGACTTACCCGAACCGGCGGAATGCTGCACCAGGTAGTTATGACCGGAACCTTGCTGCCGGGCATCACCGATCAGCTTGCGCACTACATCCAGTTGGTGGTAGCGGGGAAAGATCATGGTTTCTTTGGTGTGTCGTTTGATGCCCCGCTGGGTGGCGATTTCGGTGGTTTCTACTTCCAAATGGAGGAAACGTGCCAGAATGTCCATCAGGCTATC
>CAZZGE010000383.1:0-3096 GCA_964653665.1 uncultured Porifericola sp. | reverse complement strand
TGGCGATCGCCATCTAGCGTACCTTTATGATTAACGATAATCGTATACTCACCAGGAGCAGGATTAGGAATCTCTATCTTCTCTACATTATCCCGAAAGTTATCACCACGCTCAGCTACTTTGGATGGGTTATCGGGGGTAAGCGTCCAAGGAAGAAAGGTTTCCTCTTCGCTGAAGATACGCATGTCTAAGTCATTTACCAGCATCAGGCTATCAGAGTCCAGGGTGGGTGCCACCGGATTCCCCGGCACATCGGTCCAGCTCAGGGTAGCCACCAGAGGAGATGTTCCATCAGAAGTAACTGTAAAAACCCGGATACCACCGTCGGTTAGCGTGGACTCGCGGATCTGAAAGTTTCCATCGTCCTCGCGGGTAATCATGATAGCAGCACGATCGGCCGCTAACAGCCCCCAGCCAAACTCGTAACTGGGTCCAGGATTTTCGGTAGCCTGTCTTGTCGTATGAATCGCCAGCCCTTTGAGAGTTGCCGATCGCATAAAATTTCCGGAGTTCACCCTGCTGTATAATTCTTGAAGCAAAAGTAACGAGCCGGTAACATTAGGCGCTGACATAGAAGTACCCGATTGCTGTTCATATGCATCAAAATCATCCGAAACTGATGAGAAAATATTAACTCCTGCGGCTACGAGGTCTGGCTTGATACGGCCATCATCGGTCGGTCCCCAGCTGCTAAAATCACTCATTACTACATCATCGGGGCCGCGGTAACCATTGGGAATCGCTTCCACAGCACCCACTGTCAGTATATTTTTAGCTACGCTCTTAGGATCCAGAATATCGTAAGGCCCATCAGGTGGAGCACCTGAGCCATCTCCCACGTCAGTTCGGTCGTTACCGGCCGACTTTACCATGAGGTAATAGGGTGCATTATAAGCAATATCATCCCAAACACGAGAATCATCTTCGGAATAGTAGCCAAATTTGTAGTCTTCAATGGTACTGATGCTTTCGTCACCAAACCAACGCCATCCGCTTCCGTCCTGTACAACCTGCCATCCGGAGGTCAAACCGTAGGAATGGTTGGAAAGAAGCATACCATCAGCAGCTTCATCGGCAATCTCCGCGTTGTCATTGTTAAAGTCGTAGCTGGTCAGCAGTACTTCATTGGCCATGCCACGGGCTTCCGGATTGATACCTGCAGCACCGATTGTCCCCGCTACGTGCGTGTCGTGCGTGCCAAAAGGTGAGTCATCTACAATAGTCACCCGGCCCCTCAGTTCCCGATGCTCTTCGTTGATAGAGCCAGCATCCCAGACGCCTACCGTAAAGCCTCTACCTTTCAGATTGAGCCCCAGATCGGAACGGGGTTGCAGTCGGTCAGTACCGGTAGTCACCGCCGCTTCCACATTAAATGTTTTGTAGTAGATAGGTTGCCCGTTGCTTACCCTTTGTAACTTCATGACCACTCCATGTCTGGGAGTCTCGGAAATTAACCAGTTTTTCTGCAAAGCAATCGTTTCAGCCTCCAGGCGAGCAGCCACGGCTTCCGCCCTCAACTTTCCTGAGAGCTGACGCAGATAAGGCTGGTTAGTAGCTGTTATCACCTGTGCTTTACCTTTATCGGTTGATATGCCCTGGGCAAAACCTTCAGCTGCTAACAGCATAAAAAGAAATCCCCAAAGACATGCTTTCTGGTAAAGAGAAATGTTATTCATAGAAAAAAGCTCATTCATAATTTTGCTCAGTCGGCGGGAACGTAGGTTTCCAATAAAAAAGCAGGAAAGTCTTTCTCCACACCTACACCTGTATTAAAACCGATCTGGACATCATATCCCCAAATCAGCAGATCTTCTTCCAGGGCAACCAGAGTGTACGGTTCCTCAGTGCCCAAATCAATAATACGATTGACCTGATTCAATCGCCAACGACCACTGACAATAACGCGCTCATCTTCTTCATCGCAGGTGGATTCACCTTCTGAAAGTTCAAACACCTGACCGTCACGATAAAAGATAAACAGGTCATCCGACTGGCAGGGTGGAATCCCCCGGTTAAAACTAATCGTATCTTTCTCTCCACCCACCTCAATGGCCAGGTCCCTGGATATCCGTCTCCATGACTTGCTTTCCTCTCCCGTCAGCAGCTTAGAATAGATAGCAGGTATGACTTCCAGCTCTTCCTTACAACCGCTCAGTGCCAAACAGTAAGTTGCCAGACTGATGATGATCAGCGCATTAAATTGTTTTTTCATCTTTTGGTAGCATTTACGGTCCACTCAATTTCTCCAAAAGTATCTAATGTGTAAGTAAAACTCATTGTACCTCCATCCTGGATATTAAAAGTTCCTTTATTGATGGTTCTCGCGTTTCCGGCCCTGCCGTCTACGTTGTCTACTACCTGTTCAGGAACGATAAACTCATTTTTACACAAATCCAGATACGCGAAAACTGCCCCCCCCTGCTCTTCAATGCCACCAAAACCCCGGATGAGGATGCGGTTGTTGTTCTCAAAATCAGGGGTAATGGTGAGCTCATACTCATTCTGCTCACTGTTGATACCGGCTTCTTCCACGACCTCCCAACTACCTTCAAAAAGTTTGAGATTTTGCAGACAGTCGTCGTCAGTAATGGTGAAAATATATCGTCGGCCGATTACAGCATTGGGTCCGGCGCTGATGCTGTAATTATTATCCACAGATTCTATCTGAAAAATAATCTGGCGATCTCCGTCCTGTTGGGCGTTGTTGATCAGATTAAAATCAATACTGGTAAAGCTTTCCCCGGCGGGCACGGTAAGCTGGCGATCTTGGTCGTTTATAATGGTGAAATCTACCCCTTCTTCAGCGGTTCCCGACACACTGTAGGTGATGTTTACATCGTTGGTCGGCAATCTTGAGAGCAGATGTACTGAGACGCTAATGGGTTCGTTCAGATTTTCTGCACCTCCGTCATGGAAATTTTCCACCTCCTGTCCATCGGATTCTGTGAACCTCACCTGGCTGGGGCCCTGAAACGTCAGTTCCTGCTTGTCACAGGCTGCCAGAAGTAAAAAAAGCACGAGTAGCGATGATATACTGTATTTCATATTCACAAGGTTCTAATAACCTGGATTTTGAGCGTTATTAAGCGCCGGATT
>CAZZGE010000382.1:0-3109 GCA_964653665.1 uncultured Porifericola sp. | reverse complement strand
CTCAATATGCATATAGTTGGAATCAGGCCATGATACATTAAATTTGCTGCTAAATCCCTAACCTATGAATTCAAATTCTACCTTAGCCCCTGAAGTACAGGAAATATTCTCACTTTATGAGATGCACGGTAATGACATCTACGGTAAAGACGTAACGCAACTGGAACATGCAGTGCAAAGTGCTCAACTGGCCAAGAACGAAGGCTTTGAAGACGAAGTGATTTTAGCTGCACTTTTTCATGACATCGGCCATATATGTACCTATCAACAAGGTGAAGTTGCCCAACAGATGGGAGAGTACGGTACGATGAGCCATGACAAAATCGGTGGCGCCTACCTGAGAAACAAAGGCTTTCCCGAGCGATTAGCGTCTCTGGTAGAAAATCATGTGAAGGCCAAGAGGTATCTTACATTCAAAGATCCGGTTTATTACGACAAGCTATCTGAGGCTAGCAAACAAACCCTAAAATATCAGGGTGGACCTATGACCGCTGCTGAAGCACAGAATTTTGAACAGGACGAACTCTTCCACGTTAAACTTCGGATGCGTCACTGGGATGAGGAGGCTAAGGAAACAGATATGCCAACACCAGATCTTGGTAGGTATCAGCAGATGTGTCAGCAGTACTGGGAAATCAGAAATCCTTAGGTGTAGAATTGAAAAACAGAGAAGTGTGTAAGTAATGTGGAAAAAATTCCACACATTTTCGGCACTCAGACTGTAAAACGGCTTTGAGTACCATCAAATGCACAAAATATAATGTGGTACGGTTTTTTTGAAGTTAGAAATAGGATTACGATTGATTATGAAATTTATTCTATTTTTTTACGTACTCAGCTTGTTAGTGATCACCGGATTTTTATTGGCCGACGACCAGATTACCGGCTCCGACTTTTTCCAACAGTATCTGTCAGGTGATGATACTACAGTAGAGCAGCGACCTATCCCGCCTACTGCCCTGCCCTCAGAGGTTATGCAAAGCTTTTCAGAAGGTGCCTTTGGTAACAAGGTCATTTCTCAGGCGTATGTGATTCCTGCTACTACAGACTCTATACCCATGAATCAATGGGTAAGTGGCTATGATTTTTCTGGCGAAACTTATGTACTGCTACTAGCCGCTGACAGTAATCATACCAGCACTACCTTAAAGTACAGCAATGCGGGTAAGCTCATTAATGTAGAAAACTGAAGAGTAAATTAGTACCAAAACCAGATAATGCGGACTGAGGGCCGCTTTTTTTATGCTTACTGGGTTAGCAGATTCAGTGAGCGATTCATAACCTCGGTCACATAACTGCCAGTGTAAGGGCCGAACCAGTTTAACTCCCTGGCTTCACGGTGCGGTAAATGATAGTGCTCATCAGGAATGACGTAGCCAATGTAGCTGCCATTAAAACTGGTAGCCATGATCTTCAAGCCCCTGGCATTTAATTCTTTGTATAGCATCCCCGAAAAATCTGCTGGTACGCCCAATAAGGCAATGTCCCCGAGGCTTAACACGGTAACCTCTGAAGATAACGCACCAAAAAAAGCCTGAAACAGCCAGGGCCTTACCCGCCAGCCAGCAGCGATTTTAAGCTGCGGCTCCCCCAACGCCAGTGGTACAGAGAGGTATTGCAGATTCCGGACGTAGCGCAAAGGCAGGTTATGCAAATCAGATAATACGGGCTCTGCCAGTTGCTCCGCATAGCTTTGCATCTTTTGATAGCTGAATTTCCCTTCGTAGTAAGGACTGTGGCTACCTACTGCACCAGCCGCAAATGCAGCAAAATCAACATCCGCATGCTGCTCAAGCGCCTGCACTAGGCTTGCCGGATAATCAGCTGAAAGCTGTAAAGAACGACTGTTGATAAAAGTAGCGTGAGCGGCAAAGGTACACAGCAACGCCATATTACCATCGTGTCGTTGTAATTGCATAACCCTCAGCAAATCGTCGCTGCCTCCGTCTTTGGTCAAGCGATTCCGAATTAGTTCTGGATGTGCGTAAGAAGCGTAGCCGATTTTTGCCGGTTTTTTTCTGGCATCTGCCAGCCGAATAGCTGATAATGTCTGCTGCACAATAAAGGCTACCAAATCTTCATTGTACCCTCCGGCGGTCAGCTTGCCTCCTAAGCCTTTGGCCCACTCTCCGTAGCCCTTGTGCGTATGCACAGCCGTAAAGTACAGGCCATCTACAGAAAGACCTGAACTATCCACCCCCCGCTGTACAGCAGCCGCCAGGTCAGGATGCACAATCATCAGGTCATAGCTGAGCAGCGCTACTTTTTGGCGTCCATCGTCAAACACAAAGCAACGAAGCATTAGAGAATCGTGCACTGCTTTGTAGTTACCTTTCCAGCCGTAGCCCATAAGTTTCAGTGGTTCATCAGGCGTAATGTTCTGGCGGCTCCAGCCTGCTTGTAATGTATCACCCGGACGTGACGCTAACTGCTGCTGTAAGCTATCCAGCGAGTGAAGCATTTGCGTGTAGTAGGGCTTCTGCTGATATGGTACTTCATCTATCGGAGCCAGTAGGGACAAACCAAGACCTGCCAGGATAGCAACGATGAACAGAATACGGAGGAGAATCTTACTCAAAGTTTATTGGTTATGAAAGATTGGTATCAGTACCAAAATTAGTAACTTTTAAGGCCATCTCTAAGCCACCAACCTCATGAAAAAACCTATACTGATCGTACTGCTGGCTGTACTTACCGTTTTGGTTGTCAGTTATTTTATTTTTGATGAACCACTACCGGCAGGAGAAAGCGGAAAGGCTGCCGACGCACTTGCGCAAAAGATGCTCAATGCCGTAAACGACGAAGCCTGGCAGAATACAGGCGCTGTGCAATGGGCTTTTCCGGGAGGCCATGAGCATCTGTGGGATAGGGTGCGTCACATGGCACGCGTGCGCTGGAATGATCATGAGGTACTGGTAAGGTTGGACTCGGTGAGCGGGCAAGCCTTCACCGCTGGTCAGCGCGTTACCGATAAGGAGGAAGAGCAGGCGCTGGTACAGGAAGCCTGGGAATATTGGGTGAATGATGCTTTCTGGCTCAATGCACCCAACAAGGTTTTTGATCCTGGCGTAACCAGAAAGTTGGTCAAGACAGAAAACGGAGAGGATGC
>CAZZGE010000381.1:0-3116 GCA_964653665.1 uncultured Porifericola sp. | reverse complement strand
ATTTTATTGATTGAAAAAAAATAACTTTATTTTCTAGCTGTATAAGGAGCAGGTAAAACAGTTTTTCCCGTATAGCATGAAACAAATCTCTACTTATAATGCTATCCTTTTGTAGTGAGATGTAGCTGCTGTAGTGGAACCTTTCTTCACAAGATAAGCCAGGTGGTAACGACAACCTGGCTTTTTCATTTTTTAAGATTTTGTAAAAAAAGCACAGAATTTTGCAAATATTGACATAAATGAACTTTCAACAGCCATAAATTTATTATAAACATGTAATTTGAAAACAAAGAGACGGATGTTTTGAGATTACACTTTCATATCTAAATTTGCGAACTAAAATTAATAGCCATGAGCCAGGACGATAAGACCAGATATTCAGAAGAGGAACTTCAGGAGTTTGATCAGCTGATAGATAAGAAATTAGAAAATGCTCGCGAAGAATTGGAAACAATCAAAGCGACCTTGTCTCGGAAAAACGATAGCGGTACTGATACTACGGCAGGAAATATCAAACTCATGGAAGACGGTGCCGACACACTGGAAAAAGAGAGTTTAAGCCAGCTTGCTGCGCGACAGCAAAAATTTATCAACCAACTGGAAAGTGCCAAGGCGCGTATCAAAAACGGTACTTACGGAATCTGCATTGATACGGGTAAGTTGATTTCTAAAGATCGGCTCAGGGCAGTACCGCACACCCGTCATTCCATTGAAGCCAAACTGAAAAATCAGTAACCGGAAAATCCCTGTACCCAAATCCATTGCTTTTGGAATTTCTAAAAAATCACATTGAGGCACTTATCTTTTGTGCAGTTAAACCTCTGAAAATTGCTGAGATACGAGCCTGTCTCAATGAGATGTTTGCCGCTGAAGTTTCTGAAGAGGATATCAAGACGTCCATCCAACAACTCACCGAACAGTACGAGGATGATCAGTATTCTTTTCAGGTATACCACCTTGGAGGTGGTTATCAGTTTCTTACCAAGCCCGCCTACCAGGCTAGTCTAAGCATACTGCTTAAGCAGCAGTCTAACAAGCGACTCTCTACCGCTGCTATGGAGACTTTGTCTATTATTGCCTATAAACAGCCAGTCACCAAGGCGGTCGTAGAGCAGATCAGAGGAGTAGGATGTGATTATGCCATTCAGAAATTATTGGAAAAATCATTGGTAGAAATTAAGGGAAAAGATGAGTCTATAGGCAGGCCCTTACTCTACGGTACTACTGAATTTTTTATGCAGTACTTCGGCATTAACAAAATCAGTGATTTACCTATGCCCAAGGATTTTGAAAGGAAAGAAAACGAAATTGGCCAGTTTAGTGCTGAAGACAGCTCAATAGATTCAGATTCTCATGAAGCGTCACCCGATCCTGATTCCGATATCTAGGGAACATCATCAGGTTTTACTGCTGGCTCAACTGCTTAAAAAAGATGCTCCGCCATACCGAGGTCTTCCTGATACTTTAGAGGGTAAAATTTTGTATGCTGTCAAGCAGTATGATGCACTGCTTCAGACTCATCTGTTACGGGATACTCAAGTACTGTACCCTTTCCTATCAAAATGGGCAGCACTCCAAGCTTTGGTAATAGACCTGGAATCACAGGCCAATCGCCTCAATACTCGTTTCGAAAATCTTTCATCAACAGCCCAAATCCACGAACTTGATGAGATGGGACATGATCTAGAGCGATATGTACGGACCAAGGAGCGTGAGCTGTTTGAAAAGACACAGCAACTGATTTCTGAGAACGATATGCAGACGCTTCACGGCCGCTTAGAGAAGAATTAACCCTTTTCTTGTCCCAGCATTTTTAGAATATCATCCACGTAATCCCGATTGTTAGCCAAGCGAGGCACCTTATTTTGTCCTCCCAGTTTGCCCCTCTTTTTCATCCATTGGTAAAAAGTCCCTGGCTCCACTGCATGAACAACAGGTTCAGCCACAGCTATGCTTTTGGTACGTTTGGCATCATAGTCGGTATTAATAGCACGCAGGGATTCATCCAACACTTTCACAAAATGACTTAGATCCTGCGGTGGCTGACTAAATTCAATGACCCACTCGTGACAGCCTTTCTGGCCATCCCCAATGTAGCGGGGGGCAGCCGTAAAATCGTCTACCAGTGCGTGCGATTGCTCACAGGCTCTGGCAATGCCCTGCTCAGCGTTTTCAACGATCAGCTCTTCTCCAAAAGCATTGATAAAGTGTTTGGTTCTGCCACTAATCACAAACCGGTAGGGATGGGTAGAGGTGAATTTGATGGTGTCTCCAATCTTGTAGCGCCACAGGCCAGCATTAGTAGAAATAACTACTGCGTAGTTTTTACCAACTTCTACTTCACTCAAATCAATAGTACGAGGGTCCTCACTATCAAAATCTTCGCTGGGAATAAATTCATAGAAAATTCCGTAGTCAAGCATAAGTAGCATCTCAGTAGAATCTTTCTGGTCCTGGATGCCAAAAAAACCCTCGGTTGCATTGTAGGTTTCCAGGTAGTGCATTTGAGAGGAAGGGATAAGTTCTTTGAACAGTGACCGGTAGGGTGTGAAGGAAACCGCTCCGTGTATAAACAGCTCTAAATTGGGCCATACCTCCAGTATATTATCAGTACCCTTGATCTGCATGATCCTTTGAAGCAGGAATATGGTCCAGGTAGGTATTCCTGCCATACTGGTAATGTTTTCGTTTTTGGTAGCCTGGGCGATTTTTTCAATTTTATCTTCCCAGTTTTCCATGAGAGCGATTTCCAGCTTAGGCGTACGGGAAAACTGTGCCCAGAAAGGAAGATTTTTCATGAGCACTGCTGAAACATCACCAGCATAGGAATCGGCGTTTTCATCAAGTTGATTGATCTGCTGGCTACCTCCGATCGCTAAGTTTTTACCACTGAATATTTTAGTGTCAGGGTAATTATTGACGTATATGGATAGCAGGTCTTTTCCTCCTTTATAATGACAGTCATCCAATGCCTCAGAAGATACCGGGATGAATTTGCTTTTTGCGTTAGTTGTACCCGATGACTTGGCAAACCACTTTACTTTACTAGGCCACAATACTTGTTGTTCTCCCCGCATCACACGCTCTATGTAAGGAAAAAACTGCTCATATGAAAC
>CAZZGE010000380.1:0-3160 GCA_964653665.1 uncultured Porifericola sp. | reverse complement strand
GCCCTTACGTATGCTACTTGCGCCTTTCTACGGAATAGCTTATTATTAACTTTTGCTGAATATATAACCTGATACTGCTCATGACTTTTAGATTTTTTGTCTTGTGGAACCTTTCTGTAGTGCTACTGAGTGCCTGTAACCAACCATTACAACCTGAAGAAAACGCTGAAGCAGCGACGCCTGCTAAGCCCAATATCGTTTTCATTTTGGCCGATGATTTAGGCTACGGTGACCTGAGTAGCTACGGACAAACCCATTTTGAGACACCCAACCTGGATCGACTGGTACAGGAGGGAATGAAATTTACCCAGCATTACTCCGGCAGTACCGTCTGTGCACCCTCTCGCTCAGTTATCATGACGGGCAAGCATACCGGCCATACCTTTATCCGGGGTAATAAAGAAGTAAGGCCCGAAGGTCAGTATCCGTTGGCAGACAGTATTCGGACATTGCCCGAAATGCTCAAGGAGTACGGTTATGTGACCGGTGCCTTCGGCAAATGGGGACTGGGCTTTCCCGGCTCAGAAGGTGACCCCCTGAATCAGGGATTTGACCGGTTTTTTGGTTACAACTGCCAGCGGCTGGGGCATCATTACTACCCTTACTACCTCTGGGACAATGATCAGCAGCTGATGCTGGATGCCAATGCTGGTAAGCAAAAAGGTGCGTACGCCCCCAACCTGATACAGGATAAAACACTGGACTTCATAGAGCAAAACCAGGATACCAGTTTTTTCCTGTTCGTACCCAGCATTATTCCTCATGCCGAGTTGGCAGCACCTGAGGAATATATGATGAAATACCGCGGTCAATTTGACCCCGAAAAAGAATACGAGGGTTACGACGACGGACCCAATTACCGGCAGGGACCTTACGAGTCGCAGCAGGATAGCCACGCGGCTTTTGCTGCGATGGTCAATGTGCTGGACGACCAGGTAGGTGGAATCATTGAAAAACTGGAAAGCCTGGGGCTGGCCGAGAATACCCTGGTTATTTTCTCCAGCGATAATGGTCCCCACATGGAAGGCGGCGCCGATCCTGAATATTTTGACAGTAATGGTCCTTTGAGAGGCTTTAAGCGTGACCTTTATGAAGGAGGTATCCGCGTGCCGACCATCGCCTGGTGGCCGGATAAAATTAAAGCCGGCAGCGAGTCTGACCATATTTCAGCCTTTTGGGATCTGTACCCGACCTTCGCTGAGGTTGCTGGTGTTCCCGTAGAAAAGGAGGTAGACGGCATCTCTATGGTACCGACCTTAATGGGGCAGGACGGGCAGCAAGAGCACGAGTACCTCTACTGGGAATTTCACGAGCGCGGAGGACGCCTGGCGGTACGCAAAGGCGACTGGAAAGCAGTACGTTACGATGTGCTGGAAAACCCTGATGGTTCACTGGAGCTCTATAACCTGGCTGAGGACATTGGCGAAACGAATAATATCGCAGACCAGCATCCTGAGATCGTGCAAGAAATGGAGACCACCCTGCAAAATGCTCGGGCACCATCAGAAATTTTTGCATTTGGTTCGTCTACCTACCTGGGGAATAAGTAGGCATTTTCATTTTTTACAGAGCAGGAGGAAGCTGCATGCTTTGATTGCTTGTTTCGGTCTGCATTTTTTCTATTTTCTGTCTGAGCGAATCTACAATCTGTGTAAACTCAGGCTTCTGCTGGATATTTTCCAGGTAAGGGCTATGCTCCAGCAGAGCGTAGTCAATCCAGCGGTAGTCTATTGTCTGCTGCAACCATTGCCAGGCTTCACTCTTTCTGTTCTGGACAGCATTGATGGCGGCCAGGTTAAAGGGGAAATCACCGGCCTGCGAGCCTTTGGAAATTTCATCCAGCGAGAGAGCTGTGGCTCTTGTCAGCATGATGTTGGCGTCCATTTTATTTCCTTCCTTTGAGATAGAAATCGTATGCAGTAATATTTTCGTTAGGCTTCTTTTCAATATTCTGTACTTCGGATGCAGTAAGCTGCGCTTCCAGGGTGGAGGTAATCATTTGTGCAATAGTACTTTATACCTTGAAAACGTCCTCAATGCCGCTGTCGTAAGATTCGGCCTAGAGATGACGGTCGTTTATGGCATCAATTAACTGCCCCGAAATACGAATACGGTCGCCAACCCGCCTAACGCTTCCTTCCAGCACGACAAAAATGCCCAGTTCTTTAGCAATCTGTTTGACCGGTTTAGGGTTTTCTTTGTACTGTAACACTGATGTACGGGAGATAACCCAGAGAGAATTAATCTTGGAAAGTTGGGTGATGATATCTTCGGTGAGTCCGTCACTGAAGTATTCGTTTTCTTCGTTGGTACTGAGGTTTTTGAGGCAGGGCCTTATCACAAGAAACTTGCTCCAAACTTTTATATCCTTAAGCCATATTCTTGTTCCCAAACCTGGTTACTTGTGCATTCAACCACCGAATAATGGTGTTAAAGGCAGTAAAAAAGTGCTGCCCCGGGCTTTCAGGACACTTTGGGACTGATATGATACAAAAGGGCGAAGTTGGGCACAGCCATGGCTGGCTAAAACCCGGTAACAGCAAAAACGCTGTCTTATGCATTATTGGCAAACGCGTGCCAGTTGTACACCAATACCAGTAGTGCCCACCAGTAGATGGAGCAACGGAATTCTTTTAATTGTTTAACTTATCCCCGAAATATGAAATAGACAAATCGTCAAGAAGCGGATGCGGCCCGTCCTTGAACAGGCATGATGCCTCCATCCTGATGGGGATCAGGAAGAAAATATGCTACGATGCACAGCTTTCAGACAGGCAAGCCTTACATCATTTTAGAGAAAATTTACAACATTACCACATTTGGAGATAATCTTAGCGGAATTTACGTATAATCATAATAGTCAAACTTGCCTTTATAGTTCTACCTTAAACACTGTTAATGAATTGCTACCTTAAAATAATTACCGAGGCCAAAAAGGAGCACCAGCATATTATTGCCATTGGAGCTTCTGCCGGGGGCATGAAAGAAATCCATACTTTCTTTGACCATACGCCCCTCGACGAGGTTTCTTATGTCATTGTCCAGCATCTGTCTCCTGATTTTAAAAGCAGGATGGCCGAACTGTTGGCCAAACATAGCAAGCTGAAGATCTGCGAAGTGGAAGACAATATGAAGGTGGAGAAAAACCAGGTATACATCA
>CAZZGE010000379.1:0-3163 GCA_964653665.1 uncultured Porifericola sp. | reverse complement strand
CGGTGACGAGGTCTACTACGGTAGGTTCTTCCGCGTTGAGGAAGGACATGGTATTGCCGCTGCAGGCTCCACCTTGTAACCAAAGTACGTTTGCCATAAGATTGAATAGTTTAATTAACTTTTAAAAAAATAATACATATTTTGAGAAATCGCAAATAGAGCCAGTATACTTCGGTTACTTTAGAAAGAATCCAAATAGCTACTCATATACTTCAAATTTTACAAAAACTGATTCCAATGAAATTTTTTTAAATAATAGTTCAACAAGTAAAGACAAACCCTTAGTTTGTATTACGTCGTATAGAACAAATATGAGTGCTAAGTAACAATGCCTCTAAAAGTTTGATCAGGGATTTATGCCCTGGTGTAAGTTTCTACCTCTATGTACTGCCGGAGACAGCAGGAACCTTAATCAAATTTTTTCTTATTTTCTATCCTCAAAAAACCTGAAATGATCAAAGTAACATGCACAAACCGGCCATTTTACTACTCATAACTTTCCTTCTCTATTCCACTGCATGGTCACAGCAAACCGAAGTTTCCCGACAGACTCCCCTACAGATTAGCGGTATCTATCCTCACCTGGCTTACTATAACAATGAGGGAGAGTGTGGCACCGGGGCCGTAGTACCCTGGGCCGGCCGACTCTGGGTGGTCACCTACGGGCCGCACCTGCCCTACGGTTCTTCCGATAAGCTTTACGAAATCACGTCCGACCTCGAGCAGGTGGTAAGGCCGGAAAGTGTAGGTGGCACACCTGCCAACCGCCTCATCCACCGCGAAAGCCAGCAGCTCTTTATAGGTCCTTACGCCATAGATAGCGGCAGAGATGTGCGGGTAATCCCTTACGAGCAAGCGCCCGGCCGTTATACCGGCACTGCCCGCCATCTCACCAACCCTGCCCGACAGGTGTACATGGGCACCATGGAAGAAGGATTTTACGAGGTAGATGTACTATCGTTAGAGACCGAAATGCTCTACCAGGACGGTAATGTTAAACATGAGAAAAAAGCGGATGCTGACGTCAACCCACCTGGCTCACTGCTATCGGGCGCTCATGGTAAGGGCTTATATTCCGGGCAGGGGGTACTGGTATACACCAACAACGGCGAAGCTTCAAAGGAGGCGCTACGACAGTTTAATATTGAGGCTGGGGTACTGGCCGAATGGGACGGCAGCCAATGGAAAGAAGTACGCCGCGACCAGTTTGTAGAAGTTACCGGCCCGGGGGGTATATATGGTAACTCGAACCCGGAGAAAGATCCTATTTGGGCCACCGGCTGGGACCATAAGTCGGTCATCGTGGGGGTAAGAGACCGGGGAGCCTGGAGCTTCTACCGCCTGCCTAAGGCCAGCCACTCCTACGACGGTGCCCACGGCTGGAATACCGAATGGCCCCGCATTCGTGATGTGGGCACTGACGATGACCCCGACTACCTGATGACCATGCACGGCATGTTCTGGCGTTTCCCGCAAACATTTACCTCCAACCGGGCCTCGGGTATCCGTCCTCGCTCCGCTTTCCTCAAAGTGATCGGGGACTTTACTCGCTGGAATGACCGCCTGGTTTTTGGCTGTGATGATGCTGCTCAGAAAGAATTTCTCAACAAAAGGAAAGTCAAGGGCAACATTGAAGGGCCAGGGCAGTCAAATTCTAACCTCTGGTTTACTTCAACCGATCTTCCGGACCAGCTAGGGCCAAGTACCGCCGAAGGCGCCGTATGGCTGAGCGAAGACGTACCGGCCGGAGAGCCTTCCGAACCTTTTCTCTTCGCCGGCTGGCCGCATCGCTCCTGCTGGATCATGAACGAGGGTGATGTAACGGTTAATTTTACGCTGGAAACCGATGCCCAAGGTAACGGCAACTGGAAAAAACTACAGTCGGTGGAAGTAGAGGCCGGGGGTACTACTCGGTTGAGCTTCATGGCTGATCAGCCAGGAGAGTGGATACGGGTAACTGCTGACCAAACGACCACCGCTACGGTTCATTTTTACTACGCAGCTGAGGATGCCCGCACTACACAGAGCGATGCGATGTTTGCAGGGCTTTCTCCGGTGACAGACAGGCAATCCACCGGCGGGCTGCTGTACGGACTGGGCAACGATCGTCGGGCATTGGGCGTAAGCGCCCTTATGCTAGCAGAAGATACGACCCGCAGCAGAGGCTACTACGAACTGACGGCCGATATGCAGTTGACACGTAAAGAGGATCTTGATACTCAGCGGTTTATCAAAGAAAAGTTCGCCATTCCCAGGAACGTCATCACCGTGGAGCCTTCTTCTGTACTAGTGGTGGACGATCAGGGCAGACGCTGGCGGCTGCCTAAGGGAGACGAAGCATTTACCACACTGACCGATGACGGAGCCCTGAGAATCGCTCGCGAGGTCGCTACCGAGCGTGATCTATTCAACTGCCACGGTACCTTTTATGAACTGCCCGCCGAAAATGCCGACGGCTTTGCCAAAATTCGCCCGATAAGCTCACACGATTTCCGTATCCACGACTACGCCAGCTACCGGGGGCTTCTGGTCATGAGCGGCCTCAACCCTGAACAGGGACAGGATAATCCCCACGTCATCGTGTCTGAAGATCGACAGGCGGCAGTTTGGGCAGGTGTCATTGACGACCTCTGGAAAATGGGTAAGCCCCGCGGACAGGGCGGTCCCTGGCAGGATACGCCCGTCAGTGTCGGCGAGCCTTCTGATCCTTACCTGATTGGCTTCTACGATCAGCGGAGTCTACAACTGTCGCATGATGGGGAAGAGGCGGTGACATTCAGCATTGAGGTGGAGCCGGTAGGACACGGACCCTGGATGCAGTACCGGGAAGTGACGGTAGCGCCCGGAGAAACCTACGAGCACCGCTTTCCGGATGACTTCCAGGCCCGTTGGATCCGCTTCACCTCCGACCGGGACGTACGGGCCACCGCTTACCTGGAGTATCGGTAGGTGAATTTGAGAGGGGATATCCGCTCCGGTGTTTTGTGGAATGGACATTGGCCAAAAAACAGAAACTGCCCCTGGTCAGGAACAGTCTCAGTGCTACAATCAGCTTGGCTAAGTGATTTATTGGGAAGTAAAATTTTAGGTTCTACAGTTGAGAATTTTTGGTTTGCCCCTATAAATACTCGATCATGGATAACCATTATGAAAGCTCCACCAG
>CAZZGE010000378.1:0-3201 GCA_964653665.1 uncultured Porifericola sp. | reverse complement strand
GTCAGGAGATGTTGCACGTATTTTGGCTGATGAACACGGTTTTCTTGAAAGATCAGTAGATTCTAGCTCTAGCGAAGGTCATATATATGCCTACCAAATAAATGGTAAGGCTAAAGATTTCCGAAATAGAAAGAAAAAATTCTGTAACGAAGAGTCAAAGAAAGCTTTTAGTTCTCACTTAAAAGTTGTTCAAAGTATTGGATCTATAATTTCAGTAATTGTCTCCATCATTGCATTATTATTATCAATTTATTCTAACCAAAAGCAACAAGACTTTCATGAAAGATTAATTAATCTAGAGACAAGGATAGAAGCTATGGAGTAATAATAGGCATAAATGTATACTTTTTATAAGTTAGAATTGAAGATAAGACCGATATAACTATCGGCCTTATACTACTTCAAACTATATAACAATCACCGTTATATTAGCTTAGAAACTAATTCTCCTTTCCGTTCTCTAATGCACCAGATAACTGATTTACCAATTGATGGGCATTGGAGCCACGCTCCAGAAAAGTATCTATGTACGAGCTTTTATTAGCCCTGGTAAAGAGGTTGTACAGATTTCAGAGTGAAATTGATCCATCCTCGTTACGGTGAAAGTAGTCATCCTTGTAGTAGTGCTACGGACATCCACGAAAATACAGTCCAGTGTTTAGATTATCGCTGTACTTTTGATAAGTTGGCTGTTAAAACAAGCAATTTTTATGAGCACATATATTTCTTCAGGAAGTAAGAGACGTTACTTCCACACCGGCCTACTAATCCTTAGAATCGGTATAGGCGTGATGTTCATTGTTCATGGCGCGCCCAAGCTATTAGGTGGCCCCGAACGTTGGGAGTCATTAGGAAGCAACATGCAATACCTGGGCATCACTTTTCTGCCGGCTTTCTGGGGGTTTATGGCAGGCTTTGCCGAAGCAGTCGGTGGCTTGTGCCTGATTATGGGTATATTTTATATTCCCGCCTGTATACTGCTGACCATTACGATGATCGTCGCCACGGCTCGACATCTTGCTGAGGGTGACGGTATTACGGGTGCTTCCCATGCTATAGAAGCCGGAATCTTGTTTTTCAGTCTTATCTTTATCGGTCCTGGAAAATATCGGATCAGCCGAAAATTATAACATGATGCAACGTACCACCCTATTACGCTTCTTCTCTTCGCTCGCTTTTCTTTTTGCCGCATGCACTTCCCCTGAGCCTACTACCTTTGATCAATTCCTGGAAACTTATCCCCAAAAAAAATTTGACTTGCTAATCAGTCAGGGTACTGTTATTGACGGCAGCGGTCAAAGTGGCTACGTAGCCGATGTGTTGGTATCCGGCGATAGCATTGCCTTTGTCGGACAGGTAGATACCAGCCGGATTGACGTAAGCCGGACAGTTGATGCCACCGGAAAAGTGGTGACTCCAGGATTTATTGATACACATTCTCATGGCGATCCGCTAAATACCCCGGATTTTCACAATTTCCTGGCGATGGGCGCTACCACGATCTCGTTGGGCAAAGACGGTTTCAGCCCGGCGGTGGAAGATCTGGGCGCGTGGATGCAGCAGGTAGAAGACACTGTCCCCGGTGTCAATATCGCCATGTTTGTCGGACACGGCACCTTGCGCATGCTTTCCGGCATCAAGTATAATCCCCGACCTACGCAGGAGCAGGTGGTAGACATGGGGCAGATGCTAGCAAGAGGTTTGGACGCCGGTGCCTTCGGCATGACAACCGGCCTGGAATACATCCCTGGTACTTATGCACCCGATTATGAACTGGAGCACCTGGCCGAGGTTGTAGGCAAAAAAGGTAAGTTCATCACCAGCCATGTGCGCAACGAGGACAACCAAGCCATGGAAGCTTCGCTGCGTGAGCTGTTGATGCAGGGGGAATACGCACCAGTACAGGTGTCGCATATGAAGGTAGTTTACGGTGAAGGAGAAGACCGGGCCGAGGAAATTCTCAACGTGCTAGCTGCTGCCCGCGAAGAGGGCATCAGAGTGACGGCTGATGTGTATCCCTATACTGCTAGCTATACCACCATCAGCATCGTATTTCCCGAGTGGGCTTTGCCACCCAATAATTACGAAGATGTAGTAAGCACGAGGCAGACGGAGCTGGCTGAGTTCTTAAGAAATAAAGTCAACCAGCGTAACGGACCGGAAGCTACGCTCCTAGGTACGGCTCCCTGGGCTGGTAAGACACTGGCGCAGGTGGCAGCGGAACTGAATAAATCTTTTGAAGATGTACTGATAGACGACATCCGACCAGGCGGAGCCTCAGGGGCTTATTTTGTCATGAATGATGAGTTACAGTCTCGCTTCATTGCCGACTCCCTGGTGATGATCTGCTCCGATGGCAGCCCTACATCGCGGCATCCGCGCGGGCATGGTACCTTCGCTAAGATCATTGAGCAATACGTGTTACAGGATGGCCTTTTTAGCCTAGAAGAAGCCGTTCGCAAAATGACCTCGCTACCGGCTCAGACGATGGGCATCACAGAAAGAGGTCTATTGTACTCTGGCATGAAGGCCGACATCCTGGTCTTTGATCCGCAGCAGGTGAAGGCCACCGCTACCTACGAAAATCCTTTCCAACTGGCGGAGGGGTTTGAGTATGTGCTGGTCAACGGTCAGCTGAGCATTGACGGAGGAGTGATTTCCAGTCAGCGGCATGGGAAGATGCTTAGGAAGATTTAGAGGGTTGGAAGTTTCAGGTTCAAAGTTCAGAGCGTGGGACTCTGTACTTTCAAACGATCATAGGCAGAGTTTTAAACGACAAGGCTATAATTTTCTGAAAACGGACAGTAAACCCTCCTGATATTGATCGCTCTGCAGGCGCGGGGTAACGAAAGGATTTTAACCTTCACAGCGATGTGCGCCAGCCTGCGTAGATGTAAAAGTGCGCGCTGAGCCTGGCTGGCACGCTACGCAATCTCCACTGCCTGAATAGTGGATAATGCTGAATACAATAAATATGATAAGGGTTGTCCTATAGTAATATATGTCCTATATCTATAAAATCATATTTCATATATTTCTATTTTGTTAGTATTTGCGATTTTTCCCGAACGATTACTATTTATAGTTCAAAAACCCAAGATTTGTGATTTTTCAAAGTGCTGGAAAGCAGGATTTAACAATGTCGTTAGTTTTTCCTGATGCTTGTCTTGGCCTAGGTCAGTGAGCAGTTGCACGACTGCC
>CAZZGE010000377.1:0-3202 GCA_964653665.1 uncultured Porifericola sp. | reverse complement strand
GTTTTTCAGTTTTCTCATTTAGATATTCTCCAGCAGGAAATATTTGGCCCTTTGTTTAGCAATTACTGGCTTTCATGTTAAAAAGAAAGTTTTTTTTATTTAAAGAATGATGAAGATATAAGAGATATTGAATATCAAGACAATGTAATTAAAAATTATTCTACTTTCGTCAGGTTTGATTTGTTTTGCCAGAGCTTATCCTTCTTACTACTTTTGTATATTCTGCCAACCTAAAATCCAAGCAGCATATGTCCGGTGCGAAGGCCAAGACAAGTAAAAAGGAGACTCCCCTGATGAAACAGTATAGCGCAGTGAAAGCCAGGTATCCTGGAGCGCTACTGCTATTTAGGGTAGGTGATTTTTACGAAACTTTTGGGGAAGATGCCATCACCGCCAGCCGCATCCTGGATATCGTTCTGACCAAGCGATCCAATGGTTCTGCCTGTGAAGTAGAACTGGCTGGTTTTCCGCATCATGCACTGGATAATTACCTCACCAAGCTGGTACGTGCCGGGCAGCGTGTGGCCATCTGCGATCAGCTGGAAGACCCGAAGTTTGCCAGAGGTGTCGTCAAGCGAGGGGTCACGGAACTGGTAACGCCCGGTCTTTCTTTCAATGATAATGTACTGGACCGTAAGCGCAACAACTACCTGGCCTCGCTACACTTTGGTAAGGATAAGACAGGGATTGCCTTGTTGGATCTTTCTACGGGTGAGTTTCTGACGTCTCGTGGCTCTGCGGCCTACATAGAAAAATTACTACAGAGCTTCAACCCTGCGGAGGTTATCTACTGTAGGCAGTTACGGAAGCAATTTGAAGAAAATTTCCGTGACCAGTACAATACTTATTGCCTTGAGGACTGGCTATTCACCCACGACTATGCCTACGAGCGCCTGACTAAGCATTTCAATACCCAGTCGCTCAAAGGCTTTGGAGTAGAAAACCTGGAAGAAGGTATCGTAGCGGCGGGGGCGGTTTTGTATTACCTGGAAGAAACTGAACACCGGGAAATCAGTCATATTTCCTCCATCGCCCGGATTGAAGAAGAAAAGTATGTGTGGCTTGATAAATTTACCATCCGTAACCTGGAACTGCTGTTTCCCCAGCACGACGGGGGCGTGCCTCTGATAGAGATACTGGACCAGACCTGTACTCCCATGGGAGCCCGGCTGCTCAAGAAGTGGATTGTACTGCCGCTTAAGTCGCGTACGGCTATTGAGGAGAGATTGAATACCGTAGAGGCATTGCTGGAACAGGAGGAACTGCGCAAACAGATTATCCAGTATCTGAAGTCTATCGGTGATGTGGAGCGGCTGATTTCCAAGGTAGCTGCCGGGCGCATCAATCCCCGAGAGATGCTACAACTCAAGAAGGCCCTGAAGCATACCATTCCGGTCAAGCAACTGCTGAGTTCGCTGGAGATTCCCCAGCTTAAAAAGCTCGCAGACCAACTGCATACCTGTGAGTACATACTGGAGAAGATAACGTGCGAGCTCAGGGATGATCCGCCCCTGGTCACCAATCAGGGTAGACTGATGCGGGATGGAATACATCAGGAACTGGACGAGCTACGGAAGATCGCTTATTCTGGTAAGGACTATCTGGAGCAAGTACGGCAGCGGGAAATTACCAATACCGGTATCAGCTCTTTAAAACTTTCATACAATAAGGTGTTTGGCTACTACCTGGAAGTAACCCACGCCCATAAAGATAAGGTACCCAACGACTGGATCCGTAAACAAACGCTGGTAAACGCTGAACGTTACATTACGGAGGAGCTAAAAACGTACGAGGAAAAGATACTGAAAGCAGAGGAAGAGCTGATGCGGATAGAGCAAAGCCTCTTCCAGGATCTGATCCTGGCAGTTACAGAATTTGTTACACAGATCCAGCAAAATGCCCGTACCCTGGCGGTCATTGACTGTCTCACATCCTTCGCCCAGACGGCTTTTCAAAACCGCTACACCAAGCCTGAGATGGCCGACGACGAAGCCATCGATATCAAAGAAGGCCGCCACCCCGTCATTGAGAAACAAATGGCTCCGGGGGAAAACTACGTGCCCAACGATATCTACCTGGATAATGAGAAGCAGCAGATCATCGTCATTACTGGTCCCAATATGGCGGGTAAGTCAGCACTACTGCGGCAGACTGCCCTAATCGTTCTCATGGCACAGATGGGTTCCCTTGTGCCCGCCGGAGCTGCCAGTGTGGGCGTTGTTGACAAAGTATTTACCCGGGTAGGAGCATCAGACAACCTGGCCAAAGGGGAGTCTACCTTCATGGTAGAGATGACCGAAACAGCCAGTATTATCAACAACCTGAGCAGCCGTAGCCTGCTGCTAATGGACGAGATTGGACGGGGTACCAGCACCTACGATGGTATCTCTATCGCCTGGTCTATCGTTGAGCACCTGCACAACCATCCTCGCTTCCGTGCCAAAACCCTGTTCGCTACCCATTACCATGAACTCAACCAACTGGCATCTGACTTTGAGCGAATCAAAAATTATAATATAGCTGTCAAAGAGGTGAACAATAAGATACTGTTTTTGCGGAAGCTGAAAGAGGGCGGTAGTGAGCATAGCTTCGGTATTCACGTAGCCCAGATGGCTGGTATGCCCCAGCAAATTGTGCTGCGTGCCGACGAAATTATGCATCACCTAGAACAGGATAAGATCAATGCATCAGAAAAAAAGCGGGTCAGGGAGATACCCAAGCATCAAAATTTTCAGCTCTCACTGTTTGAAGCTGATCCTAAGTTTGTGAAGGTAAAAAAGATGCTAGAGCAAACGGATATCAATACACTCTCTCCGGTAGAAGCCTTACTCAAGCTCAACGAGCTACAGCTTATTTTAAAGTCCTAAAGTCAGATCTTCTCATGGAGCTCATCGGTCAGCGCTTTTTTGAGACTGGAGAAATGCGCATCTATCCTTGCAATAGCCTCCTGTGAAGGACGGCTGAACGCTTCAAATTTTTCTTCAGTATTCTGAATAAGCTCCTGAAAATGTTCTAGCTTCAGTAAGCGTATATAGGACATGATTTTATGACTACTGGAGCGAAACTGATCGAGGTTACCGCTTATTAGTGCTTCCTTGAGCATAGCGGCACTCTCCTCGCTGAGCTTAAGCACCTGCATGATGATTGTATCGTACCCCTCTTTATCCCCTGTATACAGATCCCTGAGTTGTGAGAAGTCAGG
>CAZZGE010000376.1:0-3206 GCA_964653665.1 uncultured Porifericola sp. | reverse complement strand
AGTTAACGACATGAAGAGCGACAGAACAACTGAGTTTTCAGACGCTTACAAGGCTATGGTAAAGCGCCTATTAGGTGCCAAAGACTACAAGCAAGTGAAAACCTCTATTGCTTCTGATGCACGCGTAAGAGCTAGATATAATGAAATGGTTCAATCAATTCGTGGCGTAAAGTCTGATGCCAGCGCTTCTACTGGACAATAAGAGAAATACCGTATGATATGAAAATGGCTTGTCAACAGACAAGCCATTTTTTATATGAGAAAGTGGAAGAAATCAAATTTTTCGTTCAAAACCTCAAAAGCAATGTGATGTTCTTTGAGTCTTTGTATCAGACCGCCATAATCTTTTGCAGACTGTAGTTCTATGCCCACCATAGCGGGGCCCCTCTCTCGGTTATTTTTCTTGGTGTATTCAAAGTGGGTAATATCATCATCAGGACCAAGAACCTCAGCCACAAATTCTTTAAGGGCACCTGCTCTCTGAGGAAATCTTATAATGAAGTAGTGTTTCAGTCCACGATAAAGAAGCGCACGCTCCTTGATCTCCTCCATTCTTGTGATGTCGTTATTGCCGCCACTTACAATGCAGCATATATTCTTATCTTTGATCTCCTCCTTGTAGATATCTAAGGCTGCAACTGACATGGCTCCTGCGGGTTCCACCACAATGGCCTCTTCGTTATATAGCTTTAGAATAGTATCACAGATTTGCCCTTCATCTACCGTGATCACATCATCCAGCACCTGCTTACAAATTTCGTAGTTAAGCGTACCCACACGCTTGACCGCCGCACCGTCTACAAACTTATCAATCTTCGGTAATGTGACCAGTTCACCGGCTTCCAGAGACTTTTTCATAGCAGGCGCACCCGCTGGCTCCAGTCCGATGATCTTAGTCTGAGGACTTACCTGCTTGAAGTAGCTGCCCATTCCTGCGGATAGCCCACCTCCTCCAATGGGTACAAAAAGGTAATCGATAGGCGCATGGGTATCTTGTAGGATTTCGTAACCTACTGTACCCTGGCCTTCCATGATCTTAATATCATCAAAAGGAGGGATAAACTGGGCCTTTTTCTCATTACAAAAGGCCATGGCTTTAGCGTAAGCGTCGTCAAACGTATCACCTACCAGTTCAATGTGAACATGGTCCTTACCAAACATTTTAACCTGTTTTACCTTCTGCTTGGGAGTAGGGTTGGGCATAAATATGTAACCCCGAATACCCAGCTTGTTGCAGGCATAAGCCACACCCTGGGCATGATTACCGGCACTTGCACAAACAATTCCATTTTCTAAATCAAGAGGATCAACACTACTGATCTTATTGAACGCCCCTCGCAATTTGTAGGACCTAACGACCTGAAGGTCTTCCCGCTTTAGAAAAATATCTGCGTCATACTTGTCCGATAAATTAATACTGTACATAAAAGGGGTATGATGGGCTACCCCTTTCAGACGCTGTGCTGCGTTGATAATATTTTCAACTGGTATAAGTTTTCTTTCGGTAATTACAGTCTCTTTCATCTGATTATTCTTTCGGACGCAGCTTTCTGACTTGCGCGCCCGTTTTCCACATTTCTGATTCTCTTAGCTCGTCCAGTTCTTTCTCCAGCTCAGGGCGATAATCGGATTTTGAGTTGGCTTCTATTGTAATTTGCGCCTCTTTTCCTGAAGCCACGTTCTCGTACAAGTCTTCAAAAACCGGAGCTACAGCATCTCTAAACTTTTTCCACCAGTCTAGTGCTCCGCGCTGTGCCGTGGTAGAACAATTAGCATACATCCAATCCATACCATTTTCGGCAATGAGCGGATACAATGACTCAGTGGCTTCCTCAACAGTTTCATTGAAAGCTTCGGAAGGAGAATGCCCTTTTTTCCTGAGTATATCATACTGAGCAGCAAACAGCCCCTGAATTGCACCCATTAGGCTGCCACGCTCACCGGTGAGGTCACTGTATACTTCTTTTTTGAAGTCTGTTTCAAACAGATAACCGGATCCCACTCCGATACCCAAGGCTATCACTTTATCACGGGCTTTTCCGCTGGCATCCTGATGAACGGCAAAGCTGGAGTTAAGGCCTTTACCGGCAAGGAAGAGGCGACGTAAGCTAGTGCCCGACCCTTTAGGGGCTACCAGGACAACATCTATATCTGAAGGAGGCTCAATACCCGTCTGATCCTTGTACGTTACAGCAAAGCCGTGCGAGAAATACAATGTCTTACCCGGTCTAAGATGTTTCTTTAGGGTCGGCCAGAAAGCTATTTGACCGGCATCTGAGAGCAAAAACTGAAGAATAGTTCCTTTTTCGCAGGCCTCTTCCAGCTCGAAAAGTGTCTCACCAGGGACCCAACCATCGGCTACTGCTTTATCCCAGGTTTTTGATTCCTTTCTTTGTCCAACGATGACGCTGAAACCATTGTCTTTGAGGTTTAGCGCCTGACCAGGCCCCTGTACCCCATAGCCAAGTATCGCAATAGTTTCATCTTTGAGTACCTTTTTTGCTTTTTCCAGTGGAAACTCTTCTCGGGTGACTACTTCTTCTTCTACGCCACCAAAATTGATTTTTGCCATGATTCGTTAGTTTGATTTGGTTGTAAGTATTTATAGGATCTGCTTTCCGTTGAGCCGAGGCTCATGGACCTGATTTTCATGAAATTCTTCATCTGAATACCATCCCTCAGGCTCCATATTTTTAGCATACTTGCTAAAGCGGTGTTGGTCTTTTACGACTGCAATTCTTCCCGATTTACAGTACTCTACTACGCCATGTGGTTCCAGCAGGTGCAAAGTCGTGGATATATCCTCCTCTTTTCCACTTTTTTCTATCACCACGTATTCATCAGAAGAAAAAGCGACCTTAGCCTGGTGGCGATGCGCGATCTCCATCACTTTTTCGCGATCTTCAAAGGATTGCGTAACTACTTTAAAATAAGCAATCTGGCCAAAGAAAACCTGATCGTCTTCATTATGAAATACTACGAGTACGCCAATGATCTTTCTGATCTGCTTGATCAGCTTATGAATTTTCGTCTCGTCATAGTCAATGACGATGGTGTAGCGAGAGATACCTTTTCTTTCAGTTTCAGAGACAGTAAGGCTTTCAATATTAATTCTTCTGCGCGAAAAAATAATAGTGATCCTATTGAGTAGGCCGAAATTATTTTCTGTAAAAACAATAATGGTGTAGCGCCTTTTCATAATAGTT
>CAZZGE010000375.1:0-3210 GCA_964653665.1 uncultured Porifericola sp. | reverse complement strand
AAACGCCAAATGATACCTTTTTTTTAACGAAAACTTAACATCAGATCATACCCCCCACCAGTAGAGTGCCCAGTGTCAGCAACATGACGGCTACCAATTTTTGTATAAAACCGATGGTGACTTTGGAATGGCAAAGTTATCCTGCATTAATTTGTTGAATTCAAGGGCATTAAAACCATTATCTCAAAGCAAACATATTCATAAAAAAGCAACTCACTTCCTGAATTGCCGTTCATATAATCGTAATATTACGATAATTAAGTAAAACTTCGTCAATCATGAAAATCACAATTTTAGATCCCGCTATGTGTTGCAGTAACGGCGTTTGCGGCTCCGATATAGATGATGCCCTGGTAGAGACTGCCGCGCATGTAAAATGGCTAAAATCACTCGGAGTGGAAGTCAGCCGTCTTAATATATCCAATGATGCAGAAGCATTTAAATCCTATCCGGAGGCGATGAAAAAACTGAAAAACGAAGGAATGAATTCCTTGCCTTATATTCTGATGAATGGCCAAATCCTGATATCAGGACGCTATCCTGATAAGCAGGAGTGGCAATCTTTACTGGAACAGTTCCAGGAAAAGACGAATCAAGCATCTGAAATTTCCTCAGACACTGAATTCACTGAAAAAAAAGTAGAGACGCTTATCGCTATCGGATCAGCCATGGCTGCATCATGCCCCAATTGCCTGGATAGGCATACTGAAGACGCCAAAAGTTTAGGTATAGATTTACAACATATCGTGATGGCCATGAACGTAGGTAATAAGGCGAAAGCTACGGCATCTCAGAACATAATACAACAAGCCAACAGCCTGATTAAGGAAATGCAGCCTGCCGGTAGTGGCAACTGTTCCGGTAGCGGATGTTGCTAAGCGCTGTAGGCAGTACAAATGAATTACAAATTTTTAAATAACAACGACTATGAAAACCTCCATCACTCCTTACCTGTTTTTTACCGGAAAAGGCGGGGTAGGCAAAACTTCCTTATCCTGTGCTACTGCTGTACAATGGGCTGATCAGGGGAAGAAAGTCCTTTTGGTCAGCACTGACCCGGCATCCAATCTCCAGGATGTGCTGGAAAGTCCGGTAACAGAAAATATAAGCCCCGTAAAAGGTATTGAGAACTTGTATGCCATCAATATCAATCCCGAAGTATCGGCCCAGGAATACCGAAACAGGGTGACCGAACCGCTTAGAGAAATGCTTTCTGAAGCAGATATCAAAAAAGTAGAAGAGGAACTGTCCGGTGCCTGTACTACAGAAATTGCTTCCTTTGATGAATTTTCCAGGTTTATCGCGGGCGAGTATGAAGGAGATCCATTTGATGTCATCATCTTTGACACTGCCCCAACCGGGCATACCCTCAGGTTACTGGAACTGCCCGCTGCCTGGGCCAGTTTTTCAGAAAAAAATCCCGATGGCGCTTCCTGTCTCGGACCTACCTCTGCGCTGAAAAGCAGTCGGGAACGCTACAAAAAAGTAGTGAATCGCCTGAGAGATGCTAGCCAGACCACTTTTTATCTGGTATCACGGGCAGAGCAATCTTCTCTCAAAGAAGCCTCTCGTACCAGCAATGAACTGAACGAACTGGGTTTGAACAACCAGAAACTCCTGATTAATGGTGTATTTGAGGCTTTAGATAAGCAGGATGATTTTGCTATCAAGATGGAAAACTTGGCAGGGGAACAGCTTCAGACAATTCCCAAAAACCTTCAAAGCCTGGAAGTACAAAATTTTCCCTTATTGCCCTACAATGTGCTGGGAATAGAAAAACTCAGGTCTATGTTGAATCCAGCCTCACAAAAAGAGCTCATAGGAACGGACCTTTCTGAAGTTGAGCAGAAAGGCCACCCCTTGTCAGGTTTAGATGATTTAGTCAACGAACTATCTGCCAAGCAAAATCATGGACTGATCATGACTATGGGAAAAGGAGGAGTGGGCAAGACATTGACAGCTTCAGCCATCGCTATTTTATTGGCCAAAAAAGGTTTTGATGTCCACCTGACTACTACAGACCCTGCTGCCCATATTCAGGATTTTATCCATCAGGTCAAGGAGTTGCCAGGAAATCTGACCGTAGACCGCATTGATCCCAGGACCGAAACACAAAGGTACATTGATAAGGTCATGGCTCAAAAAGGCAAAAACATGAACGAATCGGAGAAGAATCTGCTACTGGAAGACCTCCAGTCTCCCTGCACGGAGGAAGTGGCTGTTTTCCATGCTTTTTCCCAGGCTATCCATGAAGCTAAACGTAAATTTGTGGTCATTGATACCGCGCCTACGGGTCATACGCTTCTCTTATTGGATACCGCAGACAGTTACCACAGGGAAGTGATGCGGAATACTTCTTTAAATCTGGATAAAATCAAAACTCCCTATATGGCTTTGCAGGATCATGGGTTGTCAAAAATTCTTTTGATTACTTTACCAGAAACCACGCCTATGCGGGAAGCAGCGGCACTACAGGAAGATCTGAAACGGGCTGGTATCCAACCTTATGCCTGGGTCATCAACCAGAGTCTTTCCATGGTGAGTAGCTTGTCTGATCCTTTGTTGAAAAGCAGGGCTTCGGCTGAAATTGAGGTTATTAAAAATATTGAGGAAAACTTGGCTCCGATGAGTTTTGGTATTCCTTACCTTCCAGAAAAAGCATTATTACCGGCTTTACTGGATTTCCACGCTTTGAGTTTGACCGACACCGAAGTGTAAGATAGATGATAGATACACGCATTCAGTCTTACAGGCCTGAATACTGGCCTGATGTGGCTGGGATCTACCGGCACATGGGCTACTAAGTTGCGATGCATTCGTAGTTGTACAGGAAAAGCAGGTAGTAGGCTGAGCTGCACTTATATCCATCTCTGAAAGAAAAGTATATGCTGGAGTGGCTGAAGTAAGCATTTATGTGCATCCTCATTATGGAGGGCAGGGCATAGGTAAAAAGCTGATAAAGCACCTCATTACTGAAAATGAACAGGAAGAGTTTATGCAGCTTACGGAGGCATAGTTATTAGGTTGGCTATTCTATAGTGATGAAGGTAGATAGTTTTAAACCGGATAATTTGACTTACTTGGAGAACTTACTGCCCTGCTAGGTATAGCCATTATTATGTATGCTCGTAGTATCAAAGCAATCATGACTGAGTAGAGTAAAAATACAAGTCTGTCTAGTCTTCCTAAAAACCTCCGTTTTCCGCACTC
>CAZZGE010000374.1:0-3218 GCA_964653665.1 uncultured Porifericola sp. | reverse complement strand
CCCCTTGCGTTTTGTCTTCCCCGGTTTTGGTGCGTTTTTTCCTGTGCCATTCCATGTTGATCTTATACCATCTAAACCGTAATAAGGCTAGATCTAGCATGTTTTTTTATGATAATCTTTGGTAATATCACTCGGTAATCCCTGTTATCTTCCTCTGAGAACCAGACTATAATATGAGCGGCTTCAGCTTGTTCAGGCTTAAACCCTTTATCTATAAATTGCCTGAGCTTTTCTTTGAAGGAGGTAGAAAATTTGACTACTTTCTTTCCTTCAGCACTGTTGAGCCCGGATAGCGGATCCTGCGAAAAAAACAGTGGGTCACCGGCCTGCAAACTTTTCATGCGCCTGATTGCGTATTCGTTTTTAAAATAGCCAAGCCAAATATCTTTCATACCTGTCTCAATTTGTAGGTCCACTGGTTGAGGGTATATTTCATTTACCTGCTTACTGTCTATCCCGGCTACTTCAATACCCGCAAAAATATTCTGTTTGACATGGATATTCAGTGAGTTTTTAGCGCGGGTTATTGCAACGTAAATGACCCGCTTGCTGGCCTCATCCGACAACTGGTAGTTATCGAGGAGCAAGAAAACATGATCAAACTCTTTGCCCTTGGCCTTATGCATGGTAGAGACCAGTACTCGCTCCTTTTCTGGAGAGACAAAGTTCTCCATCCTAACCTCCTGAAGGTAAGCCAGCCAGTCTGACCAGAATTTACGACCGCCCATCTCCCGATTAAAGGTATCGATGATGGTGAGGGCAAGTTTGAGGTTAGCTGATTTGCCATAAAGATGTAACACCTGATCACGGCATTTCTGCCAGGTGTCTCTGGGTATATATCCCTGCTCAATCTGGTGGTGCTGCTTGATAAGTTGAGTAAAGCTTCTAATTTCAAGCAGTTGCTTCAGGGAGAAGCCTTCCTGCTGACCGATCAACTGGGCAGGTATATCCTCTTGCAGCAGGGCATGATGCATCAGCATGGCTTCCTGATTGGTACGGGTTAACACTGCTACGGTACCCTTCAGCTTTTGCCGATGCAGATCTTTGGCAAGCGGAAGGATAAGATCAGAAGCCTGGTTGTAAAGGCTTATGATGACAGACGCTTGTTCTTGTCTGTGAGTAAGTAGTAGCTGCCCTGCTTTGAGCCTGTCGGAACTGAAGCACTCCAGAAATTGATTAGAGAACTCCACCAGGTTGGCAGCGGCCCGGTAGTTTTTACTGAGAAAATAGGTTTTGGCTTGCTGATCTCTGACGAAGCTGCGCATGAACTCAACGGATGTTCCCCTGAACTCGTAAATGTTCTGATCATCATCGCCTACTACCATGACCCGGACTTCCCCGGCTATCTTCATGAGGGTTTGCAGAAAGTCATACTCTGCCCGGGAGATATCCTGGTACTCATCTACTACGATGAAGCTTTTTCGCATCACCCGGTCGGCAGCGATCTCCCTGCTTTGAAGTGCCTGGGTGACCTGCTCAATAACATTTTCTGATTTCTCCAGATTGCCTAATCACCCCAGGAGCGAAAAGGCAAAGCCGTGATAAGTGTAGATATCAATGTGGTAGGCGGTTTTGCCAATCAGGTTCTTCAGCCGCTCTTTGAATTCCATGGCAGCCGGTCGGGAGAAGGTGAGCATCAGGAACTGCTCAGGCTTGACATCCTCCATCATCACTAGGGAAGCTACTTTGTGAACCAATACCCGAGTCTTGCCACTGCCTGGTCCAGCGCCTACCAGAATCTTTTCACTCACTTTATCTTTAACCATGGATAACTGCTCTTCAGAGAGTTCACCAAATATTTGTTTGTATTTTTCCTCAGTGATGGGTTGCTTCAGTTTACCTTTTTGGTGGCGAAAGTACATATCAATAAATTCCTCATAGGGCAGGCGAAAGTAGTCATCGGCGAACTGTATGGCTTCCAGGTGCTGACTTAACTGCTTACGGGCATACTCCCCGATGATGTGTATCTGCTCTACCTTCTTTTCATAATGCCTTTTTAGTTTTTCGTAATCTTGTTGGGTGTACTGCTTTTTGGGGTTATGCTCCAGCAGTTGAATAGTCATGGCATTATAAAGTACAAACAGTCCTCCTTCCAATTTGACCACTTCAATAAGATGCAGGTAGAGCAGTATTTTTTCATATTCAGTTAAATGAGCCTTAGGAACAAAGATATTCTCGTGCTCAATGACCTGTTTCATCTTGAGTAATGAAAACTTAAAAGTCTGCTGAGCAGTCTTCTGCTGTCTTTGTATCTGATCGTCATTGCTTTTGACCAGCCAGTGAATTACGGCAGTAGCCAGGGTATGCCTGCGCTGCATCTGCTCAATAAACTCCTCACGGCTGACCTTAAAGTTGATCCGGTAGAGCAGCCTTTGAGCATCTACTCTTTCTTTGTCAAGCAGGTGCTGATGCTGCCAGAAATGAAGCAGGTTGCGTATGGCTTCTATGCTACTTTGCTCAAATCCATTTTCAATAATGCGCTCGTTGATATCCCTAAGATATACATTTGTTTTCCTAGCACTTTCCTGTTTAGGCAATAGGATATCTAATAAAGCTATCTCCAGTTTGCGATATCTTTCGTAGCAGTGCAGGGAGTTATTCTGACTTCTTACCGGGTTAATCTGGGCGGTAAGTTCATAGGTATCATCCAGGATTTTCAATTCCTTGAAATGGGTAAGGATGCGGGCTACTTTGTCTTGGCGAATTCCCAGGTCATCAGCAAGATAATCTACCTTGGTCTCATCCCTTGAAATGAGATACTGAAAAATACGGACGGCATCCTGTTCATCTTCTCCGGCAAATCTATCTGGTGAGTTTCTGATAATCTTATTGGCCTCCTCTACATTACGCACCAGTATGCTTTTGGCAAACAAGCGAGGGGCGTTTTGCTCTCTGCTTACATAGCCTGCATCTTCCAGGGCAGCAATAGCAGTCTTTACCTGCGTTTCCAGTTGACGCATATCCTCATCCCAACCTGCCTGTTTAGCAATTTCCAGCGCGGACTTACTGAATTTATTCTTCTTGAAAGCTTTGATGCCTCTCCAGATCTGGGCTACCTCTTTCTGAGAGAGTTTGGTCTGGTTGAGCAGGGCAAAATGTTCGTTCAGGTCGTTTTCGTCAAAGAGCAGATGGCAGTCGGCTTGTATATCTGCGTTACGCCCGGCTCGTCCTGCCTCTTGCAGGTAGTTTTCCAGAGAGTCAGAGATATCATAATGCAC
>CAZZGE010000373.1:0-3238 GCA_964653665.1 uncultured Porifericola sp. | reverse complement strand
AACCACGTTGCAAGCTTATCTCCTTCCTCTCTTCTTTTAAAGTTATCGCCCATACATCTCGACATTCATGTTAAATCGAAAAAACAATCATCTGCACCGTAAATAACACAGATGATATGGCTTAAATATAGAAAATACTATAATGATCGCCAACTCAACAATGGTTCTAGGCGATCATCCACATCATCCACTTTCTTCTTTCAAGAGCTGTTCACACGTCCAGTGGACAGTGTCTTCAAGTCTGCGAAAATCTACATCTACAGCTTTCTTAATTTTATCATTAGCATAGTAATGCTGGTTTTTAGCTACTGTTCTCAATTCATCAGTTATTAGTGGTTTGGTACCTGAGAGCCTGCTCCTTATTTTTTCAAAAGTGATGGCTACTTTTATCAGGTTGCTACTTACCCGAATTCCCGGAGGTGTTTTCTGCATAGCCGCAGCAATCGTATCAAACAGCTTTTTACAGCTTATGCTGCCGGAGTTTACGATGAAGCGCTCCCCTTTCAGATCAGAGCTCATTAACCTCACCGTTACCTCTGCTACATCTCTTACATCTACATAATTAACAATACCAGCAGTATAAAAGCGATGTTCTTCATAGACGTATTTGAACACTTGTGTACTGCTTTTGTTCCAATTGCCAGGACCTAGTACTAAAGAAGGATTAATGATGATCGTATTTAAACCTTCCGCCCACCCACGCCATACTTCCAGTTCGGACTGATGTTTACTTCTGGCGTACGTGCTTACATTTTCTCCTTCTGTCCAGAGGGTTTCTTCAGTACTTACTTTCACGTGCTTTTCCTTTCCGATGGATGCCACAGAACTGAAGTGCACAAAAAGCTCTACACTTTGCAGTAGCGCAGCATTTACTAGATTGGCCGTCCCTTCCACATTGGTCTGGTATATCAATTCTTCTTCTCGCTGATCATAGGAAACCAGTGCTGCACAATGGATTACTTTATCTACACCCTTAAGGTAATTTTCCGTCTCTGACACATTGAGTAGATTACCATCAATCCAATGTATCTTATCTTTGATATCATCCAACAAGTTTAGCTCAGTTGCCGGCCGTTTTAACGCCTTAACCCTATGACCTTCATCTACAAGCTTTCTGCAGATGAAACTACCTATAAGTCCACTGGCTCCTGTAACAAAAATCATTTTACAATATTTCCTTTATCAGTAAGTCGAACAAATATAGGACTTATCCGCTTATTTCTTTGAATTACATTATGCATCGGCCTATACATAAACTACACTTAAATAGTTTTACACTATTATGTAACGCCAAATAACTTACAGATATACCTGATATGGCAGCAAAAGCGACAGATCTGTCTCAAAACACTATAGAGAACAAAAAAGCCAAATTAAATAAAGATGCTTTCAAGAGTTTACTGGGAATTTATCAATTCATTATTCCTTACAGGTGGCAATTTGTTGTAGGGATTGTCAGTCTGGTGTTCTCTAGCCTTACTTTACTTTCTTTTCCTTTGATATCGGGTGAGTTAATTGATGTAGCCTCGGGAAACGCTTCCTGGATGGGTAATAATATTGATACAATCGCTTTGGTACTGTTAGGGGTTTTTATGATCCAGAGTATCTTTTCTTTTATCCGTGTCTACTACTTTGCCCAGGTTAACGAAAAGTCCATGGCCGACGTACGTTTATCATTGTACAGCAAGCTGATGTCACTGCCTCTTACTTTTTTTGATACACACCGGAGTGGTGAGATAATCAGCCGCATTACTGCCGATGTCTCTCTTCTACAAAACACATTTTCCACTACACTGGCAGAATTTCTCCGTCAAACAGCCACACTTCTCATTGGCATTATTGTCATCTCATGGATGGCTCCTAAACTAACCGGCTTTATGCTGGCTACTTTCCCAGTCTTGGTAATCATGGCAGTGTTATTTGGTAAAAACATACGAAAACTGTCCAAAGCGACTCAGGATCAACTGGCTGATGCCAATATCATCGTTGAAGAAACTTTACAAGCCATACAAGCTGTAAAATCTTTTACCAGTGAATTATTCGAGATTAAGAAATACAATGCGGAGCTTAATAAAGTTGTGGACACCGCGCTTAAAGCGGCCATATATCGCGGGCTCTTCATCTCATTTGTGATTTTTGTTTTATTCGGAGGAATTGTGGCTGTCATATGGTTTGGTGCTTCTCTAGTGGCACAGGGAGAGATTACTATTGGTGAACTCATATCATTTATCTTGTATACAACTCTGATCGGTGGTTCAATTGCCGGCCTGGGCGACCTGTACGGACAGATACAGAAAGCGGTGGGTGCTTCTGAAAGGGTACTTAACATACTTTCACAAGATGAAGAATTGAATCCCAAGCAATACTACCAGGTAATTAATGCCCTAGATATCAGTGGAAAAATTACTTTTAATGACCTGCGCTTCTCTTATCCTACCCGTAAAGATTTGGAAGTATTGAAAGGGATCAACTTTACAATTGATGCGGGTGAAAAAATTGCACTCGTTGGCCACAGTGGAGCTGGTAAGTCTACTATTACACAAATGCTACTTCGATTTTACAGTCCTGACAGCGGTACTATTGCGATTGGTAACCTAAACATTGCAGACATTGATCTACTGGAGTATCGTAAACAGATTGGTATTGTACCGCAGGAGGTAATCTTATTTGGAGGTACCGTCCGGGAGAACATTCTCTACGGTAAACCAGGTTCCTCAATGGATGAAATACGGGAGGCTGCGTTTCAAGCTAATGCATTAGATTTCATTGAGTCCTTTCCTGAATCATTTGAAACTAAAGTTGGAGAAAGAGGGGTGAAGCTATCTGGTGGACAACGACAAAGAATTGCTATCGCCAGGGCTATACTCAAAAACCCGAAAATCCTAATACTGGATGAGGCTACCAACTCATTGGATGCCAAGTCAGAATCTTTGGTTCAACAAGCTCTAGAGAGGCTAATGCAGGGTCGCACCACTATTATCATTGCCCATCGCCTGGCAACAATCAAAAAGGTAGATAATATTTACGTTATCAGAAATGGAACCATTGTGGAGGAAGGTACACACGACGAGTTATTCTCGCTGCAGGGGGATTACAGCAACCTTGTAAAGTTACAGCTAGAGGAAAATTAATTTCACCTTGTAAATTCTTTTATAACTCTCTGTCAAAACAGGGTTGCGATAATAGAAAAGCGTAATGACAGATTAAAGTAAAAAAAAAGCCTCAACTGAACAGGGTT
>CAZZGE010000372.1:0-3245 GCA_964653665.1 uncultured Porifericola sp. | reverse complement strand
TACTTAACGAACTCAGCGTAAAATTAAAAACGAAAAAATGAAGATAAAAACCACATGCTACCCAATGTATCAGAGTACGCAGCGCATATAGGCATACACCTTGATTTTGCTGACAGGTTCTCTTTGCTCTTATAATGGGCTTTATTGCCTGATTTTCATCGCTGATGGTGCTAATGGGCGACACTCCGCTTGGACATGGAATAAGCCAAGGTATTGTTGCTCAACGATGGGTTAGCAGCACTCATCATCTATATACAAGATACTTCTTTTTAAGGTGACGGATTGGAAAAGAAGAATACTTTACTCACTTACTCGAACAACAATGCAGATAAAATGCGCTATAAAACGTTCTTGAATAAAGGCTACTTGATTCTACCTGATTGGTACAAGAACAATAGAATCAGCTCAGAGAACAGTAGTACAGCAAAGAATGAAACGCTCAGGGTAAAGATGGACACTCAAAGGAGGACAGTAAGTTATGAACCTCAGAACAAAATGCTCAGTAGCCGGTGGGAGAGAGATGACCAAACTTGTTGTAATGGCCGCTTAAACCTTACAGCTGCAAAGTTTCATATGCCCGTAAGGAATCACCTCACGGGCATTTATGAATTTTAGAAGCTAAACCTATTTGTTGGGCTGAGGAGTGGTTCTCAAATAAGGTTTAATTACCTTATGTCCTTTAGGAAAACGCTCGGGAATTTCTTCATTGGAGATTGCAGGCGCTATGACTACGTCCTCTCCATCTTTCCAGTCAGCCGGTGTAGCAACACTATAATTAGCGGTTAGCTGCAGCGAATCTATCACTCTAAGCAGTTCCTGGAAATTACGGCCTGTAGAAGCCGGGTAAGTCAATGTCAGCTTGATCTTTTTGTTCGGATCAATGATAAACACTGAACGTACGGTCATGCTATCCGATGCATTAGGATGCATCATACCGTAGAGCTCGGCAACCTTTTTATCAGAATCAGCAATGATGGGGAAATTAACCGTAGTATTCTGGGTTTCATTGATGTCACCCAACCAGCCTTTGTGAGAGTCCAAGTCATCAACACTTAGTGCAATTACTTTGACGTTCCGCTTTTCAAAATCGGACTTGAGTTGCGCAGTACGCCCCAGTTCGGTAGTGCAAACGGGTGTATAGTCGGCCGGATGTGAAAAGATCAGGCCCCAGCTATCCCCCAGCCACTCATGAAAGTTAATGGTACCTTCAGTAGTTTCAGCCGTAAAATCAGGAGCGGTATTTCCTAGTTTAAGTTCCATATTATTGGTTAAATTTTAATGTAATAAAAAGTATTAATATGTCTCAATTCTTACGTGAAGACTGCTTACAGGTTTAGTTATTATGATATAGTTGGTCAAGAGAATTTCTAAAAAAAAGTAAATCACCCTAGAGCAAGCCCCGTGGCATTGTAAGCAGTTAGTTTTTTTGTTTTTACACACGAAGCAAGCTTCGGCGGATCAAAATCCCTAGAGAATAAAGATTTGATTCCATTAGGAAAAATAGAGTTTCATAATTTGATTCAGCAATTGTACAACTATCATAGGGATCTAATTCGCTGAATTCCAATTAGCTAAGATACCTGACTAGTTACTTTGTAACTTTATACAACGCGATAGCTTCAAGCACTGAATTAGAATGCCATACATGCTGATAAAAAAACCGATACATATAGATGCATCGGCTCGATCGGAGAGTTTGAAACAATGTCTATTTTTCAAGCACCAGAACCTGGTTGACCAGATAATGCTCACCTTCTACATCCAGGTTATATACCTTTGATACCGTATCGTGGGCAGGATCTACGAAGTGCACTTTATACCTGGCACTTTGACCAGATTGAGGATCATACTTCGTAAGTATATCACCGGGTAGTAACTCACCTAAGGTTTTTGTGCCGGAAGCAGTTAGTACCGGATGGTTGGCTGTAGCAATCAGTTCTGTAGCTGAAGAGCGTACACTTGCAAGACTTGCGGTCATCTCTTCCACCGGAAACAAAACCGCTTTGGCGAGAGTAATTTCAGCTTTTTGGTGGACGTCAATACCTTCCACCCCCACTGGCTTCCTAATACCCTGTTCCAGGGTGAGAATGGACTCACCTACTTCAACTTCACTGATCATTTTATCAGATCCATCGGCCATCGTAACCAGTGCATCTGCAGCAAAACAGAAATCATAGTCAGAGTTTTCCTGATCCATGGCGCTCATGTCAACGCCACTACTTTTTTGCATGAGATAAGAAACCTCTTTGGAGAGCACATACGACATTTTGAGCGATACATCGCCTTCTTCCCGATCATGCTGATGGATGTCATCAAAATACATATTCCATACTTCACCGGTAGTGGCCATGTTGGGAATTACCAGATTAAAGGTTTCATCAGCCTCAGTATTGGTAAAGTAGACTACCAGACCAAGTTCCCCCATGGACTCACGATCCATAATTTTATAAACATCAATTCTTTTCTTGATGCCACTGTCACCGGTAATAAAGTAAGGAGGCTTCATCTCGTAACGATCTAGCACATAGCTACCATCGCTGATCTTTACATAAGTGTCGTTGTCTAGATCATCAACCTGCGCTGATTTAGCGATTTCATATTCTTCGGCCGTCATACCTCGCAATGCATCATCCTGGGCATATGAACTCAGAGAAACAAAAACAACAGCAATAGACAGTAAAAAGGAGTACATTGTATGTTTCATTACTTGTGTAAGGTTTTTAAGTGAAAATTTGTTCGTGAAAAATTACCTATTAAATTTCAAATAACGCGTTATTATAACTAATTCTCAAAAATAAGCACGATTTTATACGGTATTAAATCGCCTAAACACAATTTTGTTATAAATACACTAAAAGTACTGAATCATATCCAATCTATCAAAATATTCATCTATATGACATATAGTCACTACTTTATAGCTATTTCTAGAAAAATACGCCACTTTGGCACTTTTTCCTTAAATTTTTAGGTTGGACGTAGATTTGATACATGTCTGATAAATAAGCATTGAGCATAAAAACATCATGAGCCCTATGAATTTTAACAACTATACCATCAAAGCACAGGAGGCTTTGCAAAAAGCTGCCGAAATAGCCAATGGCTTTCAGCAACAAGCTATTGAACCTGCCCACCTGCTGAAAGCAGTACTGCAGTCGGATGAAAATGTGATTTCTTTCGTACTTAATAAGCTGAGCGCCCAGCGGAAGAATCTGGAGCAAGGTCTTGACCAGATCATTGCTGCT
>CAZZGE010000371.1:0-3248 GCA_964653665.1 uncultured Porifericola sp. | reverse complement strand
TTAGTATTTTAGGTGGCAGAAAACACTTGTTTTTGGCCACTACTGGTGATGGAGGAACGGCACCTCAAAATACTCACGTCCAACGAAGTAGATGAACTCTACGGATTGCCTGCCTTGGATGAGTTGCAGCGAGAAGAGTATTTTTATCTTCATGAGCCCGAGCGGCTCGCGATGCTTTCGTTGCGGGGGTTAGCTGCCAAAGTATACTTTATTATACAACTTGGCTACTTCAAAGCCAAGCAGCAGTTTTACATTTTCACCTTTGCTCAGGTGCCGACGGATGTGGTGGCGGTGCTTCGTACCCATTTTGCAGCGGACTATTCCCCAAGTCTACTCAACGACTTACTGCACAATGTTTCGACGGTTTCTAAACCTACCCGACTGACGCAGCAAAAAATGATACTCGAACTAACCGGGTACCAATCGGCTACGGCCAACATCCGGAAGCTGATACTTCGTAAAGCCCAATACCTGGCCCGTATTCATAGTAAACCTATTTATATCTTTCGTGAGATCGTGCACTTTCTGCAACACCGGCGTATTGTTTTACCCGGTTATACGGTACTACAGCAACACATCATCAGCCGTGCCCTGGTCCTAGAACGCGAACGCCTGGAGCAGCTACTCAGTAAATACCTCTCGCGGCAGGAAGTCTCCTTGCTCCAGGCACTGATTGAGAAAGATAATACTGATCCATTGGCAGGGCAGCCCTTCTATCCATTAACGTATCTTCAGCAGGAACCGGCCAACTTCAACTACCAAACGATGCGAAGGCAACTGGAACGAAAAGCCCTGCTTGAGCCCATATATCATATCGCCGTTCGTGTTTTACCCACCCTGGGTCTCTCTAACGAAAATATTCACTACTACGCATCGCTGGCTGACTACTATACCATCTATAAGCTCAAGCGTTTTCAACGTACGATCGTCCATCTTTACCTATTGTGTTTTGCCTTTAGCCGATGGCAACAGATCAATGATATACTCATTGAAGCTTTTCGCTACCATGTCCGTGACTTTACGGAGAGTGCGAAAGTCTACGCCAAAGACCAGGTGATCCGTTACCACTTAGCAGCCAATGAGCAATTAACCAAAGTCCCTCAAGTATTGGAGATGTTCATTGATCCGGATGTTTGTGACGAAACTCCTTTTGGTGAGATCCGTCAACAGGTGTTTGGCCTCATTGATCGGGACGACATTGATTTGGTCAGCCAATACATTAAGCGGTATAAGTTGGATGACAAAGCGCTGGAATGGTCCTATTATGATGGCGCGGCCACCGTCTCAATAAACGTAAACTCGGCTATACCATGCGGTATCTCTTTGCTCATCTACTTTTTGAAAGCAATATACCCAACAGCCCTTTCCTACAGGCCATTCAACTCATGCAGGAAATATTCTTATCCGGAAAGCGGCTCTGGCAAGTTGATCGTGAACTGCTTCCTATCCAGTTTATTCCAAAACGTATCCGCAAGTATTTTTACGAATCTAACCAACTCAACGAAATACGCTACGAAGTATGGGTCTATCAGACATTGACGCACCGCTTGGAATCAGGCGATAATTTTGTTCCCGATAGTGGTCAATACCGCAGCTTTGATCAGGATTTACTTTCTTCCGAACAATGGAAGCGTAAAAACGACCTGTTACGCAAGCTGGATTTTCCGCGACTGCTCCAACCCATCGATCAATTGCTGGAGGAATGGGAAATAACGATTGAAGAGCTTTATCAGCGAGTCAACCGAAGAATCAGGCAAAAGGACGACCGAGATATTAAAGTGACCGAGCGGGGAGACCAACTGAAGTGGCAACTGACATATAAGGAAGATGAAGAAGAAAACAACCATCAGATATATCGGCAGTTTACCCCAGTCCATATCACTGCGTTACTACCGCTCGTACATGAACATACAGGCTTCCTGGAAGCATTTACCCATCTTTTGCCTCGCAATATCCGCAAGAAAAGTGACCCCCAATATCTACTAGCTAGTATATTGGCGCTTGCTACCCACCACGGTCTCAAGCGCATGGCAGAAATATCGGACCTGAATTACCACGAATTGGTCGGCACTACCAATAATTACTTACGGGCAGAAACGCTGCGGACAGCCAATGATCGGGTAGTAAATGCCATTGCTCAACTACCCATGTATCAACATTTTCATATTCAGCCAGACACGCTGCATTCTAGCAGCGACGGGCAGAAGAATGAGACCCAGTTCGAGACTATCAACTCGCGCTATTCCTCCAAGTACTTTGGCTTAAGTAAAGGAGTCACCTCTTATACCATGGTCGCCAACCATATTCCGGTGAATGCCAAGATTATCGGTGCGAATGAGCACGAAAGCCATTACGTATTTGACTTACTCTTCAACAACTCTTCTGATCTGCAACCCCAGGTGCATTCTACCGATACGCATGGTACCAACCAGGTCAACTTTGCCATTCTTGACTTGTTCGGCTACCAGTTTGCCCCCCGCTACAAACAGATTTCTTCGAGAGCGAAGATGGTCTATAGTTTCCGGAATCCGATCTATTATGAATACGAACTGCTCAAACCAGTACGCAAGATCAACCGGTCATTGTTGCACGATGAGTGGGACAACGTTCAGCGAATTATGGCGTCACTGGCCCTGAAGAGTACGACTCAGAGCACCATCATTCGCAAGCTAAGTGCTTATTCCCGGACGAATAAGACGAAACAGGCTCTATGGGAATATGATAATATCGTCCGAACGGAATATATTCTTCGGTATCTCAATTCCCGTCAGTTACGTCGGAATGTGCAAAAGGCGTTGAATCGAGGTGAAAGCTATCACAATCTGCGAAAATATATTGCCTACATGAACCAAGGGAAGTTTCGGGTCGCCGTGACGCGGTCCATTCTATGCAAGAACAACAAGTATGGAGTGAGTGTACCCGGCTGGTGGCCAACTGTATGGTGTATTATAATACCTATCTGCTTTCCGAACTGCTCCACCAAAAGCAAAATCAGTTAGAGGCAGTCGGCCATCGGGGAACCACTACCAAAGGAGAAAACGACATACTACATTTGCAGGAAGCCATCGCCACGATCAAACAGGTGTCGCCGATTGCCTGGCGACATATTATCCATATCTACGGTACCTACCAGTTTCTCAGGCGGGATGCATTGATTGATTGGAAAGAGGTAATCATGAATGTGAAGCTTTGAAAGTATTCGCCTACTCCTTATTTTACCTTTTTAGAGGGACGGGCAAACTACCCCA
>CAZZGE010000370.1:0-3295 GCA_964653665.1 uncultured Porifericola sp. | reverse complement strand
TAAAGAGGCAAGAACCAAAAAGGGTATTTCACAAGGGCAATTAGCTGAACTGATGCAGATTCACTCTGCACATATTTCACGTTATGAGCGTAACCAGACTATGCCTTCTGTAGATGTGGTTAAAAAATTTGCTGATATTCTGGAAGTGTCTGCCGATATGCTTATTTACGGCACGGAGGACGAAAAAGCCAAGAGCAAAATTACAGATGCCGAACTTCTGAATATGTTTTCAAAAGCTCAGCATCTTGATGATCATGACCGAGACTGTGTAAAGTCCCTGATCAAAGCCTTTCTCTTTCAAAAGGATATGCAGAAGCAGTTAGCTGGATAAACGGCTTTTAATTGATTCGAGCTCTTTAATTAAATCATCAAAAACGGGTGTCCATCCAAAATTCCCTTCTAATGCTTCAGTGCCACGATTATACGCCAGCAGCTTCATCCTAAAGTCCAGGATCTTATTTTTAGCATTCTCAGCATTCTCCTTAGTAGTTTTTGAACTATCGTGAATAATTTGTCTGGCGTACTCAAAAACTTCTTTTCTTTCTTTGTCTATGTCTGTTATTCCGCAATCTTTCATCTAAATATTAATTGGTTGGGGGGAAAATTTCTGCTGATGGTACTATTTCTGGGTTCGTCCATTTTGATCTATCTAAAACTAAAGACTGGGTAGCACCTCCCGTTGTCTTATACCCTGCCTCTGTGGTATTAGCAATTGTGTTCTCAAATACATTTACTTGCTCTCCCGGTTTTACCTCAATTTTATAAATATCATATTTTGCGCCATGGCTTGACACTGGAAGTCCCATTTTTTGCTCAAAACTTGATGTCGCTCCATCCTTATTTAATTACTCCAGTTTACCCCAAAAAGGTGTGCCAGGAGATGGGGCAGCATTACCACGAGGAACGACTTTATACATTGTATAGCCTTCAGAAGCCGCAATTTTCTTCGGAACAGTACTACCGCTTTTAATAACACCATCTAAATATTGAGGTGCTGAAGCTTCTGCCACCATATCGTCATAAATTGATTGTGGGATATCAGACTTATCTAAACCATGAGTAGTAAAATTGGCAGCGTTGCCATTAGGATCATATTGTCTTTTTAAATTATCAGCCCATGAAGTCCGATCCACAAACCTTCCCGGATCAGAAGTCTTTTTCAGGTCATCAATAAAACCGTCCTTCTTTCCGGGATTGGTATTCAGGTAGCGGTTGACCTTGGTAAGCTTGTCAGGATCACGTTTTAAAGCCTGGTCTAAGCCTGCATCATCCAACACCCCCCACGAGTCCACCCACTCCAAATTATCAAAGAACTTCGCCTTAAAGATACCACTACCATCTAAATCTGCCAATAGCCTGGGCAATAAATCTTCCCAGCCGGCGCCGGAGATTTGCTTTAAGATGGTGGTGTTGCCATCGCTTAGTTTAACCAGCAGCTCACCAAATACATCCAGGTATTTTTCATTATCAGTGAGTATTTTATCTATCCTGGCCCTGGATGCAATATCAAGCTCAGCAAAGGCCTCTTTAATGATATTTTTTTGTGGAATGGTAAGGTTAGGGCTGTTGTACCAAATCTTAAGTTGAGGGAGATCTTTGAAGAATTCACCGGCATCATCGAGTTTGGCTAGGGCGGTGGTTCGGGTTTTATTTGCCTATATTCCTTAACGGATATCGACATAGAGCTGAGGACGAATCGCTTCTCTTTTGATCAATTGGCTGAATTACTATTAAAGTTTTGTGGCGCTTCCTCACTCAAGTGGCAGTTTAGGTTTTAGTTTGTCGGCTGCTAGCTTTTGACTTTTGTCCTCGCCGGACTGGCCTTCCTTTCTTCCTTGATGAAGAAAGTAAGCAAAGAAATCAAGAAAAAACAATGCTTCGCCCCGCAATGCCCGCCTTCACCCCGTTGTTTTTTCGGGCCTGCGCTCATGGTATCCCGCTTTAGGCGGGATGCTTTGTTTGATTTTTTTGTTGAATAGATCCCGTACTTCCATTGTCGGCAAGTACTTTCTCTATAATTGTTTCTTTTAGTGGTATGGTAAGATTATGATTGTTGTACCAAATCTTAAGTTGAGGGAGGTCTTTGAAGAGTCCACCGGCATCATCGAGTTTGGCCAGGGCAGTTATTTGAATTGCTTCTTTTAGTTTTTCAATTTTTCTAGTAACAGTACCAGATTCAATAATTCATCATAATACCTTGGTAAGGCTTCTATTTTCTATGGCTTCATGCAAAGGATCTACTATTTCCGGGGGGAAATAGTATGCATTTTGAAGTGCTTTCAAGAAGCTATTTATTAACTATCATTGCCCATTTCTTCTTTCATTGCATCCCACCAGCCATTGTCTTCATTGAGAAATCTTTGTTTTATCGGGTGGTCCTGTGGAAGTGTGAGTACCTTTTGCAGCATTTTATTGCGTAGTTGTCGCTCCTTTTCCAGCTCTCGTATGAAAGTTTCATCTGGCCCCTGGATTTTATCCAGCAGATGGGATTCCAGAAATTCCATGGTTTTTACAAAATAGCCAGAACGTGTTTCTTCCCTAGATAATTTGAGTTTGTACTTCTGGTAAAGCATAGAATGAATGGTAGCAGCGTAATGATCAAGCAGTTCTAATGCCAGGTTGAAGTCGTACTTTTGGTTACTTCTTTCATCAATCAGATAAAGGACGGGGCCCTCCTGGTCTTCCAGAAAGTTAAGTATAAGCCAGTCTTTTTTATATAAAACGGCATTATCGAACTGAGATATCAGGCGAAAACCCCAAGAGGTGACTTTTCTATGGTATTTCTTTTGGATGAGTTTTAGGAGGTTAGAGTAAGTGGGAAAGGCTTCATCGGATTCCCATAATTTGAAGATATCTATGTATTTTTCTACAATTTTTAGAATAACGGATATTGGGTATTCTTTTGAATTTAACAAATAGTCACCATTTGGCTCTATAATTAATTTGTCTGATTTTCCATATAAGGTTGCCAATTCTGAGTAGAATACGATGTAAACCTTGCCATGAACATCATGTTCTTCCCATTCAAGGGAGTCAAAATCATTGGATAAGAGGCTTTTTTGAAATTGACTGATGAAATCTAGTACTCTTTCAAAATGATGTTTTGACTGATAGAGGCCAAATAATAAATTTAACCATCTTTCATTTTGTAATGAAAGATATAAATTTCTATGTGGGATTTGATAGAAAATTTTCATATGACTATTATTGGGAATGCTGTTTTAATTGTTCCATCAGGTCCAAGAGCACCACGAATGATAATACCATCTCTGGTAATTCCCTCCCAGATCCCCTC
>CAZZGE010000369.1:0-3466 GCA_964653665.1 uncultured Porifericola sp. | reverse complement strand
GCTTACAGCAGTGAAAAAATCATTTTTGGTAAAGATTACCTTATCCCCAAACCTCTTGATCCTCGGCTGATTACTACTATTTCGCCCGCTGTAGCCCAGGCAGCGATTGAGACCGGTGTAGCTCGTACGCACATCCTTGACTGGGAGCAGTATCATATAGAATTACAGCGCCGCATCGGTATTGATCAGAAGCTCATGTCCCAGGTGATCAGTAAAGCCAAGAAGCAGCCTAAACGAGTGGTATTTGCAGAAGCAGAGGATCAAAAGATTCTGAAGGCTGCTCAGACCATTCAAGACGAGCAGATCGCCGTACCCATTCTACTAGGAAACCGGGATAAGGTTCGCAGTCTTATGGAAGAGCATCACCTCGAGCTTTCTAATTGTACCATCATTGATCCCTATACTGCGACCGCTGAGAAGCTCAACAGTTACGGGGATCATCTTTACCAAAAGCGAAAGCGTAAGGGCATGACCCAGGTTGAGTCACGTCGACTGATGCGCTCGCGCAATTACTTCGGTACGGCTATGGTAGAGGCAGGGGAAGCAGATGCTTTTATTTCCGGTCTTACCAGCGACTACCCCAAAACGATCCTGCCTGCCCTGCGGGTGATTGGCGTTAGCGACCAGGTACAGCGGGTAGCGGGCATGTACATTATCTCCAACAAAACCGGCACCTTCTTCTTTGCCGATACTACGGTGAATGTAAATCCCTCCGCCGAAGAACTGGTTGATATCATCGGGCTGACAGCTAGCTCGGTAAGCTCCTTTGGTATACAGCCCCGTATGGCCGTGCTTTCTTACTCTAACTTTGGTTCCAGCAAAGGTGAAATTCCTGAAAAGACGGCCAAAGCAGCCGCGTTGGCAAGGCAGAAATGGCCTGAACTCATTATTGATGGTGATATACAGGCTAATACGGCGCTCAGTACTGAATTGCAAAAAGAAAATTACCCCTTCAGTAAACTGGTAGATGAAGGCACCAATACCTTTATCTTTCCTGACCTTGCTTCAGGTAATATTGCGTATAAGCTATTGATGGAAGTAGGTGGAGCCGATGCGATCGGGCCTGTCCTCCTGGGCATGGATCGTCCGGTACATATCTTACAACAGGGAAGTACTATCCGTGAGATTGTTAATATGGTATCTATCGCAGTGCTGGATGCTCAGGCTTACGACCGGATAAGTATCTGATGTTTAAAGTTCATAAAACGAAAGCCTCGCCTATCTCATGACGGCTGGGGCTTTCTTGCGTACACCTTCTTTTCCTACCTTAGACCACCTCTTTGTATTGCATGCGATGAAGCTGCGTGTAAAAACCGTCCTTCTGCAGTAGCTCCTGGTGTGTACCTCGTTCTTTGATTTCTCCGTGATCCAGCACTATTATCTGGTCAGCACTTTGAATGGTGGATAAACGGTGGGCTATTACCACTGATGTGCGGCCACTCATTAGTTTGGTAATTGCTTTTTGAATAAGCTCCTCAGTTTCTGTGTCTACTGAAGAAGTAGCCTCATCTAGGACAATGATTTTGGGATCATACACCATGGCTCGCACAAAAGAAATTAGTTGTCGTTGTCCGACAGATAGGGTGGCTCCCCTTTCCATTACGTTGTAGTCTAAACCACCAGGAAGCCGTTCTATAAATTTACGAGCACCTACCATGTCAGCAGCCTCTAAGATTTTTTCACGGCTGATATCAGGATTACCAAGCGTAATATTTTGCTCGATGGTATCAGAAAACAAAAATACATCTTGCAGTACTACACCGATGTGTTGCCGCAACATATCAACTTGGTAATTTTCGATTTCAACCTCGTCAACCATAATCTCCCCTCGTTTGATATCGTAGAAGCGATTCAGCAAATTGATAATAGACGATTTGCCGGCTCCTGTTGCACCTACCAGCGCCAGCGTTTCGCCGGGCTTTACTTCAAAGTTAATATCCTTGAGGACATAGTCACGGTCATTGTAAGCAAACCATACGTTTTTGAAAACTATATGACCGTTGATGTAATCAGGAGCATGCTTACCATTATCCGGAATATGCTCATTGTTATCCAGAATTTTGAGGATACGAGAAGAACTTACAATACCCAACTGCAGTGTGTTAAAGCGGTCTGCGATCTGCCGTATAGGTCGGAAGAACATATTGATATACATGATAAAAGCCACCAGTATACCTATTGTGACTTCTTCATACAGTACACCGCGGGCACCGTACCATACTAGTAAACCTATGCCGGTTGCCTGAATGACCTCTGCTACCGGAAAATAAATGGAATAGTACATCACTGAGCGAAGATGGGCCTGCTTATGCTCGTTGTTAATCTCTTTGAAGCGATCGTACTCCAGTTTTTCACTACTAAAAATCTGCACGATGCTCATACCTGAGATATGCTCCTGCACAAACGAATTAAGATTAGAGACTGCATTGCGCACATCGTTAAAGGCAACTTTGATCTTCTCTTTGAAGACATATGTGCTAAGAATGAGCAGAGGAAGCGTAGAGAGACTTATAAGGGTGAGCTTCCAGTCAATGTACAGCATGACGCTCAGGATCACGACGATCTGCAGCAAATCACCAATAATGGCAGCCACGCCCTGGCTAAAAATATCGGAGAGTGTCTCTATATCAGATACGTTTCGGGTAACCAGACGTCCGATAGGCGTTCGGTCAAAGTACTTGAGGCGGAGATTGATCAGGTGGCGATACAGCCTAATGCGGATATCTCTGATGACATTCTGCCCCAACCAGCCAGACAGGAAAGTATGAGAATACTGTACAAAGCCCTGGGTGGCCAGTAGTCCTACCAGCAAAAATGACATGTAAACCAAACCCTGGTAATCGCCGGGAATGATAAAGTTATCTATGGTTTTCTGTACCAGAAATGGCAGTGCTGGTGCCAGTAAAGCTATTAGGATGGTAAGAGCAACCAGTAAGTAAAAACGTTGCTTGTAGGGCTGGACAAACTGAAAAACTCGGCGAAGGACATGTACATCAACAATATCGCCACTGTTATTTTGCTCTCTTTCCATAAATATTAATACTGATTACTCAGCTAATTAGTTGTAAAAACAGTTAATCTATCGGAAAATTTCTGAGGGATACGCTACCTCACTTAGGTACAGCCCCTGAGCGGGAACAGATCGGCCCGCCTGCCGCCGGTCCTGACTGTCTAGAATATTACTAAAATGTTGAAGACTGATACGCCCACTACCCACTTCAATGAGTGTACCAACAATAGCCCGAACCATATTACGGAGGAAGCGGTTAGCACTGATGTTAAAAATCAGTTGTTGGGAACCATGTACATACCACTGGGCAATATGTATCTGGCATAGGGTATGCTGCTGGCTGCCTCCTGATTTACTAAAACAGGCATAGTCTTTCTCTTGGGAATCTGCCAGGAGAGCGGCTGCTTGATTCATACGCTCTAGGTTCAGGGGTATCCGCAAAAAGTAGCTCTGATC
>CAZZGE010000368.1:1824-3471 GCA_964653665.1 uncultured Porifericola sp. | reverse complement strand
CTGTTTGTGCAGTGGGCTTTTTGTATGTTGCCCAACATAGGGATAGCGCATATGCGTCTATATCCGGTATACTCACTACCAATTTAATCATTTTTTGTATTTATCATTACTACCTTTCCATTCTTGAAATCAGGAATACGTCGGTTACCTAATTTCAAAACCATAAGCATACAATTTTTTTGTAAAAACACATCTTTGTAATTCCTAGAATTTTACTTTTTATTTTGCTTACCGTGTTCGCCTCTCCCCTCCCAAAAAAACCTTAAATCAAGGCTGATTTACACTTTTCTTAACCTTTAGATTCACTAACCAATGATCAGAAAATCAATTCTATGTTGCCTTTACCTGGCGTGTAGCATCAGTTTTTCAGCATTTGCCCAGCAAAACAAACCTGCCTTTTCCCGTATGGATGTGTTTGAACTGGAGTGGGTGACCGACCCGCAAATCTCACCTGACGGCAGCAGGGTCGTCTATGAGCGCCGGGGCATGGACATCATGAAAGATGGCAAAACTTCCCGCCTCTGGCTGATGAGCGCCGACGGGCAGCAGCACTATAAACTTACCGACCAAGACATAAATGAGTCCAGCCCGGTCTGGTCACCGGACGGTAGCCGAATCGCCTTCACTAGTTCTGCTAAGGGAAACGGCTTAGAGATTTTCGTTTACTGGTTGGCGCAAAACAGGCTGGCCCGACTCACCCAGCTTGAGAGTTCACCCTCCGGCATGAGCTGGTCACCCGATGGTAAGCACCTGGCTTTTTCTATGAAAGTGCCAGCTAAGCAGCCTACCCTGGTAATTCCTCCGGCCAAGCCCGAAGGCGCTGAGTGGGCCGATCACCCGCGCGTCACCACCCGCCTCAAGCATGAGTCGGATGGTTCCGGTTACGTTGAGCCAGGTTTCCGCCACCTGTTCATAGTTTCATCCGAAGGCGGTACGGCCCGACAGATCTCTTCCGGGGACCGTCAGTACGGTAGCACACCGGTCTGGACGAAAGACGGACGATCCCTGGTCTTCTCAGCTAACCTGAACGAGGACTGGGAATATGACTTCCGCAATGATGAAATCTACAAGATTGACATTGCCAGTGGCGACGTGACTGACCTTACCGACCGCAACGGCCCCGACAGCAGCCCGGCCATTTCCCCAGATGGTGAGCAAATTCTCTACACGGGTTTTGATGACAAGGTGCAAACTTACCAGGTGCGCAAAATGTACGTGATGAGTGCAGATGGCTCTGACAAAAAGGAAATTCCACTGAACCTGGACCGCAGTGTGTCCTCCCCTACCTGGGCTGCCGATGGTAACGGATTCTACTTCATGTACGACGACCAGGGTAATACCAAAATAGCTTATTCCAATATGAGAGGGAAGCATAGCGTGGTGACCGTCAATATAGGTGGCACTTCTATTGGTCGGCCCTACGGTGGGGGGTCTTATTCGGTGGCTGATAATGGCCGCATCGTGTTCACGCATACCAACCCCTCTCATCCTTCCGAACTGGCCATGGTAAGCCGGGGAGACGAAGCGCGCCTGCTGATGAGCCTTAACGATGATCTGCTGGCGCATCGCCATCTGGGCGAGGTAGAAGAAATCCGTTACGAGTCTAGCGTGGACGGCAGAGAGATACAGGGCTGGATGGTGAAGCCG
>CAZZGE010000368.1:0-1724 GCA_964653665.1 uncultured Porifericola sp. | reverse complement strand
TGGTGAAGCCGGTGATGAACTGGGTGAGCAAGACGCTTACGGCGGATAATTACTACGGCTACGCTAACTCCCGCTACCCGGGTCAGCCCTGGGAGAATATAGAGACTTACATGAAGTATTCGCCGGTATCGCTGGTAGGCAACATAGAAACGCCCACGCTGGTGATGGTGGGTACGGCGGATTTGCGCACACCGCCTTCCGAGGCGAAGCAACTGTACCATGCGCTCAAGCTGAGAAAGATAGAAACGGCTTATGTGGAAATCCCCGGCGCATCGCACAACATCGCCGGTCACCCCAGCCAACTGATCACCAAGATTGACCATATCCTGGCTTGGTTTGAGAAATACCGGAAGTAGCAAATTGTCAACCTTACCAAAGCCTTGAGCTTTGGCAAGGTTTCACTTGCGTATCTTCTCCAGCAGCGCTCCCGGCAGTTGTACTCTCGCCTGAGGTCCGGCATTCATTGTAATAGTGTTGACTCGACTAGTCTCAATGACCAGATTACTGGTATCTTCTACATTAATTTCTGCACTACCTATCTCATTTCCGTTTTCTAACCTGAGTGCTCCCTCATTTAGTACAGTAGCAGAAAATTTCTCAAATTTATTCTCAGTAAAAGTGACAAATCCTCTCGGACCAGTATAGCTTACCAACATATGTTCTGTTTCCCAGCCATGCACCCGGCACTCAAATTCTTTTGATGCAACCCAAGAAATAGATGGTGCCAGGATATACACCAAACCAGCGCTGCCGACCCAACTTTCGCCTGAATAATTTAAAAATAGCGTATCCTGCCGTACCTCCCAATCGAATACATCTAAATTGATGGGATGTAGAAATTCATGCTTATCCCCCGGCCGAATATCTATCCGCCCACGATATGTGTTGCCTTCCAGCTGAATGGCAGAAAATGGCGAGAGTTCATTCCTGCTAAATCCATAGAAAGGATCATCAAAATCCATTTTCTCATATTCCTGTTTGAGGATCAAGGCGCTGCCAAAGATAGCCCCGAAAAAGATTAGGGTAATCAAAAGCACGAGCTTATTGGATGTTTTCATGAGTAATAGTTTTAAGTGGCAGAATAGGTTTCTTTGACAAATGTGCGGTAGCGGGCTTCAATCTCTTCCATGCTGATGTTTAGCAGGTAGAGGTTGCGGAAGAACTCCGGCAGGTCGGTTTCCAGGAAGCGTTCCCGGCGGTAAGCTTTGATCTTCTGAGTAGCCGACGTATCCACAAAGTAGCCGATGCCTCTTTTGTTAAAAATGATCTCCTTCTGCTGCAGAAAATCGTAGGTCTTGGCGACCGTATTGGGATTGACCGCTACCGTAGTGGCCAGGTCACGCACCGATGGTATCCGCTCTTCTGCTGTCCAGTGCTTCAGTATGATCTGCTCGCACACATAGTCGGCAATCTGCAGGTAAATGGCTTGTTTATCGTTAAATTCCATAGCGCGCTAAATTTCTTTCTCCCTCATGCGTACATAGGCCGTCAACATCAGCGCTGCCACCAGAAAAGCCAGCAGATACCGGATTCCATTTTCTACAAATTCAGGATAGTGTATTGTTGTCATCCTGCCGTTTTGGATGATACTCCAAGGCACGAAGGGCAGCGAATTAATTTGAGAGCTAAGTCCAGTCATCTGGTAAGCTAGTCCTAGATGGAGTAGCACCGCCGCCAAACCTACTACCAGTATGACGATCAGGGATCTGATAAACACCTGCTTG
>CAZZGE010000367.1:0-3485 GCA_964653665.1 uncultured Porifericola sp. | reverse complement strand
GGGCGCTGGCCCGTCTGAACCCGGAACGCCCCTGAAAGTGGTCCAGACTCAGACCATCCACATTTTCCAGATAAAGTGCACTCTGCCATTCATCCTGGGGAGATTTTTCATCCCAATCTACTGATATGCGGTCCAGACTAAGATACTGCACATCTTCTGCCAACAGGGCATGGGTGGCTCGCTTGTCCGGTTGATCTTCAGTATGCATGAAAAACTGAATGTCCGACAGGCGGATGTTTTTCAAAGGACTTCCCGGATAGCCCTGCAATTTACTGGTTCCCTGGCCATGAGCAACGATATGCTGAAATTGAATATTTTCAATACTACCCACTTGGGAGTTTTGGTTACGCTTCAGTACGACCAACCAGATCGGTTCAGCGTTGCCCCACCAGTTGAAGTGCTTCCGATCCAGTTGCATGGTGATATCAGAAAAGATCACATCTCGTACATTGCCACCGTCCCGTACGATGATGCCCAGCCCCCGGTTAGTATTTTCAATGGTGCAGTTGTTAAAGACAATGTTCCTAAAATCCCCAAAAGTCTCTGTACCAATTTTAAGAGCTGAAGAAGTGGAAGCCAGTACGCAGTTGCTGACAGTGACGTTTTCGCAGTTTTCATACCTCCCGTTGGTCAGGGTGGACTTGAGAACAATAGCGTCGTCCCCGGTTTTAATCGTACAGTCAGAAATAATTACGTCACACGACCCGTCAACGTCAATACCATCAGCGTTGACGCCTGCTGCAAGGCTGGACGACAGATAGATGCCCTGAATATGCACTCGTTTACACCACTGCACATGCAATGACCAGGTAGAAGACTCCCGAATATGAACATCACGGATTTTGACATCCTGGCATTCTACGAAATAGATCAATGATAAGATCGGAGGAATTTTATAATACCTTTTCATCTCAACCCCTGAAGCACATGCCTTCGCCGTTTCTTCCGCGATGAAGCTATCTACTCCTCTCAAGTCATCATACTCCCGGCGGGCTTGCCCATCAATAGTGCCTCCCCCCAAGATGCTAATACTGGCTACATTTTCAGCGTAAAGCAGTACTGGTTGATGAGGGTTGTTGCCTTTATAAATATTATAAGGAACCTGGTAGTCGGCCGTATCCTGACTGGCATAGAGAGTAGCTCCCTTTTCCAGGTGTAATGTAATATTATCATGAAGGCGTAGGGTACCTGACAGGTAATCCCCGGGAGGAAAGTAAACTGTACCTCCTCCGGTATCGGCGCATGCGTCAATCGCCTTTTGTAGGTTCTCTGTGACTTTTTGAGATTTGATACCAAACGCGCCATAGTCTCGCACATCAAATAAACGCTGACCCGAAGCGCTCAGACTCAGAAGGAGCATGCTGCAAATGAATACTATCTTTGGATACATATTAAGGTTTTTGACTCAAAATCGTTGAAGCTGGAATCCGAAATCCCTACAACGGCCCGTCATTATTGGCTACCAACAGCAATGGATCACTAGCAGTGCGAACCAGCGACATTTTTCTCACATCACCCGGAATGAAAAGGCCGCTTTGTTGCATCGGTATCGGATCTAGTTTACCATCATTCACCTGATATACATGCCCAACGGAGGCATCTAGGCGGGGCGTCTGTCTTTCTGTAGGGTAAAAGTTACCGCCGGTGATAAGCTCCGGCAGACCATCTTTATTCAGGTTCATCATCACGGCATGTTGCAAAGAAGAAATTTGACCAATATCAGGTAATACTCTGAGGCAAAATCGCATATTGCCTTCATTGATCATTATTAGGTTAGCCAGTGTATTCGCCCTAAGCCTCAGTGCATTGTCTATCTTATCGCCCAAAATCTCGGGTAAAGTGGCTTCGGCATACGACGCATAGTCCAGGTATTCACGCTTAACATTTCGCCATTGTTGGTAGACGTCGTCACGCTCCTTGACGGACAACAGTTGACCATTCTGATAATATCCCAGCCATAACTCCAGCGAAGCATTCTGATCCATATCCAGGGCATACATTTTTAGTGGTGCAGCCGAGGTCGCCTCATAGCAATAATTCAGCCCCATGTTGCCCAACAAAAAGTCCTGATCTCCATCCTGATCAAAACCCAAAGGAGTTGCTGAAGTCCACCAACCAGAGGATTCTCCAATTTCTCGTCCAGATTCATCCGTAACGACCAGGTCATCGACTGACTTCCATTGATCTTTCTGCCATTTGAAAAAAAGAGGATCAGACCATGCTGATAGTACCATCAATATGGGTCTTTCCTTTTGATCCTGTTCCAGCCAGTGTACCTCTCGCACCAATCCTGCCTGCTGCAGTGAAGTAGTCAACTGGTGGGTAATATCTGCCCACATACCTGAACGATTTTCCAAAAGATAGGAATGATCTGCCAGTGGATAGCTACCGGAGATACTGAGGTAGTCTTGGGTGGCACCATCTTTAGGATGCAGGAGCAGGTATGCCATGGCAGGTGGAAGGTCGCGCTTGAGAGGATCCCCGCCAAACTTAATGATCTCACCTTTCTCGTTTCTCTTCTTCGGACCAAAGTAACCAGTTGTTCCCTGCACATATTTTCGTCCGGTGTAGGGCGAAAGGCGAAATAATAGTATCTCCATCTACCGCCCAAGAGCGGACCGGGTAGCCGGTATCGGGATAACTAGAGAAAGCTTTGCTTTTTACTGCAAATGACTGATTCGCAATTCTTTGCATCATAGGTACAATACGCTGCTAATAGCCTAACTGCTCTGGATAGCTCAATACTGACCACAAAGACTGCGACACTCCTAAGCCAGGAAGAAAGTAGCATACGAAAAAAAGGAGCAGAAACGCATAAGAACTTATCTAAAGCCTAAAAACCGGGTCAAGATTCGGCAGTTGAATCAATTTATAGAGACAACGTAATCATTAAACGTTGATCTACAACAGGAGAAACTGGGACGGAAGATCCACCCGATTTGAATGTGAATTTGAAGAGGAAAGAAAAAAGTGTTAAAGTAAAGCTTAAGCCATCTGCTTCTGACCATCCAGAACATGTTTTTCATTTTCATGTTCGGTAGCTTCTTTTGAAGGTTGTATAGAAACCACTTTTTCTTTTTTCTTTTTAGCTGTTTTAGGCTGAGTGATTTTGTGGTACTTTTCAAGTAACTGAAGGGCTCGTTCCAGTGGTATGGATGAATATGTACCGTTGATATTGACCAACCTAACAACGGGTTCCATATTTTCTTTCGCTTTCAAAATGAAATCTTGGTAATGGTCGCCGAGGTGGAGCAGATATTCATTTTGTGTCATAAAAATAAGCTTACTCATGTCTTGAATGCCGGTTTTGTTTCTCATATTACTTTGTAGATTAAGAAAAAAGGTAGTTTTAGAATATTTGTAGGTAGAAAACATTAATTTAGGTTAAATATTTGGCTTATCCCTGTTTCTACATGTAATTTTTTAACTAAAATTCAACTTTTTTCATCCAATCTAGAAAAAGCGATAGTGTATTATACTTACTT
>CAZZGE010000366.1:0-3503 GCA_964653665.1 uncultured Porifericola sp. | reverse complement strand
TATTTAGCTCAGGTTTTCCCTCTTTGTCAAAGGTAAAGTTGAAATTCATGCCCACGCGGGTGTTTACCTTTTTGCCATACTTCAAGGCACGTTGCCAGCGTACCTTAGGCTCATTGAGGGCTTTGACAATCAGTCCGTCTAGTTTGTACGCTTCATCCTGCTCCGGATAACGGCTGCTGAAGCCTTCCACCACCTGCGGCGAACTGGCTTTAGTACCCACGGTAAACTCTGCCCTGACTGTCCCTTCCATGTTATAAAAGCTGAAGTAGACTAGCTTTTCCTCCAGATACTTCCTGAGTACTTTGTGAAAGTAGTCCATCCCTCTGACCGGTTCGGGCACTTTGTCTACCTCCTGGTAGTGATACGTATAGGAGTCAGGTTTTTCTCTAGACCTGTACACCAGGCTGTGAACCGTATCTTTCAGAATACCTACCCTTAAATCCCGGAAGTCAGCGTTAGTAACCGGAAAAACGTATTGTACTCCTCTCCGGTGTACGGTTCTTCGGATCTCCCTGGCTTCTTTGGCACTCGCGATCCGGCGGTTGTCAGGGTGAAACTGCATACTGAAACCACTTTGGGTTTCTGCCAGCCGTTCGTCTACCAGAGCCAGCGTTTCCTTTTTTTCTACTGGCATAGATGTGACGATCATAGTATTTGGATTGTCATCCAGGAAAAAATGCCGGTTGATATCATCTACTTCAAAAAAATAAACGAAGTGGTACATATGCAATGTGTCTTCCTGAACGAGTTCTTCCATATGCCTTTTCAACTCAGTAGGCAGCAGGTCGTAATCACGAAAACCGGTGGAGGGAAATGCCTCCTCGGCTACAGATGCCTTTTTTACACGGGTATTCTCTTCACTGTGCATGAAGGGCAGCAGCAGAAAAGCTCCCAGCAGTAGCAGGGGAATCAGTATGATCGGCTTATCTTTGATCAGGCGCATTGGCAATTTATTTATCAGGCGACTCACCCTGGTTGTCTTCGTCTTTCAGGTCCTGCTCCACATATTTCACCATCTCTTCAAACTCGTGGAGGTTCATGTCATTTTCTTTGGCAAAGAAGGAAACCAGCTTATGGAAAGAACCCCCGAAGTAGTTGCCTACGAAGCTTTTCAGAAAGTAGCTGCTATACTCCTGCTTACTGATAAGTGGGTAGTACTCGTGGGTTTTGCCATAGGCAGTGTAGGAAACAAATCCTTTCTTCTCCAGAATGCGCACGATGGTAGAAACCGTATTGTAGGCAGGTTTGGGCTCAGGAATCTGCTCCAGGATATCTTTGACAAATCCTTTTTGTAGCTTCCAAAGAATCTGCATTACCTGTTCTTCTGCTTTCGTGAGTTCCTTCACTGAGGGCTGAGATTTACTCATATTGACTTAATTAATACTTGAACACGTGCAATATAAAACTAATATTTTAGTTTAAAAACTAATTTATTAGTTATTGAAAAATTTTCTGCCTTTCCCGATTTTCTCCTAAGGGCACAAATAAAAAAACCGCCTTCTGCTGAACAAAAGGCGGTGATAACTTCAGACTGACTGCGGTCAGGCTTTCTTCAGCCTATTCACTTTGATGACTCCGGTGGTCTCCAGTAGTTTGATAAGCGGGTAACTGGGATCAATCTCAAACCACTTTGCTGCAAAGTCCAGGCGCTTAGGCAGTCGGTGGTGGTTGTTTTGAAACAACTCTCCCAGCATCAGAAAGTCAAAGACCAGTGTGTTCTTTGATTTGTCACGGTTATCATAATTGCTGTAGCCGTACATGTGGCCACACCAATTAACGATGGCTCCGTGTATAGGGCCCATCAGGTAATGAATAGGCAAGAGTGCGTACATAGCCCAGTGCGTACCGGGAAGTTCAACAATAGAAATTGCCCAGATATAGAAAAGGCTGTATAGGACGCCCCAGCCTACGCGAATGGACCAGTGGTCGGCAAATCTGTCAAAAGCCTTCCACTCGGGAACATCTTTGGTAAAGCGTGGCTCTACCTCTACTTGATGGTAAAGCACATCGTTGTAGATGTTTTTGGTTTTCCACATCATGTCAAAGAGATTGTGGCTATGGTGTGGAGAGTGAGGGTCTTTTTCGGTATCGCTATAAGCGTGGTGCATGCGGTGCAATACAGCATAAGCACGCGGGCTCAGGTAAGAAGATCCCTGCCATATCCAGGTGGACAGGTAGAAGAAGCGTTCCCAGAAGCGGTTCATGGTAAACAGCTTGTGAGCAGAATAACGGTGTAAAAAGAAAGTCTGGCAAAACAGTGAAATGTACCAGTGGGCAATAAAGAATGCAGCTATAATCACGTGAATTGGGGTTTAATTATTAAGTCAAAGTTATAATAAGAAATGAGCCAAATTGTTTGACCTGGCAGGATCATAAAGAGCTAAGCTACAGAGAGCTTAGGAAATTTACCAAATTTTCAGTTCAAAAATTAGCGATTAAATGTAAAGGCATGACTTACTAATTCTGCGTGAATGCGTAAGCGATGATGTTGGCACCCATCCGAAGTGCGTTCTGCCGGACATCTTCTGGGTCATCGTGGATGCGTTGGTCTTCCCAGCCATTACCCAGATCGCTCTCGTAAGAGTAAAAACACACCAGGCGGCCTTCGTAAATCAGTCCAAAGCCCTGAGAGGCTTCTCCGTCATGCTCGTGAATCTTGGGTAAGCCTGTTTCAAAATTATACTTCTGCCGGTAAATAGGATGATTTTCGGGCAGCTCTATAAATTCCAGTTCGGGAAAGACTTTTTTCATCTCAATACGGACAAACTCATCCAGCCCGTAGTTGTCGTCTATGTGCAAAAAGCCACCGGAAATGAGGTATTTGCGCAAATTCTCAGCTTCTTCACCCGAGAAGACCACATTACCGTGTCCGGTCATATAGACATAAGGAAACAAAAAAAGTTCCGGGCTGCCTACTTCTACTACCCCCTCTTCCACCGCCAGTTGGGTGTTGAGATACTGGTTACAGAACTCAATCAGATTGGGCAGGGCCGTTTTGTTGGCGTACCAGTCGCCCCCGCCATTGTACTTGAGCTTGGCGATTTTGATACCGGAAGTTTGCTGAGCGAAGGCTGCATTTAGCCCAAACGTACAGATCAATAAGAGGCTTAAAAAATAACAATATCTTTTCATAACAATGTTCTATAAATAAAAAACCGCCTAAAAAGACGACTTCAATCAACTATAAGATAATTGATCTACGCTAAGTTCACAAACTGCCCTGAAAGTTTTCTTTCTTTTTGATATTGAAAGTGTACAAAAACCTCAGCGCAAAATCCTCGGTTCCCCGGTTACCCATTCCTGTTATAGGGTTTTCTTATAAAAGATAGGGCAAATGAGCCATCTTCGTATTCTTGGTTTTGCGCACTAAAAAAGAAGCCTGATGCCCACTCGCCCTGTTAGCCGAAGTACGTCATTCTACCAAGCACTGCAAGTAGCCCCCAATTTAGATTTACGGGATCAACGCGGCAAAATCCATGACTTGCCCTTGATTCTTTTGGGTT
>CAZZGE010000365.1:0-3532 GCA_964653665.1 uncultured Porifericola sp. | reverse complement strand
AGCCACATGAAGTTTTCGGTAGCAGCAGCACTGTGTACGCAGCCCAGGAAAGAGACCGGCCCCGCAGCATGGTGGTGCATAAAACCGATACCATTGGCCGAAGCGTAGTCACCGATACGTTTGGTTTCCAGGATGCCCCCGGCGGTGTTAGGATCGGGATGCACGATGTCTACGGCCCGGCGGTCAATCAGCTCCTTGAAGCCCCCTTCCAGACCATAGATATCTTCTCCGGTCTGGGTGGGGGTGGTAGAGGATTCGGTGATCTCACGCCACTGATCGGTATAGTGCCAGGGAATGATATCTTCAATGTAGGCCAGGTTATAAGGCTCAGCCGCTCGGGCAATTTTGATTGCCTCATTGACACCAAAGTGCCCCCAGTGGTCGGTACCCATCGGTATTTCATAGCCAATTTTGGCGCGCATTACATCCAGAAACTCCATCAGTTTATCCAGTCCCTTCTCGGTGAGTTGCACCCGGGTAAAAGGATGTTCGGTCAGGTTATACTTACGGTACTCATGCTGGTAGGGATCATACTTGCCATCGGGTGCGTTGGTGAGGGCACCAGGCACATCTTTGATCAGGTTAATGCCGATATCCATTTTGAGCGCAGTGTAGCCTTTGTCGATGCGCTCCTGCATGCGTTCGGCATACACTTCCGGATCAGGGGAAGTGGTAGTATCACAGTAGACCCGTACTTTATCCCGGTACTTGCCACCCAGCATCTGGTACACCGGTACATTATAGGCTTTGCCAGCCAGGTCCCAGAGCGCCATTTCCACACCAGACACGCCACCACCCTGTCGCCCGTGAAAGCCAAATTGCCGGATTTTTTTAAAGAGGCGTTCTACATTGCAGGGGTTTTCGCCCAGCAGCCGACTTTTCAGAAAGAGGGCATACTCCTTGGCGGCACCGTCACGCACATCGCCATGGCCTACAATGCCCTGGTTGGTATAAATGCGGACAATAGGGGTACGGAAAACCACCCCGCTGATCTCGGCGATTCGCATGTCGGTAATCTTGAGATCGGTAGGAGCCGAGTTCCGGTTTACCTTCTGGGTGGAGTACTCCAAAGTCTCTTCAATAGACGTGTCGGTAAAAGCGGCCAGGCTCAGCCCGCCCAGGCTGGCTTTCTTCATGAAGTCGCGTCTTAGGTTGTCTTGAGGTTGTTTCATAGTTGTCATGTTATGGTTTAGTAAAAAATATGATGAAGAATCAATAGCAGGCGATAATTAGACGACAGTAAGAATGATGGCTTATCCAGCACCTTTTTCAAAAATGAGGACGCGAAATCTAATTAAGCGGTAATTTCTAAATAGTGGATTTTTTTCAGGATTTGCAATAGCTTATGATAAAGTTCTTTGCGATCTAGCTGCAGTTAATAATGGCCAGAAAGATATTTTTGATTGAATGAATTTTAGTATCTTATTCGCGAAATTTACCTAAACTTAAACAAGATGAAACTACTCTTTTTTTCGCTTTTCCTTGCTGTATTGCAAATGAATGAACCTCTTGCTGAGCCCGGGACAAGCCCACAAAGCCTTAAAGAATCCCTCACTTTCTACGCCTCCTTTGATGGAAAGGTGCACGCCGACTTTGCGAGGGGCAACCCGGTCGCCTATACAGCCAAAAACTACGACCAGCTACCGGACGGAAAAAGAGGATTGAGAAGCAAGTTTATCAATATTGCAGAGAATCTGGGCGTTTCCGGTGATGCATTGGAGTTTACCCGCAAAAATGAGAACATTATCTACTACCAGGCTAAATATAATATGCCCTATACCGTAGAAAACTGGAGTGGAACGGTCTCCTTCTGGTTGCAGATCAATCCTGACGAAGACCTGGAACCCGGCTACTGCGATCCTATCCAGATCACCGATGAAGGCTACAACGATGGTGCCCTGTGGGTAGACTTCAGCGACAAAAATCCCCGTGCGTTCCGTATGGGCGTCTATGCTGATCTGAACGCCTGGAACCCCGAAGGAACCAAGGGTGCTGATAATCCGGAGTTTGTTAAAAGGCTCGTACCTTCGCAGGGTATGCCTTTTGGCCGTAATCAGTGGACGCATGTGGCGATTCGCTACGAAAACCTGAATTCTGACAATGGGAATGCCCAACTCTACCTGAATGGCGAACTTCACGGCACGCAGAAAAATATTCACGAGCCTTTTGGCTGGAACCTGGAACGCACCACCATTCGGCTGGGGCTGAGCTATGTGGGGCTGCTGGATGAACTGGCCATTTTTAACAAAGCTTTGAGCAAGCAGGAAATCGCCGAACTCTACAGCATGCGCGGTAACATGAAAAGTATGTTACAGCCATGAAAAGAAATGCCTTTACAATGCAGCTCAAACCTGGCTATGCCGAGGAGTACCAGAAACGACATGATGAGATCTGGCCCCAACTACAGCAGCATCTTTCTGATTCCGGCATACAGGATTACTCCATCTTCCTGGACGAGGAAAGCCATATTCTTTTTGCCATACAAAAACTAGCGGATGACTACCGCCCCGAAGATGTATCCTCCCATCCTATCGTGCGTAAATGGTGGCATTATATGGCCGACATTATGGACACCCATCCTGACCATGAGCCGATTACTAAGCCCCTGAGAGAGGTTTTTCACATGGATTGATTTGTACTGCGTATCCTTTACAGACAATCATAGTGGTCACTGAGGCATGATGTAAGCCTTGGTGAGCTACGCTGTTTCCTCTTAGCGTTTATTGAGAATTTTAAGAACGGCATATTCTCATTTTTCCGAAATTGTTTTCCAGATGCAGAATTAACGCTATTATTGAGAATATTTTATTAAAAATATTCTCATGAAGAACCGGGCCATCATCATTCGCCGTGCACTGCAACTCTTTCGTAGGCATGGAATCAAAAGTATGTCAGTAGAGCGTTTGACAAAAGCACTGAACCTGTCACGTCGGGCATTGTATGCTATGTTTGGTGATAAAGAGGGGCTGCTCGCCGCCTGCCTGAATCTCAACTATCGGGAAGAAATCATTGAATTTGACAAGATCAATCAACGGGGTACCGACCCGATAGAGGTGCTTTTGCTGGTTGGGCATCGGGTGATGGAGCGGGAATTCAGCCTTAATCCTAACTTCTACTACGATATTCTGCACTACTATCCTGATTTACGTGACAAAGCAATTCGTAACCAGGATAATTTTAACCGCCGGCAACTCACTGGGCTTATTCAAGCAGGTATCGAGCAGGGTCTAATCAGGGAGTGTATTGATGCCCGCTTAGCATCAGAGGCCATCATAAGACTGTACGAAAGTCTGTTGAAAGCCGGGCTGGACGAAGAACTTAATTATACCAAAACAGAACTGGTTCAGCAGGCTATCCACCCGTATCTGCGTGGTCTTTGTACCGAAACTGGTCTACAGCGGCTGAAGCAATACCAGATTTTGGTCAGCCAGTGATGATAATAAATGCAACACAAACCATGTATTACATATTACTATGAAAAAGTTATTAGGAGTTGGAGCATTGATCATGATCGGTGGGCTCGTGCTTTATT
>CAZZGE010000364.1:0-3542 GCA_964653665.1 uncultured Porifericola sp. | reverse complement strand
GGTGGCCAGCCGTCTGGACTTACGTAAAGCTGCGGCCAGACGCCGACGTTACTGCCATCAATCAGCAGTTACCCGAACTCATCAAGCAGTACCGCGACGCTGACATGGCAGCCAACTATGTGCCCCAGTTGCAACCGCTGCAGGACATACACCTGTTCTCCAATTATTATAATGAGATGAAGGCCAATGCCAGCATAGACTTGGTATTCCTGCTTGCTTTTGTGGGTTTGCTCATTCTGCTGATCGCCTGTATCAACTACATGAACCTGTCCATCGTGCAGGCTGCACGGCGGGCCAAGGAGATCGGTATCCGCAAGGCCAACGGAGCGCGGCGCAGCTCTCTGGTATTGCGCTTTATGTCTGAGTCCATCCTGTATACAGGTGTGGCCCTGCTTATCTCCCTGTTTTTATTGTATATCTTGTTACCGGAGTTCAGCAGCCTGATACAGCGGGAACTGGTTTACAACGATGATTACCTGTTACTATGGGTCTTGATTCCGCTCTTTCTGTTGACGGTACTGCTATCGGGCTTCTACCCGGCACTATTTGTCACCCGCTACCGGGTAGACAGAGCACTGCGGGCCAACCAAAGTGGTTTGCAGGGAAACAACCTGCTCTACCGCAGCATGGTGGTGTTTCAGTTTGTCGCTTCCATTGGACTGATCGCGGCTACGATGGTCACCTACGGACAGCTACAGTATATGCGGGAAGCTTCACTGGGCTTCGACCAAGAGCATATTCTGAGCATTAGGATACCAAACCTGGTCAATGGTGTCATCAGTTCGGAAAAAGGAGATATGCTGGATAATATAGAAAATGTATTTTCAAGGCTAAGCCAGGTAAAAATGGCCACCACCGCTGATTACCGGCCGGGTTTTGGACAGGGAGGCGGTAACCTCTTTGAGATCAGCGGCATGAGCGCATCTGTAGATGACCAGGACCGTATCAACCGAATGGCAGTGGGCTATGATTACTTCCGTATGCTCAACCTGAACATCATCGCCGGCCGAAATTTTGATGACCGCCTACGTACTGAGACGGAATCTATCATCGTCAATGAAGCGCTGCTGGATAAGCTGGGCCTCTCCGACCCGGAAACCATACTAGGACAGGAGATCAGGACCTACGTACGAGGAGCAAATACCATTTATGGAGAGAGAGTTGGTAGAGTGATAGGGGTGGTAGAAGATTTTCATGCGGCTTCCTTGCGTAGAAACATTGAGCCTATCCTGTTCATGCCGAGCGAAGGAATATACAAGGCAGACGCCGGCACCTTCCTGATCAAAACTGCTGAGGGGGCTGACATTCCCGAACTTTTGTTGTCCATGAAAGAAAGCTGGAAGCACTATTACCCCGAAAACACGTTTGATGCGCAGTTCCTGGACGAGAGTCTGGAGAGGCGCTACCAGGCAGAAAGCCGACTGGGCAATATGATGCTGATCTTCAGCGTACTGGCCATCCTCATTGCCTGCCTGGGGCTGTACGGACTGGCGGCCTACCTGATGGAGCGGAAGACCAAAGAGATCGGCATTCGCAAGGTGCTGGGGGCTGCGCCCGGAGAGTTGATACTATCCTTTAACCGCGACTTCCTGTGGCTACTGGGCGTCGCTGCCCTGATCGCCATCCCCCTATCGGTCTACTGGGCCGACCACTGGCTGCAGCAGTTTGCCTACCGTATTGAACCGGGCATAGTTTGGTACCTGGGAGCCGGGGGGATATGCCTGCTCATCGCCCTGCTGACGGTCAGCTACAAAGCATTCCAGGCCGCCCGCATCAACCCGGTCCGTGCTTTGCGGGATGAGTAAGAGGGGGCTATGGAGAGTGCCCCCGCCATTTCTATTTCTTGTACCTGCCGGCACAATGATGCATGACCTTATCCTTGTTGCTACCCATCTTGCGTCCCTAAAGGGACTGATCATTTTTCGGCCTCTGATAGTCTCCTGTAGATCTTGGCACCATCAAAGTCCCGTAGGGACGTAACGTAGGTAGAAAAAATCTACGCAATCAAATCAAACCGTGCCGTAGGTACGACATATGAGGGCGATCAGTAGATGTTTATCAATCGCTTGCGTCCCGCTCTCCCTGTCCATGTAGTTATTTGAGATGCAGGCCAGAGGTGCTCCACACCGGACCCTTTGAGATGAGGGTCCACTCTGCGGGACCAGAGCGACTGACTTTTTTTGCTCAGTTGCTGGCCTTTTATCATGATCGTATCTACACCTATACATTTATTTCGGTTACTTCTTAGATATAGCTTATGAATGACTTTGATAAAGATTTCATCATCTCTGTTGTATCTTTGCTATTCTATGGGCTTTGACCTGTTGAGGCTATGAGATAAGTCAGTCGGTCTGGTTATTAAAATTGAGATCGTATCTCATTACATTGTAAAACAGTATATTCAAGAGATAAAACCCAGCAAAGGAACTCTAAAATCTACGCCTAACATTAAATCGATCAAAAAAAATTATCATGAATTATCAAAAAAGGATTACACATAGCCCTGATGTGCTCAGAGGGAAAGCTGTCATCAAGGATACTCGTATCTCAGTAGAAATGATTTTGAGTAAACTTTCTCAAGGTGCTAATCACAGTGACTTGTTAAAAGCTTATCCACGTCTGTGTCAGGATGATATTTATGCTGCTTTGGCTTATGCTTCTGCCCGTATTGCTGATGAAGAGGATTTATCCTTACCTAGTAAACCATGATCCTTGCCGACGAAAATGTTGACCATGCCATTATTGAAGCATTAATAGAAAAGGGTATTGAGGTTTATTCCATTTATGCCATGCAACGCGGACTCAGTGATGAAGAAATTATAACTTTATCGCGCAATCCACCTCGTATTATCCTGACAGAAGACAAAGATTTTGGTGAGTGGGTATTTGCTCATAAAGAAAGTGCCATCAGCGTAATCTTTGCTTCGCTACGATTTTATCAATCTTGCAAGCATTGCTTCTATCGTAACACGCCTGGTTTTAGAGCATGGCCTAGAACTGTACGGTAAATTTGTGACTGTGACTATTCACAAAATCAGAATCCGATCCATAAAATAAGGGCAAAGCCCTGAAAAAAATTTGGATGCAATTCTATGACCTGCCATTTGTCCCGGCCTTTCCCTATCTTGTACCTGACAGCACAAAGATGCATGACCTTATCCTTGTTGCTACCCATCTTGCGTCCCTAACGGGACTGCATATCTATACGCTTTTGATAAATTCCGTTAAATCTCCACACCATCAAAGTCCCGGAGGGACACAACATCGGTAAAAAAAAGACGCGATTAAATCACACCGTGCCGTAGGTACGGGATATGAGGGCGGTCTTAAGATGTCTATGATGCATCAAATCATAGTACCCAGCCAGGGCAGTTCTTCGGTCGCTTGCACCCCGCAAGTGACAGTTATCCCGGTGGCCTCCCGGCCACTTTTTCGCTGGCCTTCTTACATGATCGTATCTTTTTAAAAGGCTTCTTTGCTGTACATGCTCGTTTTTAGTAATGCTTTTGCTCATCTTGTCAATACAGTTATTTGAGAAAGGG
>CAZZGE010000363.1:0-3569 GCA_964653665.1 uncultured Porifericola sp. | reverse complement strand
AGAAAATTCTCCTCTTAATAGCAGTTCAGCAATGTTCACAAGGACAACCCTTACTGCCTTTGATAATTGGCCTATACATCGGGATCACAAAGAGACAGCAGATACGTTCCGGGAAATTGTAACATTTAGACAAGAGGATTGCTTTTATAATTGATACTTTTTTAACTACTCAAAAACATTTTTTATGGCACAATTTACCTATCTGTTTGAAGAAATCAACTCGGATAAAGTCAATGAAGTAGGCGGTAAGAATGCCTCACTGGGCGAAATGTACCAGGAACTGAGCGAAGAAGGCATCCGCATTCCCAATGGGTTTGCCACCTCAGCAGAGGCTTACTGGCATTTTCTGGATCACAACGACCTGAGGCAACCCATTGAAGAAGATTTGTCTGATCTGGATACCAAAGAATTTTCCAATCTCAAAGATGTGGGCAAAAAGATCCGAAAGCAGATTATGGAAGCAGAAATGCCTGACGACCTGGCAGAAGCCATCCGGAATGCATACCAAAAACTGAATGAAAGCGGTGATGAAAAAGAGGTTGCGGTACGAAGTAGCGCCACGGCCGAAGACCTGCCCGAGGCCAGTTTTGCTGGTCAGCACGAGTCTTTCATGAATGTGAAAGGCGGGGATGAGGTAGTCCGCAATGTCAAGAAATGCATGGCCTCCCTGTTTACCGACCGGGCGATCAAGTACCGTGAGGACAATGATTTTGACCACATGAAAGTAGCGCTTTCTGCCGGGGTGCAGCGGATGGTCCGTTCCGACAAAGGTTGTGCAGGGGTGGCCTTCACCATCGCTCCCGATTCGGGCTTTGAGAAGGTTATCTTTATCAACGGCAGCTGGGGACTGGGCGACAATGTGGTAGGTGGTGTCGTCCGTGCTGATGAGTTCTATGTTTACAAAGAAAATCTGAAAAAGGATAAAAAGGCTATCATCGGGAAAACCCTGGGCCAAAAGGCCAAAACCCTGGTGTATGCGGAGGAAGAAAGCGAGGAAGGGCAGAAAACTAAAAATGAAGAAACTCCCGAAGAGAAGAGAAATCAGTTTGTACTGAATGATGATGAGGTGACCCAACTCGCAAAGTGGTGCCTGAACATTGAAGAACACTACGGAAAACCCATGGATATTGAGTGGGCGAAAGATGGCGAAACGGGAGAAATGTTGATCGTACAGGCCCGTCCGGAAACTGTACATTCTTCTCAAGAGGAAAGCACTATCCTGAAACAATATCACCTTAAAAATAAGGGTAAAGTGCTGGTCAGCGGTAATGCCATCGGTGATAAAATAGGTGCTGGCAAGGCTAAAATACTTCATTCACCCGATGAATCTGACAAACTGGAAGAGGGCGATGTGCTGGTCACGGAAATCACCAATCCCGATTGGGACCCAATCATGAAACGGGCTTCGGCCATCATTACCAATGGAGGGGGACGCACCAGTCATGCAGCGATCGTGGCCAGGGAACTGGGTGCGGTAGCAATCGTCGGCACCGGTGATGCTACCAAAAAACTTGAGGACGGGCAGGAGATTACGGTTTCCTGTGCTGAAGGCAACGAAGGTAATGTCTATGAGGGACAACTGGAATGGGAAACCGAGAAAATTGACCTGGAAGAAATTGGTAACCCTGATACCGAGGTCATGCTGATTTTGGCCAATCCTAAAATGGCCTATAAATACGCTTCCTATCCAGTAGATGGTGTGGGCTTGATGCGGATGGAGTTTGCCATCAACAATAGCATTCAGGCGCATCCGCTGGCACTTACCCGCTTTGATTCGCTGGAGGATAAGGAGGCTAAAAAGAAAATTGAAGAACTGACCGCTGCTTATCCTGATAAGGAAAGCTACTTTACCGAAAAACTTTCGCAGGCCCTAGGGGCAATGGGCGCAGCATTTTATCCCCGGGATGTGATCGTCCGGATGAGTGATTTTAAGACCAACGAGTATGCCGATCTGCTGGGCGGACAGCAGTTTGAGCCGAAAGAAGAAAACCCGATGGTGGGCTTCCGCGGTGCTTCCCGCTACTATAACGATCGCTACAAAGATGGTTTTAAACTGGAGTGCGAAGCCATGCGGATTGTGCGGGAAGACATGGGGCTGGACAATGTCAAACTGATGATTCCTTTCTGCCGCACCGTAGAAGAAGGCAAAAAAGTGATTGAGGTCATGGAGAAACATGGCCTGAAGCAGGGCAAGGATAACCTTGAAATTTACGTCATGTGCGAAATCCCCAGCAATGTGGTGCAGGGCGATGCTTTTGCCCAAGTATTTGACGGCTTCTCCATCGGTTCTAATGATCTTACCCAGCTTACCCTGGGTATTGACCGGGACTCCGAGATCATCAGTGAGCTATTTGACGAAAGGAACGAAGCCGCCAAACGGATGATCGCCATGGCCATAAGGAACGCTAAAGAGAACAACCGAAAAATTGGTTTATGTGGACAAGCACCCAGTGATTTTCCTGAAATGGCGCGTTTTCTGGTAGCAGAGGGGATAGATAGCATTTCCTTTAACCCGGATGCCATCGCCCAGGGTATCAAGAATATTCTGAAAGCTGAGGAAAAAGAAAGTGTGTCGCACTGACGGAAGAACTCTTAGGCAAAAAAAAGCTGGTGAATTCAAAATCACCAGCTTTTTTATTTCACGATTGCCTATGAAGGTAGTATTTTACAAAAAGAAGAAAACGTAGAAAATTCTCTCTTAACTGAGAATATCTCTAACACATCGCTTCATCCAAAACCGGGTGCATTTCACCCGGCATGTTGGCTTTGATGTGGTGCATCTGCCCCTCGTCTATGTGCTCGCTCATCAGCGAAATGAGATCGCGGGTAGTGTTGATGACGTCTTCATCATTCGGAAAGTCACTGAATTCTACAATCTCGGGACGCTGTCTTACCGCTTCATTAAATTGTTGCTTGCTCCTGATCTTTTCCGTCTTTTCGTGGTATTTCCATTGGTCAACAAAAATTCCCTTCATGAAAAGCGGCATCTGAGCAAGTGCGTCCATAGCCTCAATCAAGGGCATCCGGTCGCGGATGGTGTGCAAAACGCCTTTGAGAATACGGGCGGTTTTGCCTCGGCTACCCTGATAGGTGTGGGAAGAAGTGCCCGGCATACGGTGATAGAAATAGAAGATTACCTCAAGCATTAGGGCTAAAACTTGCTTATTGACAGATCAAAATTGATGAACTTATGAAGACATGCTTTCTAAGCGGCTGGTGTGTTTTAGATGCTGACTGTTAGCGGTTTGGCCCAGAAAATCCTGGAACTGTGCTAGTGAGTGCTGTTTGATACCTATCAAGAAAAGCAGGTCTTCAAACAGTGGTAGCATAGTAAAAAGAACGATCCTCCAGCTCCAAAAGCTAAAGGAAAAGAACGTCCGATCATTAGGCTGTATAAAACTCTTCTTTATCTGCACGTGCATTTCTCAAACAATATCAGCCACAGGCTTACTTCACTGAGATGCTGTTAAAAGGGACGTACTGTTCCTAAGTGGCAACTTACTCTATGCTTATGCTTTGGTAGAGCTTTATCATCACAGTGATAGTTGCCTAACGGTTCATTTCATTTA
>CAZZGE010000362.1:0-3586 GCA_964653665.1 uncultured Porifericola sp. | reverse complement strand
AAAAAAGGTGGTGATACTGATTGTTAAATGCTACCATGAGCAATATTAAATATCTGTCAGATTTTGAAATCATATATGGAATAACGACTGAACATAATCACATTAGGCATAAGAGACTTAAACCAACTTGCCAGAAAAGCCCGAATGTTAGTCATGCGCTCAGGATTTAGGGATTAGTGGTACACTACATATTTTTTGATGGGCCTTTAAGTTTGCTCACAACCCGTGGTGTGATAGATTTCCCGTACTTCTTTGATGGGCTTGGCGGGCTTGCGCAGGTGGATGTTTTTTTGTCAGTGTGTTCTGGCTATGACCAGCAACTGAGCAGCTTCTTGTAGAAGGAAAGAAAATTAGGAACCTCACGACAGGTTCTTTCTACTAGGGTTTCACCCTTGGCGCGGTGTGTTTTTTTTCATGATATAAAGATTTAAATTAACTGCATCAAGATAAGAATATCATGAAAAATCCTGCTGCTAAAGGCCACCGTAAGTTTAGTTCAACACTCCATATCCGCTATGCTTCGGCCGATGGCCTCGCCAGCGGCTATGGTAGCCGTTAGCTACAACTAATAATACAGCAAAAAAATGAATCAAGAATTTACAGAAGATGAACTCCGAGAATTGGAAAAACAATTGAGTTGTCCGAGTGGAGAGTTTGGAATCAAGATTGGAATAGATATGAATGAATCCAATATGGGAATGATCCTTAACTCAATAGAGTTTCTTGAATTGAAAAATGGAAATTCCATTTTGGAACTTGGACACGGCAATTGTGCACATTTGGGGGAATTATTGGAATCAGCAGCAGGGATTAAATATTTCGGATTGGAAATTTCCGAAACAATGCTGAAAGAAGCCGAGAAAATTAACTCAAAGAAAGAAGCTGGATTCAAACTGTATGATGGAAAGACAGTACCATATACTCATGGTTACTTTGACCGAGTTTTAAGTGTGAATACTATTTACTTTTGGACAAATCCCACCAGAGTGGTAAACGAGATTGAGAGAGTATTAAAACTTAAGGGTTTATGCGTTTTGACCTATGTAAATAAAGATTTTGCTAAAAAAATGCCTTTTGTTAGGGATAGATTCACTCTATACGACCAGGCTGATTTGGCAAAGCTTACGGAAGGCTCAAAATTAAAAATAATGGAAACAAGGGAATTGACGGATCAAGTAAAAAGCAAAACAGGGGTACCGCTTGATCGAGCGTATACCATGACAAAAATCAAAAAGATGTAGCTAACAGCGGTGTAAAATATAAGGACTTAAGTGATTACACAAATGGCACATTTGGTTTCTCCGACAATTGAGCCAAAACTGAAAAAATCAAAAGAGCCATTTCCTGCCACACCAATATCACAAACAGGGTATTTTTCGAGAAATTTATCCACTTTCTAAGATTATTAAAGTTTCGTCAATTACATTTGTCTTTCTTTAGAACAAGTCTTAATAATTATTGGTGTTATTTAAAAAGAAAAATAGCAACGTAACAGGTGGTAACATCAGTTCTCCTGAAGATTTCAAGAGTGTATATGATACATATTGGGAAAAAGTATATGCTGTATGCTATAACAACATGCATAAAGTTGAATTATCTCAGGAAATGACACAGGATATCTTCATGTCGCTATGGGAGAAGAAGGATACCTTAAAAATCGTGATCTCAATAGAACATTACCTCATAAGGGCTGCCAAAAACAAAGTATCTGAACATATCAGAAATAAAACTATTAGAAGTAAGCATCTTAACTGCGCGCTCCAAGATTATTGTAGTGAAAGTAATTGTACCGAAGAGGATATTGCTTTTTCGGAGCTCGTTGAAGCATTGGGCATGCTCGTAGAGCAACTCCCTTGCCGGTGCAGAGAAGTTTTTAAACTCAGCCGTGAAAAAGGGCTTACCAACAGACAAATTGCCGAACAGTTTCAAATCTCCGAGCGCGCTGTAGAATATCACATCAGCAAAGCCATTGGTTTCTTAAAGGAAAATATGACTGAATTCAAGTAATAAAGTTTCAGTCCAACCCCCCCTGTTTAACAGCCCTTTAAAATCTTATTAAAAGATTTCCACTTTCCCACCTTCGGTAAGTCGGAAGTTACCCTACTACTCCAATGTAGACTAATTAAAAGTAGTGATTAAAACTAATTTTTAAATAATTACAATGAGAGTTGATAGCGAACTACTACAAAAGTACCATGCGGGTCTTTGTACTCCTGAAGAAGAAAAAACAGTAGAATCCTGGTTGGCTTCCGGTGAATACCTTGAATCTCTGGATTTAACTGAAACCGAAAAAACTGCCCACAAAGAACATATGTGGCAGCAAATCATAGGTGCAACAAAGCATACTCAAGTTAAAGTCATACCATTATATAAAAAAATTATTCAGTATGCTGCGGCAGCCTGTTTCATTATTGCAGTGTTCTTTGCAGGGCGAATCTCTACATTTGATAGTACACCTATAGTTTCAAAAACAAGCCAAAATGAACAAGCCAATTTTTTGGTTTATGGGGGCAATGGTGCCTACGCCAAAATACCGGGCGATGAATTTAATGTGCAGTTTGACGGACAGTTAAAGTTGTTTAACGGATCCACTTCAGATAAAACGATTATTGTGGGCACCACATCTTACACTTTAGAACCTCAACAAACCTATATTCTTATGGGCAACAAACAAGAGTCTTCGCTGATCGCCAATATTGATTTTGGAGTGGAACGGGGCCTTTATCATGATCTTAAAGGTGATTTTAGTATTAAAGTCTTAAGGTCACAGAGAAATATGAAATTTATCTTAACCGTGCTATTGCTTATGCAGGTGGTACAATTAACGGCACAAAATACCAACACCTTTAGCATACAAGGCAAAGTACTCGATGAAAGTGGGCAGCCTTTGCCCGGTACCTATGTATTAATCGATTCACTTAATATAGGAACAACCACAGATTTGAAAGGAAATTACCAACTCAAAAATGTGCCAATAGGTACACATCAACTGACTGCCCAAATGGTGGGAAGGAAGAAGCAAACAATAGCTATAAGCATCAAAAACCAAGCATTGAAAAGCATCAACTTCAGATTGAAAGAAGACACTCAACAAATGGGAGAAGTCGTAGTAAGGGGAAAAACAGAAGCCCAGGTGCTTAGACAATCTGCGAAAGCTGTGGATGTGATTGAAACCAAAGAAGTAAAACTGCAATCTGCAGATATGGGAGATGTAATGGCACGTACGCAAGGAGTAAATGTCCGTAGAACAGGTGGACTGGGTTCTGATGCCCGTTTTTCCCTCAACGGGCTTTCCGGAGATCAAATTCGATTCTTTTTAGATGGTAATCCTTTGGAATTTACCCCTTATGTATTTGGTATTGCCAATGTGCCGGTCAACCGAATCAAGCAAATTGAAATTTACAAAGGCGTAGTACCCATACAATTTGGGGCTGATGCACTGGGTGGAGCAGTAAATTTGGTCTCACCAGATTTAGATTCGGGCACGCAAGGTTCTATTTCCTATCAAACAGGTTCTTTCGGTACGCATCGAACCTCAGCTGATATGGCATATACGGGCAACTCTGGTTTTTTTGTAAGCGGAGGT
>CAZZGE010000361.1:2279-3602 GCA_964653665.1 uncultured Porifericola sp. | reverse complement strand
GTTTTATTGGTTTGGCTGCTCAAGACATTGCGATCAATGGCCGCACGGTCATTGACGTGGTGATGCAGTCTGACTCTAGACAGCTTTCTGAGGTCGTAGTAACGGCCGTAGGTATTGAGCGTGAGAAAAAAGCGCTGGGTTACTCAGTGGCCAGTGTAGGTAGCGAGCAAATTTCCCAGGTTTCTGAGCCGGACCCTTTGAGAGCTGTCCAGGGTAAGCTCCCCGGTGTCAGCATTACCGGTGGTGGTGGTGCGCCCGGACAGTCTACTAAGATCAACATTCGTGGTAATTCGTCATTGACTGGTAATACCCAGCCGCTTTTTGTAGTGGACGGTATTCCTTTTGACAACTCTACCAACGCATTCGACCCGGATGGAGGAACTACGGCTATTCAGAACAACTCCGCTTTCTCTAACCGTGCTTTTGACCTTGACCCTAACAACATTGAGTCCATGACAGTACTGAAAGGTGCTGCTGCAGCTGCCCTTTATGGTTCTCGTGCGACCAACGGCGTTGTGATCATCACGACCAAAGCAGCAAAGAAAAATGCCAAGAAAGGTTTGGAAGTAACTTACAACGGATCGTATAACGTGGAGCAGGTATCTAATCTGCCTGATTATCAAAATGTCTACTCTCAGGGTTCTAACCAGTTGTACAATGCCGGATTTATCGGTAACTGGGGCGCACCTTTTCCTGAGCATGTGGAGCGTCTGAACCAACAGTACGGTACTAACTACTCTCAGATTATTTTCCCCGGAACTACTGACGACGCTGGTGACCAGATAGCACCTCCTACCCCTGCCGGATTCATTCCACATCCTCTGGTGATGACTTCTGTAGGTAGAGCCCAGGGATACGACCTGCTGTTTCCAGAGATTGTAAAAGGATACGACACGGATGGGCAGTTTATCACCGACCCTAACGATCCACTCTGGGGTACAGGTACGCCCATCGGTATTGATGTGCCTTTCCAGCCTTACGATATCGTAGGAGGATTCTTTGACCAGGGACAAGTGATTGAGAACAGTATCAATATTACCGCTGGCGGTGAAAGCTCAACCCTTACCGGTAGCGTTTCCAATATGTCTAACCAGGGAATTGTCCCTAACTCTTCAGCCGGACGTACCAGCCTGAGCTTTGGTGGTAACGGACAACTGGATAATGGCCTGTTCCTTTCGGGTAACGTGACGTATGTGAATACGACACAGGAGGCCCCTCAGTCAGGGGGTAGTTACTTCGCTGACTATACTACTGCTAATTCAACTTCACTTTTCTCTCGTCTGTACTACCTGCCGCGTAACTATAACCTGAACGGCTATCCTT
>CAZZGE010000361.1:0-2179 GCA_964653665.1 uncultured Porifericola sp. | reverse complement strand
ATCATTGCTACTGTGACTAAGGATATTAATGAGTCGTTTGGCTTCCGCGGTATTTTCGGTTTTAACGCCAACCAACGAGAGCGTAGCCGTCGTAAAGTGACTGGTTCAGGAATCATTTCTGAAGGACTTTACAACACCGATGCTACTACGCAGACCACCGTGAACTGGGACTTCAGCGAGTTGCGCCGTTACTACGGGGCTTATGCTGATATGCAGTTTTCGTACAACGACTACTTGTTCCTGAATCTGGTAGGTCGTAATGACTGGGCTTCTACCCTGCCGGTTAATAACCGCAGCTATTTCTATCCGGGAATCAGTACATCATTTGTAGTAAGTGATGCTTTTGACCTGAGCGGTACTTTCCTTGACTTTGCGAAAGTAAGAGCTGCTTACTCGACGGTGGGTAACGAGCCAAATCCTTACCTGACGGCTACCTACTTCAACATTCAGCAGCCGGCAACGATTGCTTCTACTGATTACAACCGGGCCACGCTGGATAACTCATTGGGTAATGTTAACCTGAAGCCTGAGTTTACTACGGAGACTGAGTTTGGTGCCGACTTGCAATTCCTTGATGGCATGGTTGGATTGGACATTACCTGGTTTAACCGTAGCTCTACCGACCAGATTGCCTTTGCCAGGCTCCCATCAACCAGTGGTTTTGAGGACGAAATCGTTAACATCGGTGAACTGCAGAACCGTGGTTGGGAAGTGGGTCTGGACCTGACACCCGTAAGAACAACCGGTGGTTTCACCTGGAATATTTACTCTGCCTTTACCCGCATCCGTACCGAAGTTATTGATGCTGGCCCTGCTGGAGAGATTTTCGTAGGTGGTCCTCTGTCAAGTCTCGGAACCATTCACCGTTCAGGCCTGCCTTACGGACAAATTTTCGGTAGTATCAATGCCAAGGATGACGAAGGTAACCTGTTAATTGATAAAAACACAGGTATGCCATTCCCTCAGCCTACTAACGACGTCATCGGTGATCCAAACCCTGACTTCCTGCTGGGTATTACCAATACCTTTACATACAAAGGTATTACGCTACGAGCACTGCTTGACTGGAGACAAGGGGGAGACATCTATTCTTCCACTGCTGCTTCTTTACTGTTAAGAGGTCAACTGGAACTCTCCGAAGAGCGTGAAGGTCTGCGTGTAGTACCTGGTGTTTACGGAAGCCCTCAAACTTTCGAGCCGGTGCTGGATGACCAGGGCAATAAGATCGTGAACACCACTCCAGTTACTGCTTTTGACTACCACTTCTCTAACGGATTTGGTACTTATGGACAGGACGAAGTGAACGTGTACGATGCCACTACGATACGTCTGCGTGAGGTAGCCCTCGGCTACACCTTACCCAAAAGTGTTTTAGAAAGTACTCCTTTCGGTTCAGTGCGGGTAATGTTTACCGGTCGTAACCTGTGGTTTAACGCGCCTAACTTCCTGCAAGGTCTTAACTTTGACCCTGAAATACTGGCCGAGCCAGCAGGTTCTAACGTACAGGGCTTCGATTTAGGAGCATTCCCTACCACACGTCGTTACGGTGTGAACCTTTCTGTGACATTCTAAGAATTACTGATAGCCGGGTAGCTGAGGCTACTCGGTCATTAAAATACTATTTTCTCTATGAAAATTTACAAGATAAAATATGCTTTCATGTTGATGCTATCCGTGTGGATCAGTAGCTGTGAGCTCACTGACCTGGACATCAACGAGGATCCGAACAACCCAACATCAGCGTCGCTGAACCTGTTGCTGGCTAACTCACTGCTGGAAGGTGCTGATTTGTTCGGTGATGATATTAACGCGAACCTGCACAGCTTTGCCGGTATACTGGCTGAGCAGGGAACGGATGGTTTTGCCCTCACCAACAACTCCTACAATGTTGACTGGCAGGAACTGTACTATGGTCCGCTGAAGGACACGCAGGCAATTATTGATATTGCTGCTGCTCAGGGAAACAACCCTTACTACCAGGGTGTAGGTCAATTATTGAAAGCCTACTACTTCGCCCTGATGGTAGAAATGTGGGGAGACATTCCTTACTCTGAAGCACTGCGTGCTGATGCGGAGGATCTTATTAAGTATCCTAACTACGATGACGATGCTACGATCTACCAAAATCTGATCAGCCTGGTTGATGAGGGTATCGCTAACCTGGAGCAGAACAGTGTCG
>CAZZGE010000360.1:0-3608 GCA_964653665.1 uncultured Porifericola sp. | reverse complement strand
AATAGAGTATGCTCAAAATAGCCCTTTTTGATGAAATAGCCCTATATCTATGCGATTTGTATCCCCCCTTACCAAGCAAGAAAATAAAAAACCCCGTCCTACGCGGGGTTTTTTCTGTCGTGTCAGTTTGACTTACGTGGGGGAAGTTTGATTTTATCTTTAGGAGGCATAGCACTGCTAGGATCTACTAAATCTTCACTGCAGCTGCTGAACATAAACATGGTAGGAATCAACAACGCTAACGTAAGCTTTGAAACAATACGGACTGATCTTCTCATAATGTAGGTAGTTAGTTAAATGATAAATAAATAAGTACCAGGTTATAAACCTGCTACAAGTGCTGGAAACACTTTTAAAACATCAATCTAAGTACGTACGAATTACAATTCAATTTGCCGTTATGAATTACAGCTTTGTTTATTTTTTTAACGGGATACTTTAACAAATACTTACTAGTTGGGCATTTGCTTACTTAAGTATCCCACATAATATTTTACCTCATAGAGTATAATAATTTTTAGAGAAGTTCTTTTCTCAGTCAATGCTATTCATTCCTCATCGGACATCTCTTGCGGTTAGATGAACTTTTCTCATTTTGATAATATGCTGACTCTCAGGGCTGAATTTTTTAAAGTATCTGTTATGTACTCAGAACAGTAGAAATTAGGCTATCTTGTAAATGAAGGACAGGTAAATCAGGTAATTGCAGTTTATCCATCATAGGTTTAATCCTTGACACAAGACAAATAGATATTCTTCATAGCTAAAGAGAAAAACTAACTCATGTAAGGTTTTGTAAAAAGATGAAGTTTAATGAAAGTAAAGAATAGAACGTCTTAAAATATTTTGTTTAAAAAAGTAGAAAAACCTAATATTCCACGAAAGAAACCACTAAACCGCTTTAAAAACGTGTATACATTAATCAGCTTTCTTCTTATCAAGATATATTCCCAACTCACGATTGAATCACATCAATGTATCGTAAAATAACACGACGGCCCATAATCAACCTTACCGCCAAAAGCATACAGTACACGTTCAAGGATGGAAGAAAACTTGCCAGCCTTCTGATCATCGTTACGCTCCCGTTGGTAGGTAAAGTTTGGGAATTTGTACCTGAGCATGTTGAATTTCCTCACTATGGTTCGCTTCAGACTTTTCTATGGGCTTTTTCAATCAACTTCATATGTGTGCTTGTGTCAGTAGCATGGTTTTTAACCATACACCGCAGAGATTTTGCTCTGCAGACCATTGCTCTGGTAGCTATATTTTACGGTGTGTTTATGACCTACGATACGCTGCCTTTCACACAAAAAACCCCCCTATGGCTGGATATTTCTGCCACCTTTTGCATCTTTTTGGGAGTAGCAGTATACCTTTACTACATCCATAAAAATTATCTGCATCGGGCTGTGGACTACAAGGTTCTACACGATGGTATAGTACATGACTTACATCACCAGCGTTTTCTTGGAGAAATCAGTAGAATTGAGGGTCTGATTGAAATTGCAGAAATGGAAGAGCCTTACAGAACAATGAGCAAGAAAGAAATTGCTAAACTTAAAGAGTCGGTTACTTACATTGCTGAGAAGTACAAAGAGCTCAAGTAGTAGCCTTACTCAAGGTTGTTGATATAGGTTTTCAGATCACTGATGCTACGAATTCCTAGACTATCCGCATGAGCTTCACGCATCATGAGCGCCGTAGTGTTATTAAACCCCAAGGGTGATAGCCAGGTTAAGTCAAATCGTTTCTTACATTCCTCTTTTACATAACTGTAGACCTTTTCCGGGCTTTGAATCAGGCTATCTATCACCGGTGAAGGAGGTTTAAGCATAACCAGCAAGGCCGTCCCGGTGTATTCGGGATACATATCTACATCTCCATTTTTGATAGCATCCATAAGTAGTTTGGTGCCGCCAAATCCTTGCCTAAGTTCTACTGTAAGTTGGCTTTCACTTTCAATCAGGGCAGCAAACATTTCTGCCAGAATAAAATTCTCTGTAAAATTTTTTGAGCCTACTACCAGGTCAGCATCACCCGATTTTTTGGGTACCACCTGATATCCCTGGTTCGATAAGTACCGTCGGGCTACAGCCGAAGGAGCCTGTTTTTGCCGGTCGACGGCATCATTCATTTGCATCATGGCAACCTCGGTAATCTGTCCGCCTAATGCCTCGAAAATGCTTTCTAGCCGGGGGTATTGATTTAGCACGTCTTCCCGTGCCAGAGGGGCCGCATAATAGGGAGGAAAGTAATTTTTATCATCCTTGAGCACCCGTAGGTCAAAAGCGGCGACACGCCCATCTGTAGAAAAGCCACTAATTACGTCTACCTTTTTGCTCCGAAGTGCTTCATACATCAAACCGATCTCCATTTCAACCGCGTCCATGGAAAAGTCATAGGCATCCTGCAAACCCGGATAGCCATCCTCTCTTTCCATAAATTCAGGGTTAAAACCAGCGACAAACTGATCTTCAGCTGATGTACTATTGGTCGGCCAGTACTGGTAACCCATCAGTGCTATGACTACCAGCCCTACCGTTACTAAAAGGGGTTTGAGTACATGGTTTATGTTCTTTTGGGCTAGGCCTAACAGTGCATCCAAGATAATTGCCAGCAGAGAGGCGGGAACACCTGCCAGTATCATGTAGACATTGTTAACTGCAATACCACGGAAAATATATTCTCCCAATCCACCTGCTGCAATCAATGCGCACAGCGTAGCTACTCCGATGTTGATCACCATGGCAGTTCGGACTCCGGCAAAAATGACTGGAGTAGCTATCGGAAGCTCAACTTTAGTAAGAATTTGTTGGTTAGTCATGCCCAGTCCACGAGCCGCTTCTGTCACGGCGCTATCTACTCCCTTAATACCAGCATACGTATTACGAACAATGGGTAACAAAGCATACAGAAAAAGAGCCATAATAGCTGGGGTAACTCCTATGCCAAAAAATGGAAGTAAAAACCCTAATAAGGCCACGCTGGGGATCGTTTGTACAATGTTGACAAAACTAAGCACCGGTTTAGATATACGTACGTAGCGACTGATCAGGATACCTGTCAAGATCCCAACAATAGTAGCTATGAAAAGAGAAACCATCGTTATCCAGAGATGCTCCAGGGTCTGCTCAACTATCTGGGACTTGTGATCAAATACAAAGGTTAAAAAATCTTCCAGCAATGGGCTTTAATCTAGTAATGATATAGGAGGGTGCTAATAATTAAAACTAATACTCGTTGATAAGACGATACATCAGTCGCGTTAACTTGGGTTCTGCTTCGCCTGCGATTCTTAAGATATCTTCTATACGTACGGGTTGCAGATCGTCAGGATTACAGAGATCGGTGATGATAGAAACTGCAAATACCTTCAGCCCCATGTGTTGGGCTACGATTACCTCGGGAACGGTAGACATACCTACCATATCTCCACCAATGCGATGAATAAACCGGTATTCTGCTCTGGTTTCCAGATTGGGTCCGATTACAGCTACATAGACCCCTTTATGTATGCGGTATCCTTCCTCTTTGGCTATTTTCCAGGCAGCATGGATCATATTGCTGTCGTAAGGTTCGTGCATATCAGGAAAACGAGTACCGAA
>CAZZGE010000359.1:0-3625 GCA_964653665.1 uncultured Porifericola sp. | reverse complement strand
CCAACCTCAATTACCTCTTTGACGTGCGGGTAGACGGGGTGGTACGAGAAAAACTTAATCTCAAAGGCAAACCTGAGCCCGACATTTTTTTGAAGGCCGCCGAATATTTGGGAACTACACCGGACAAAGCAGCACTGTTTGAAGATGCCGAAGCAGGAGTTCAGGCAGGAAGAAATGGAATGTTCCGCCAAGTGATTGGTGTGAATCGCAATAACGGAAAGGCCGAATTAGAGAGGCACGGCGCTCACTTTGTGATATCGGATTTTAATCAAATAAGACTTGCCGACGAAATCAGCTTTGAACGCTTGCCCATAGAGAAGCTCTCTAGTGCACTCGACCACCACGAAGAGATTCTCAACCGCCTGGGCACGAAACAGCTGGCAGTTTTCCTGGATTACGACGGCACGCTGACTCCCATCGCGGAACACCCTAGTAAGGCTACGCTTTCCATAGAAATGAAAGAAATCATCGAGCACTTGGCCCAGCGCTGTACCGTAGCCATCATCAGCGGCCGCGACCTGCAGAATGTCAAAGAGAAGGTGGACATCGACGGGCTCTATTACGCGGGTTCGCATGGGCTGGATATCGAAGGGCCCAATATGAAAAAGGAAGTGGGCAAAAAGGCGCTGCCCGCATTGGAAGAAGCCGAAAAAGCGGTGAAGGAAAAGATCGGTGACTTTAAAGGCGCCCGCTTAGAAAGAAAGAAATTCGTCGTGGCGATCCACTACCGCCAATCTTCAGAAAAGGTGGGAAAACAGGTGGTCGACTTTGCCCAAAAGCTAGCTGATGACAAAGACCAACTCATGTTGGTGAAAAATAAGAAGGTGGTAGAGCTTCGGCCCAATATTGCTTGGAACAAGGGAAAGGCCATTTCTCATCTCTTGGAAGAGCTAGATCTCAATGCCGATAATAGCTTGCCGTTTTTTATTGGCGACGACGTAACCGACGAAGACGGATTTGAGTACCTCATTCCCCACGGCATCGGCATCATTACTGGTGATCATGGAAAATCATCCTATGCACGTTACAAGCTGCGGGATGTGGATGAAGTCAAAAAATTCCTTTTCCAAATATCGGATATGCTCACCCGCGACGCTGCCTATAATTGGAAAGTGGTCTACGAAGAGTACCTTCCCAATGAACAGCCGAAGCGGGAAGCTCTCTGCACCATGGGAAACGGCTATTTTGCCACCCGGGGTGCCTGCGAAACTTCGTACGACGATGGCCTGCACTATCCGGGGACCTATTTGGCCGGAGGCTACAACCGAGCCAAGACGGAAATTTCCGGAAGGATCATCGAGAATGAAGACCTCGTAAACTGGCCTAACTGGCTCTCCATGACCTTTCGGGTGGTAGGCGGAAAATGGTTTCACATCGATGATGCCGAGATTCTCGATTACCAGCAGATGATCGATCTGAAGAAAGGAATACTCGAAAGGAGGCTACGTTTTCTGGACGGGGAAGAAAGAGAAACTCAACTGGTCACGCGTCGGTTTGTTTCTCAGGACAATGAGCACATCGGGGCCATCCAATGGGAACTGGAATTCATCAATTGGTCGGGAAAAGTAGAGTTGAAATCGGCCATAGACGGTTCGGTGACCAATAATGGAGTAGAGCGTTACCAAAAGCTCAACGGCGACCATTTTGAGGTACTTGAAAAGGGGAAGGTCGGCGAGAAGGGAATTTACATGCTCACCCGTACCCACCAATCAAGGATATTTATGGCCCAAGCGGTTCGCACGCATATCTTTAATGATGGCTACCCACACACCGCATCTCGCGAAACGCGTGAAACAGAAAACCAAATTGAACAAGTGATTTCCTTTGAAGTGGAAAGACTCGTTCCCGTAAGGATAGAGAAAGTGCTGGCTCTGCACACCTCAAATGACGTGGGGCATACCGAGCCCTTAGTAGAGGCCATGACCACCCTGAACCGAGCCTCGAGTTTTGCGGCTTTGGCCAAAGCGCACGAAAATAGTTGGAGTGAAATCTGGAAGCGGTTTAATATTTATATAGAAGGCAGCCAAAAAGATCAGATGATTCTTCGGTTGCATATTTTTCACCTTCTCCAAACGGTATCTTACAATTCCATAAAACTAGATGCGGGAGTACCTGCCCGTGGCTGGCACGGCGAAGCGTACCGCGGTCACATCTTTTGGGATGAGATCTACATTTTCCCCTTTCTCAATATGCGGGTGCCCGAAATTACCAAAGGATTGCTCATGTATCGATACCACCGCCTGAAAGAAGCACGAGAAAATGCGCGCAACAGTGGTTTCAAAGGAGCGATGTTTCCCTGGCAAAGTGGCAGCAACGGGCGCGAAGAGAGTCAAGAACTCCACCTCAACCCCAAGTCGGGGCAGTGGATACCGGACAATACCTACCTGCAGCGCCACATCAGCGCCGACATCGTCTTTAATATCATGCAGTATTTCTATGCTTCAAACGATATGACTTTCATGACCTTCTATGGAGCTGAAATCGTTATGGAAGTCGCCAATTTTTTCTCCTCTATGGCCGAGTGGAGCAACGAAAAAGAACGCTACGTCATCAACAATGTGGTCGGCCCCGACGAGTACCACACCTCCTATCCTCATTCAGATAAACCGGGAATCGATAATAACACCTACACCAATGTAATGGCCACCTACGTACTCAAGCATGCCTGTGTGGTATACCATATGCTCACTCCTACCCGAAAAGAAGAAATCCGCGTGCATTTGGATATCGACGAAGAAGACTTCATGCGCTGGGATAAGGTCGGTAGAAACCTGTTCATTCCCTTCGTTGGCGATCACATCATTGCCCAGTTTGAAGGCTATGAGGAACTCAAAGAACTCGATCTGGATGCCTACCGGAAGAAGTACGGGAAGTTTTTGCGGATGGATCGCATACTCCAAGCCGAGGGCGACAACCCCAACCGATATAAAACCAGCAAGCAAGCGGATGTGATGATGCTTTTTTACCTCTTTAGCAGCGAAGAGTTGCAAGAGTTGTTTGACTACATGGGATACGACTTTAATCCCGAGATCATCAAAGAAAACATCGATTACTATAACGAGCGGACTTCTCACGGATCGACACTCAGCAAACTGGTGCATTCGTGGGTGAAGGCACGTTCCGAACGAGCGGCTTCTTGGGAGAGCTTTGAGGAGGCGCTGGTCAGCGATTTTGAAGATGTACAAGGTGGTACCACTTCAGAAGGAATTCACCTTGGAGCGATGGCCGGCACGGTAGACTTGATGCAAAGGTGCTACTCGGGTGTTCGCGTTTATCCCGGCCGCCTGAGCATTCATCCCCTTTTGCCGATGCAAATTGAACAAATCAATTTTAAATTGCACTACCGCTCCAATTGGATAGATGTGAAAATTAATCACCAAGAACTTCATGTGGAGGTGACCGAAGGCCGGGGCCCTGATATCCACCTCACTCTTGATGGAAAAACTCATAAAATGAAAGTGGGTGACTCAAAAACGATCGTATTTAAAAAGCAGGTTAAACGTACTAACCAGTGCAATAGTGGCGTATAATCTCGGTGAGGTAGCTATCGTCCCATCCGGCTTTTTTGCCCCTCACCTTGATGCTATGCTTGTCATCCATCTGTTTGAGTAATTGCAAAGACAGC
>CAZZGE010000358.1:0-3636 GCA_964653665.1 uncultured Porifericola sp. | reverse complement strand
GAAAAGGATCGACCATATATAATTTTGGTACTTAGGACCTACTAATCTCTCATATTGATCATTTTTATCATCAGTACTCATAAAAAATTATTTTTTATTTTAAATGGATCACAACGGCTGCCATAGGCGCTGCGAAGGCGCAGCCGTAGCTTTGCGCTTATGGCTTGTTATGCACTGGCTTTTATTTCAATTATTGGACCTTTAGGTAATTCTTTACTTAGTATTTCTCTTATTTGAGGTACTAATTCTTTAAGTGTGATGTAGGCATTATCCTCAGCGTTCAGCACAAATACTGCAATTGGGTACTTCTCAAAATTTTGCTGATGCTGCAGGTTTTTATCAAAAGTGAAAAGAATATCGAATTCTTCTTCTAACATCAATTTCAGCAGTTCTCCATTCTTTTTACCGTTCCACTTTTTATCGGATACTGTATAGATTACATGATCAGGAAAATCTAACTTTAACTTCTTTGGCAGATTCTCATCAAGCAACAGCCTCATAAATTTGATCAATTTTACCTGATGTAAAGATTTTGTGAGCAATTTCAAGTACTCCTACGGCTTGCTCCTTGGTCACACTAGGAAAATCATCCAAAAACTCATCTATGGGTATGCCTTTCTCAAGATGCCAAAACAGCGATTCTACTGGTACTCTTGTTCCAGTAAATACAGGTTGTCCATTTTGGATTTCCGGATCAACAGTAATATACTTTTTTAAATCTTTCATGCTTATTTATACGAGCCTAACTGTTTTTTAGGTTTTATTCTGCTAGTGCCTAACGGTCCTCGGCTATGAGCAGTTGGGGATTTCTTGCCCTAACTTTTCGGTTTATCACAGGCTTTTAATTTATACTTTCATTTTCCATTTAAGCACCTAAACCCCAATTGCTTACAGCCGATGTTGAACTAAACCTGCGGTAGCCTTAGCTGCAGGTTTTTTCATGATATTCTTATCTTGATGAAGGTAATTTAAATCTTTTATATCATGAAAAAAAACACTCCGCGCCAAAGGCGAAACACTCATTGAGAGAACCTGCCGTGAGGTTCCTGATTTTCTTCCCTTCTACAAGAAGCTGGAAAGAAGCTTCTCTGTAGCAGGCTACAGCCAGAGTACTTTAACCAATTATTCCCGCTGTCTGGCTCAGATGGCACAGTACTACAGGATGAACCCTGTTGATCTAGACGAAGATCGGATCGCCGAAGCGACAGGTGCTGGATTATCTGCATTATCTAAAGCAGCAGAAAAAGACACCTTCTGAGTCCTTTTTCAAGCACACCGTCTATGGTTTAAGGTATGCCTACCGGATGGAAGGCATGAAGGCCAAACGGATTGTACTACCCTCACTGGAACGGCCTAAAACTCTGCCAGTAGTACTGAGCAAAGAGGAGATGCGAAGCCTATTACTGGCTCCTAAATTACTACGTCACCGCCTGATTCTGGGAATGCTGTATGGCTGTGGCCTGCGCTGTTTTGAACTCCGAAGATTACATACCAAGGACGTAGACTTTGACCGGTTGATGGTGCATGTCAGAAAAGGCAAAGCGGGTGCCGCCCAGGACGCAAGGATCGCTACCTGCCTTTGAGCAAGCACCTGGCACGAGGGCTAAAGACCTACATTGACAACGAACATCCTCAACTGTGGCTCTTCAACGGTAAAAATGCAGAAGGAAGAATCGTCGCCTTATCCCAAAGAGGCGTACAGTGGATTGTCAGAGAATCCAGGAAGACTGCTGGCTTAGAAAAGGAGGTCACCGCACATACCCTACGACACACGTTTGCCACTCACTTACTAGAGGACGGATTAGATATTGTCAGTATAAAGGATCTGCTTGGACATGCCCACCTGGAAACTACACTGATTTATCTCCACGTCTCCCAGATGGGAAGGCGAAAGCCATTCAGTCCCATGGATACGCTTTATCCGGATAAGTAGTGCGTCCCAAACATGAAGTAGCTGATGTACTGAACAGGAACAGGCATCGGCTCAGTAGCTACTGCAGCAATAGTTGGCAAGTACGCACATTGCATGCCCTTCGTAAATGCAGGACTGCTGATCTGGGCGGTCATGTGGACCAATGTGATAGCTGTGGTAATTTGTCTATCAGCTATAACAGTTGCAGGAACAGGCACTGCCCGGGGGGCCCCGCCCAAAATGTCAAGGTGAGCAGCGTGAGGCATGGATACAGGCCAGGGAAAGTGAGCTTCTGCCTGTACCCTACTTCCACGTGGTGTTCACCCTGCCAGAGCAGGTCAACCCCCTGTGCCTGTATGCTCCTGCCAAAGTATATCGTCTGCTCTTCAGTACTGCCTGGTCGGTCATGCTGAGCTTTGCCAAGGATACAAAGCACCTGGGGGCAAAGCCTGCTATGATCGCGGTACTGCACACCTGGGGCCAGAACTTATCCCTTCACCCGCATCTACATTCAGTTCCACTGCGGGCATCGTCCCTGGAGGTGGTGTGACTAAACATGGCAAATGGAAGCCTGCCCGGAATAAAGGTAAGTTTCTGTCGCTTCGGCGATCCGATTCCGGTAAAAGCCATGAGTAAGGTCTTCCGGGCCAGGTTCGTGGCTGGTCTAAGAAGGGAGTTTCCTGAGCAGAATAGAACCTTCTTTACCAGCCTGTTTGAAAAACCATGGGTGGTGTATGCTAAGCGCCCTTTTCAACATCCTAGAGCGGTTGTAGAATATCTTGGGCGTTACACGCATAAGATTGCCATTAACAATCACCGAATCCTCAGCCTTGATAACGGCCAGGTTACTTTCAGCTACAAAGATTATCGGAAAGGAGCGCAGAAGATGCAGATGAGTCTCTCTGACAAAGAGTTCATTTGCACCGGCAACCCGGAGACGTTTTAGCCAGCACATCCTGCCCAGAGGCTTTGTCAGGATCAGGCACTACGGCTTCCTTTCCAGCTACTGGAAGCCAGAAAAACTCCCTGATCTCCAGAGAACGCTTGGCCTCATTACCTCTTCTGATAATCAGAAGGAACCGGTATCTCACCGCAGATGCTGCGCCTGTGGTAATGGTACACTACAAACGATGAGCATGTTTTACGGAAGAGCACCGCCGAAAGTATGGTTGGAACGCATTGCAAAGCAGCAGAGCAGACAGTGAAAAAACGCCATTTTTGAGCGTAACAGGAGAATTATGCCCAATCCGGTAAAAATTGCTGCTTTTAATGGCTTTTGATAGACGACTTTTTAGCTTATCCAGTAGAGATGATGCACAACTACTCTGGATACAAAAAAAGAAGGCTGGCTACCTTCTCAAATGAACTCCTCCCAGACCCTACCTAATCCCCATATAAACATCCTCGAGCAGGTTCAGTTCCACTGCGGCAGTCAACACATGATTAATGTCGGGGCGCGTAGCCTGGGCCGTTCCGGCCACATGAATCCTTAGTTGTTGTGTGCAGTTTATTTTGGCTCTTTGGAATTATAATCTTTAGTTCTTTAAAATAATTAGCTGATTGCAACAATTATGCTTGTTATCATCTGAATCAAAGCTACTGGTGCCCAAATCCGTTCAATCTTACTTGGCGTTATTGAATTCATTATTGTTCCAATGAAAAAAAATACAACTACAAACCAAATTCCAATACCGGAAATTGTCTTGAGTTGAGGAAACATCAAG
>CAZZGE010000357.1:0-3649 GCA_964653665.1 uncultured Porifericola sp. | reverse complement strand
GCGCCTTCGTGCTCTGGAAAACAAAATTACCTGAAGATCACACTCTTCATCTAACCCTGACTTTCGTTCTGTGTCATCTGAAAAGTAATCTTTATTGATCAAATACCGTCCATTCTGCCTGATTGAAAACCCACTATTAGCATGGCTATAACTGTTGTAGATGAAACTACCGAAGGCCCAATGTCACTCGCAAAAGCATCTTTAGTAGCAGGCGTGGGATTGTTGGTCATGGTACTGACCGTGCCTTTTGCAGAATTTTATATTTTTTCTCGATTAACAGGTCAAGACTCGCTTGAGACAGCGAATAACATTCTGAACAATGATAATTTGTTCAAAACGGGCATCTTGCTGCATTTTATCACCCAGATTTGTGATGTTATAGTAGCCTGGGCTCTTTATATTTTGCTAAAACCTGTAAATAAAGATTTTTCGTTGTTGACTGCCTGGTTCAGGCTGGTCTATACCGCTGTGTATCTGATCGCTTTGACGAATTTGATTAAAGTCATAAATCTCGTGAAGGACGGAAGACCGTCAATCAATGCCGAGCAAATTGAGTTAGGTAATGCAGTGGAATTTTATATGAATTCTTTTCAACTGGAATGGGAATTTGGATTGTTGATTTTTGGAGTCTACCTCTGTCTTCTCGGTTATTTAGTGTACCAAGCGGACTATATCCCCAAAATATATGGGATATTATTATGGGTTGCTGGCTTCGGTTATATAGTCAATACCATAAGTCATTGGCTATTTCCTGAGCTCAATACAGGGTTTCTCGTGATTACTTTTTTTGGGGAGGTCATATTTATGTTTTGGCTTTTGATAAAAGGTACAAAACTGAAGGCGGTTGCACCTCTAGCACAACAACAAAGAAAATAGACCTACTCCCCAGGATGGTAGCTTCTGATCAGCTTCTTCCTGATAGCCCGTTCGGTATAGGCGACCTCCTTCCTGTCTGCGAACAGTTGGGCCTGGTCGGTATGGTGGGGTGAATCGGGATTATCGCTTTGTCCGTAGGCCAGAGTTTCAAGATGTACATTAATCCCAAATCAATTCAATACGGGTCTTACATTGGTAGGATCCGCATTAAAGCTTTTATTACTGTATCCTTTCTATTATTTTTCCTGAATGTATAAGCAACAGCTTTTAAAACTACCCGATATGAAAATAACACTTTCCCTACTTGTCGCTTGCTTGCTTTGGGGCTGCACGCAGCCGACCAGTCCGACTTCTGAAAAAGCTCCCTCCGGCGAGCTTACTCCCCTTAAAGTCCTCATCATTGACGGACAAAACAATCATGAAATGTGGCCCAAAACCACCGTAATGATGCAACAGTATCTGGAAGAAACCGGACGATTTCAGGTAGAAGTAGCCCGTACTGCTTTTACCTGGAAGGGTGAAAAGTGGATAGAGGAGTTTCCAATAGAAGAACTGCCCCCTACCGAGGCACTCCAAGAGCCTAAGCCCGATCCTAACTTTTTACCCAACTTCTCCCAGTACGATGTGGTGCTTTCTAATTTTGGATGGAGAGCGGCTACTTTACCTGAAAAAACCCAAAAAGCCCTGGAAGACTTTGTGGGAAATGGCGGTGGCTTGGTAGTGGTACACGCTGCTGATAACTCCTGGCCGCAGTGGGCTGCTTTTAATCGAATGATTGCCCTGGGCGGATGGGGCGATCGTACGGAAAAGGACGGCCCTTACGTGTATTACAACCAAGAAGGCCAGCTCGTGCGCGATACCACGGCTGGAAGTGCCGGCTCTCACGGCCCGCAACACGAATTCGTAGTGGTACACCGCGATAGTTTGCATCCTATCACGCAAGGCTTGCCAACCCAATGGCGGCACGCCCAGGACGAATTATACGATCGCCTACGCGGCCCTGCTAAGCAGCTGCGTGTTCTGGGAACGGCTTTCTCGTCTACTCAACAGAAAGGCACTGACCGTCACGAACCGGTTTTTATGTGTATTGACTACGAAGAAGGCAGGGTATTCCATACTACATTGGGGCATGCCGACTACTCAATGGAGTGTGTAGGTTTAATTACCTTGCTGCAACGCGGGACAGAGTGGGCAGCTACGGGAGAAGTAAGCCTTACCGATGTTCCCGACGATTTTCCTACTGCAGAGAAATCAAGTTCAAGACCTTTTGTTAGGAAGATGAATGGCCGTTGAGGTTTGACGCACAACTAAAATGAGTATGCGACCCAATTTCTTGAAGCATCATAGGCTCCGGTTTTCATTGCCTTTTCAAGTAGTTGCAGTCTGCAAATTCATATTAGTGTTTGTCAGCATCATTTATTGTTTCAGTAGCATTATCACAGCAATAATCAGTGATATGAAACCACTTAGCCAAAAAGCCTTGTTTTTGGTCTTAATTGCAGCACCACCTAAAATTAAGGTCAATTGAATAACTCCTTTTGCTAGTGTCCAGTTTTGAAATTCTGTGAAGTAGGTGATGTCAAATAGTTTCTCGAATGACCATAAAATAAAGCTGAGGAATGCAACAGAAACAACTATTGAAAATAAATTGCTTCTCTTCTCACTCAATACATGAATTTCCTCGGCAGGACTATTTTGACTAGTTCTTGATTCTTTTTCAAGTTTTATTACTTCAGAAAATTTACTGATGAATTCTTCTACTCTTTCTCTAATTTCTTTGTCTTCTTTTCTTCCTTCTTCAGCTAAGTTTTTTACTGAGTTAATGAATTCCTTAGGATTAGATTTAGCCAACTCACTAAGTTTCTCAGGCTGTTTGATTTTTTTCTTTGAAATCATACTTGCAACAACTAGAGTATCGTCAGCAGTGATTTCATTTTCTCCACTGTACAGACTAAAATTCTGATCCAGTTCCTTTAGCACTCTAGTATTAGGAAGGGACATTGAAATAGTGGTCGAGACTAGTCTCGTTAACCCTAATTCAGATAGCTCAGTACCTCCTAATAACTGCATTGCTTGAGGGCTTGATAGCCAAAGTAGATTTAGTAATTCAGCAGCCCTCACGATATCGGGTAATTCGCCCTTTTTATTTGGAGTGCGAATGTCGTACGGAGTGTTAGTTACGAACAAGCATCTGGCATTGAGGATATTTCCGCTGAGTTTAGTTCTTCCTCTTTTCTCACGAACATACGCGACTGCTGTTGTATCATGATGAGCACTCCAGCCCTTTCCTGCCCTTAGTTCACTGTAAAACTTCAGAACAGCCGCGTACTGATATTTAGCTAGATTCCTAAATTTCGTATCGTTTCCAACAATAAAAACTCCGAAATCTTCATTCAAAGTATTTTCAAGGTTAGATACTATTTGTATAAGTTTAGTTTTAGACAGCTTACGTCGGACTACTGCACTAAAAATGCTTTCTGGATCTAAGTAGCCCTGAAAAAAACTGCCTTCTAATTGTTTTGATTTCCGCTCGATTAATAATCCAGTTTCTTCTAATGTATACGGTAGTACACTGAGCCTAAAACTTAGTTTTTTAGCTATTTCAACAATTTTACAACATGTATGATGAGATTCTATTGAGTTAAGATCAAGGAGGCCAAGTATAAAGTTGGTGTCAAGTAATAATTCAAGATCCGTTTCTGATTCCCCTATATCCACGGTTAAGTAAGCTGAAATAATTGAGCCCAAGTAAATTCTTCTGAGCTGATTGAAG
>CAZZGE010000356.1:0-3670 GCA_964653665.1 uncultured Porifericola sp. | reverse complement strand
GGCTGGATCAACGGTGACGCCGAAGAATACTATCGTGCTGGTATACTGAGCAGCATGAGTTATTATGAAGTAGATCTTCCCTATACCACTCCGGAAGGAGATGCTACCATAGAATCTTTTGAAGAGTATTACCAGCAGCCTGAAGTAGACTATGTGCAGGCAGAAAACAAGCTACAGCGCATCGGTGAGCAAAAGTGGATTTCGCTTTATTTCACTGGGTTGGAAGCATGGTTTGACTGGCGACGTACAGGTTTTCCTATGTTGGAGCCGACGCCTAACAACGAAAATAACGACCAGATTCCGGTACGCTTTATTTACCCCGGACAGGAGCAAAACCTGAACGGTGAAAACTACCGGGCAGCGATTGCCAGTCAGGGGACAGATAACGTTAATACCCGTATGTGGCTGTTAGAAGATTAGATCTAGTTACATCAGATAAAATGAGCCCCTGGATAAGAATAGCCAGGGGTTTTCTGTTTGGGTCACCTGCCGTTTCACATCCAAATGATGAGCCTTGGTCTTAAAGTGTCATCTTGACGATTTGGACTTATTTAGAATCAAAAAATTATACTACTAATAAAAGTAGAACATGGCTTTTCAGCGACTTTAACAACGGTGCTACATAGCGTCATGTTTTGAACTATGAATCGTATCATTGTGCTGGTAAAGCTCACGAAAACATTTCACGGAAAAAATTTAATCCAAATTTAATTTGAAAATTTAGTGATAGTCAGATAAAATAACTTACATTTGTCTTAAGCCAGAAGTAATGGAGTTAATGTTATGTATTATTTTCTAAATTTATTTTTACCCTTCCACTATTTCTGCCTTTTAGTCATTATCCATTAATTTCAGTATTATGAACATTTACGTAGCGAATCTTAACTATAAGATTCAAGATGACACGCTCAGAGAGTTGTTTGAAGAGTACGGTGAAGTATCTTCAGCAAAAGTAATCAGCGACCGGGAAACTGGTCAATCAAGAGGTTTCGGTTTCGTTGAAATGACCGACGACAACGACGCCTTATCAGCCATTGAAGAATTGGATGGTGCAGAAGTACAGGGAAGATCTATTAAAGTTAACAAAGCCCGCCCCAGAACAGAAAGTGGAAGTAACCGAAGATTTAGTAATCAAGGTTTCTGATATACGTTCCTTTTTCTTTGAAAGCAGACTCCAGGGTCTGCTTTTTTTGTTCCAGAAATAGCGTTATGGTAGCCTAAGGTGTTTTACATTTTTTTCAGGAACTCCTATCTTGCAAAAGATACAAATAGGGTGATCGCCTATGAAAGACTTTTGGAACGAACGTTATCAGCAGGATTCGTTTATCTACGGAAAACAGCCTAATACTTTTTTTGCAGAGCATATCAACTTACTGGAGCCCGGCACTTTACTCCTACCTGCAGAAGGGGAGGGGCGAAACGCTGTCTACGCTGCCCGCCTTGGATGGGACGTGATGGCCTTTGATTTCAGTGAGGCGGCCAAGCATAAAGCGGAAAAACTAGCTGCTGAAGCAGGCGTGAACATTCACTATCGGCTGATGCAAGCCACTGATTTTCAGGCAGAAGCTGCTTCTTATGATGTAGTAGCCCTGATCTACGCGCATCTTCCTCCCTTGATTAGAAAAGAAATACATCAGCGGGTAGTTTCTTGGCTGAAACCAGGAGGTAGAGTAATCCTTGAAGCCTTTCATCCTCGGCAACTGCAACACCATTCCGGAGGCCCCAAGAACCCGGAAATGCTCTACGATAAAGCAATGCTACGGGATGATTTTCCTGCTCTCAAAGAAATTTTACTGCAGGAACAAACCATTCATTTGGCGGAGGGTGATTATCATCAGGGCGAAGCTGAGGTGGTGCGATACGTAGGAAAAAAAGCAGGATGAAGTAGGAAAGCAGCTAACATTTAGCTTCTACGCTGGTTCAAAAAATGAGCTAACCAATGGTATGAGCTTAATTTTATTGAACTAAAGAACCCCGATATGTCCACCGCTAAAATTGAGGAGCAACGCGTACAAATAAAAAACCAAAAAGAACTAAACCGGGATGCCAGCTACGTTCTGTACTGGATGGAGCAGGCTAAGAGAACCGAGTACAATCATGCACTGGTATATGCTGCTCAGCAAGCCAATGATTTAGAAAAACCACTTATTGTAGTCTATGCCCTGACGGACAATTACCCTGAATTTAACCTGCGCCATTTTACTTTTTTGCTAGAAGGTCTGCGGGAGACGGAGCAGCAACTCAAAGATATAGGTGTCAAGTTGGTAGCCCAGGCAGGAGAGCCGGCCGAAGTAGTTCTTAGGATCAGTCAGGACGCGGCGCTGATTGTCTGTGACTGTTACTACCTGAAACACCAGCGCGCCTGGCGAGATCAAGTCGCTAAGGAAGCAGACTGCCGCGTGGTACAAGTTGAAAGTGACATTATTGTGCCCGTTGAAGTAGCGTCTGAGAAGCCTGAGTATGCGGCGCGTACCATCCGCCCCAAGTTACAGAAACAGTATCGCGATTTCCTGAACGGGCCTGTTCAGAGTAAACCCAAGAAAAGCTCAATGAATCAGCCGTTGAAAGGTGAAAAACTGGATAACATAGAAAAACTGGCTTCGTCTATTGGTATTGATAAATCGGTAGAACCTGTCAGCCAGTTTTTCCAGGGAGGTACTTCTGAAGCCAAAAAGTGCTTTCGCAATTTCATCAGTGAACTGCTGGATGACTATGACGAAAACCGGAACCAGCCCCAGACCAATAATGTATCGCACATGAGTAAGTATCTACATTTTGGTCATATCTCACCGGTTTGGCTGGTGGAAGAGATCACGAAAAAAGCAGATGACGAAAATGTAGATGCCTTTATTGAAGAACTACTGGTACGGCGTGAGCTTGCTATTAATTTTGTGTACTATACGCCTGATTATGAGCTTTTTAAATCAATTCCCGGCTGGGCTCATGAAACCCTGGATGTTCATAAAGACGATGAACGCGAGTACGTATACAGCCGTCAGGAACTAGATGAGGCTGAAACACATGATCCTTACTGGAATGCTGCGATGCGTGAGATAAAGTACACCGGGTACATGCATAACTACATGCGAATGTACTGGGGTAAAAAAATACTTGAATGGACCAATACCCCTGAGTACGCATACCAGACAGTTCTCACGCTTAACAATCGTTACTTTCTGGACGGAGGTGATTGTAACTCCTATGCTAATGTATCCTGGATATTTGGGCAGCACGACCGCGGCTGGACCGAGAGACCCATCTACGGTAAAGTCCGCAGTATGATGCAGTCAGGACTGAAGCGTAAGTTTGATCCGGATAAGTACGTTGAAAAAGTAGACGAACTGGTAGAAATGGCCAGCTAATGTATAATGTATCTTCCCTGGGTGGAATTTATATCTCGGTAGTGTATTTTGCACTATGAGAAAAAGTACCATTCCTCTCATCATATCCATTGCACTGGCAGCCGGGCTAGCTTATCTGTTGTTCAGAACGGTGCTGCGCCAAAGTGATCATCCGATTACTTTTGAGCTTTTTGCAGCACTCATCGGTGTTTCTATCACCATCTTACTGACCAGCATACTCTTGAAGCGACAGACAGGCGCTGAACTGCGAAAGGAAGAAAATGTGATGTTTCTGGAGCTCAAAATGAAGACCTACACCGAGTTGATTG
>CAZZGE010000355.1:0-3675 GCA_964653665.1 uncultured Porifericola sp. | reverse complement strand
ATCACATAGCTTTTGAGGTTCTGAACGAAAAATTTGATTTCTTCCACTTCCTTATATAAAAAAGGCTTGTCAGTTGACAAGCCTTTTACGAACTACATTATTTGTTACTTCTTCTTACTGTCCTGTTGAAGCACTGGCGTCAGACTTTACACTGCGAATTGATTGAACCATTTCGTTGTATCTGGCTCTCACCCGGGCATCAGAAGCAATGGATGTTTTCACCTGTTTGTAATTTTTGGCACCCAGGAGACGCTTCACCATAGCCTTATAAGCATCAGAAAACTCTGTAGTTCTTTCGCTTTTCATATCGTTGACTATATTAATGAACTGCTTTTCGGAATCATTAGCAGGCGTTTCGCCGCCAGCCAGGGCGTTATAACGGTTCTTAATAGCAGAATCTTGCTGTTCAACATACTCTTTAATCTGAGCAGAAAGTTCATCAGCAAAGATTGCTTTAGTCTCTTCAATTATGGCTAACTTGTACAGATTATCATCAGATACCTCAGCTTGTGCAAAAGCTGTAGTAACTGAAATAATTGAGAAAAAGAAGATACTAGCAAGAACTCTCACGATGGTAATTTTCTGTGTCATTCCTTTGATTTTTTAATTTGGTAAATAAATAAAATATATAAGATAGTATAATATCCGTAATTAATGTAGTGAACTCATTTTGTAATTATCAATAAAACGGTTTGATAAAAGCTAAATTTCTTAAATATGATAAAAAAAAACACAACTACCTATAATTTTTCACACAAAGCATTGAAAAAATGATAAATAACTTACAGTTAATTAATGTAATAAAGTTAAATATAGTTAAAATTTCTCATTTTTTCATTTCTGACATGATTAACACATTTTTTTTGAACTAAAAATACTGCCATTTTGTCATACTTATTCATTTATATTACTTACCTTTACGCGGAATAAAATAAGAAAGTGACGCATGCAAGAACTCATCAAAGAACTAAACATTCTTGATAACCCCTCATCACAAGAGCATTGTGAAGTAACACAGATCTCTAAGGAGCAGAACACCGGGAAAATCCGCAAACTCTATGTAGAGAGTTATGGCTGCCAGATGAATTTTTCCGATAGTGAAATTGTCACATCCATCATGCAAAAAGAAGGATTTGATACTACCTCGGATTTCTCCAATGCCGACGTAATTTTTTTGAATACCTGCTCAATCAGAGAGAAAGCCGAACAGACAGTCAGAAATCGGCTGAATCAGTTTAACGCCATGAAAAAATCTAAGCCAGATTTATTAGTTGGCGTTTTGGGCTGTATGGCAGAGCGTCTGAAAAGCAAACTTCTTGAAGAAGAGCAGATAGTAGACTTGGTAGCTGGCCCTGATGCTTACCGTGACCTTCCCAACCTGGTACGCCAAGTTGATGAAGGAGACAGATCTGTAAACACCTTTCTATCCCGCGAGGAAACATATGCTGATATCAACCCGGTTCGCCTAAATTCAAATGGTGTAACTGCCTTTATCTCTATCATGCGGGGCTGCGATAATATGTGTTCATTTTGTGTGGTGCCCTTCACGCGAGGACGGGAAAGAAGCCGAGACCCATACTCTATTGTCAAAGAGGCCAGCCTGTTATTTGAACAAGGTTACCGTGAGGTGACATTATTAGGACAAAATGTAGATTCATATAAGTGGTCACCCGAAGTAAATAACAAAGCTCGCCTGGAGAGAACTGAAGTCAGTGAGGTTATCAATTTCGCTAACCTTCTAGAGATGGTGGCTCAGGTAAGCCCGGACTTACGCGTCCGTTTTTCCACTTCCCATCCCAAAGATATTACTGATGAAGTGCTTCATACGATGAAAAAGTACGAAAATATCTGTAAATATATTCATTTGCCTGCCCAGAGCGGAAGTAGCAGAGTTCTGAGCCTAATGAATCGTACATACAGCCGAGAGTGGTACATCAACCGGGTGGATGCGATCCGCCGAATCTTAGGTGATGACTGTGGCATCTCCTCGGATATAATTACAGGTTTTTGTTCAGAAACCGAGGAGGAGCACCATGACTCCATCACACTGATGGATTACGTCAAGTATGATTTCTCCTACATGTTTTACTATTCAGAAAGACCCGGCACGTTGGCTGCCAAAAAATACGAGGACGACATTCCCTTAGATACCAAAAAGCGAAGGCTACAGGAGATCATTACCAAGCAACAGGAATTATCTCTCCACAGAAATCAAAGAGATACTGGCAAGACTTTTAAGGTATTGGTAGAGGGCTACTCCAAAAGATCGAAAGAGCATGTTCAGGGGCGTAATTCAGCTAATAAGGTTATTGTTTTTCCCAAAGGAAATATCAGTAAGGGTCAGTATGTCTACGTTAAAGTCAATGAATGCACTGCGGCTACCTTGCTGGGTGAAGTTGTTAAATTGGTAGAACGGTAAACAATCATGAATTACTATGTTAGATCAATCTGAACTACAAGGCATCAAACAACGCTTCGGGATAATTGGTAATTCTCCTCGCCTTAACCACGCCGTAACTATAGCGGCTCAAGTGGCTCCCACCGATATGTCCGTTTTGATTACAGGAGAAAGTGGCAGTGGCAAGGAATCTTTTTCAAAGATAATACACCACATTAGCACACGTAGGCATGGTCAGTTTATAGCCATAAACTGTGGAGCCATTCCCGAAGGAACTATAGATTCTGAACTGTTTGGACACGAAAAAGGAGCCTTTACCGGGGCCATGGATTCGCGTAAAGGTTATTTTGAGGTCACCGACGGTGGTACTATTTTCTTGGACGAAATCGGGGAGATGCCGCTGGGCACTCAGGCACGTTTGCTTCGGGTTTTAGAAAATGGAGAATTCATCAAAGTAGGATCTTCTAAAGTACTCAAAACCGACGTGAGGGTCGTTGCTGCTACCAATGTAAACCTGAAAGAAGCTGTTGAGAAAGGGACTTTCCGGGAAGATTTATACTACCGCCTTAGTTCTGTCCCTATCAATGTACCGCCCCTACGGGAAAGAGGAAATGACATTGAATTGCTTTTCAGAAAGTTTGCTGCTGATTACTCTGAAAAATATAGAACCAAGCCCATTTCGCTCACCGAAGACGGTAAGGATATGTTGCTTCAATACCGATTTCCGGGAAATATTAGAGAACTCAAGAATCTGGTTGAACGCATTTCTACCCTAGAGATCCACGAAAAAGAAATTGACGCAGATAAAATAACCGAGTATCTACCCAAGTCTCCCAGTCACTTACCTGCCCTGTTCAATCAACAAAGCAATGCCGGCGAAAATTACTCTGAGCGAGACCTGCTTTATAAAATACTTTTTGAGATGCGGCAGGATATGAATGAACTCAAAAAGCTGGTTCATCAGGTGCTTCAGCACGAAAATTATGGAACCAATATTTTGGAACAACACGAGGAATTTTTTAGTGGTGTAGGTGAAGAATTGAGTCAAAAGGAAGAAAGTTTAAAAACAGCCAGTAAAATGGCTACCAACGGTAATTTTCTTCTTTCTGAACCTAGAAGAAGCGAAGATAGTGATACTTATGAACTGGCAAACGTGGAGGATATCACCCACGAAACGGAAGACTGGGACGACCTTTCCCTAGAAAAGAAAGAGAAGGAAATGATCATTAAAGCACTGAGGAAAAATGGAAAAAAGAGAAAATATGCTGCCAGAGATT
>CAZZGE010000354.1:0-3685 GCA_964653665.1 uncultured Porifericola sp. | reverse complement strand
TCGCTTTTGCCAGTGAGTTATAGTCATTGATCCTTTTCGTGATAAATTTTAAAGGTGTCTCTAAAGAAACGAAAATGAGATAAACGATCCAGCGCCCTTTACGGTAAGGAATTAGGACTTTTACCTCTGTATCGCATAGCCAGCGGTGGTCTATTAATAGATGTAGATCGCTGGTTTTTCCCCTGGTATTTAGCATCGGTGCTCTCAATCAAAGTGAAACTTTAAGTGCTCCCAATTTTTCAATATAATAATAGTATAACGGCTTATCATCATTTGCCAATTCATGATCAATCAAAAAGTCCTGGATGCTGATCGTTCGATCACCTTGTAGATTTTTTAACTTGAACAAACGTGTGCTTGCCTTCGGGTGCACTTTGACCAGTACTGATGCCGGGGCTGGTGCGATCAGCAGGTGTGGCCCGTGATCTACGAATGCCAGAACTACCTGCTCCGTTTCTTTGAAATACTGCGCTACCAACTCATGGCTCAGCCACAAGTGTTGCGTTTGTAATTTCAGCCAACACATACTTCATCTTTGATCAATCCGATCACCTTTTGCGCAGCTTCTGTTGCCTTAGTACTCATTTGATCTTTCATGGTCGTGTCATTTACCGCAATCAGATACACAATGATATCGTCCGGAAAATCTTCCCGAAGAATTTTGCGTGCATAAGAAAGCGCCTGATCCCACTTCATGGCATGGAGAAATACCAGCGGATCTTCCTGTATGGCAGCTTTAACCTTATCGGCTGGCATGCAGAAAACAGTTCCGGCAGGCTGGCCCAAGTTTACCACTGCGTCCACCAGGATAATTTTTTCACAGCCTCTTAATTGAAAGAGTACTTCAAAGGCAGAAGTACCCATGTCCAGCACCTTTACCTTATCGTTACCTTCCATCTCCTTTATCAACTCCTGCGCTACATACACACCCACTCCGTCATCACTCCGGACTGGATTACCAAAGCCCATGATGGCGGTAGGTTTGGTAGCAGAGGATGTAATATTGTCGTGTATCATGCTTACTATAGATAGTAGGAGACCTGCCGAACTCATGGTTTTGGCAGGTCTATTTTATCAAACTTTAAAATTCGCCAGTTCCTTTTCAGTTTTACCATCGTGGGCATGTACGGTACACACCATGCAGGAATCAAAGGAGCGGGCTACCATGCCCACCTCTACCGGATCGTGTTCGTCCTCTATCACGGTACCGGTGAGGGCTGCCTCTATGGGCCCCATATTGTCCTGATCATCGCCGGGGCCAATGTTGTAAGTAGTCGGCGCTACCACCTGGTAATTTTTAATGACTCCGTTTTCTACTTCTATCCAGTGGGCCAGGGCACCACGGGCGGCTTCGGTAGCACCAAAGCCTTTACCATCCCTCTCTTCTGGCTTAATGTAAAATTCGCCATCAAGATCGACTTGAGAGAGCCAGTCATTAACCAGTGTAAAGTACTTGGGCGCCTCATGCATCCTGGCCAGCACACGGACTAGGACGCTGGGGCCTTGTTCTTGGATGATATTGTGGAAGAGCGGATCCTGAATCTGGTGATCTTTGTTGGCAGGGTTGCCATACATCACGCAACGGGCCAGTGGTCCTGCCTCGGCAGCAAAGTCGCTGTAGCGGGGCGCCTTGGACCAACTGTACTTACCATCAAATTTGGTGTTTTCCAGGATAGTAGCATCCACTGGCTCCGGAAGCGGCTGGTCCCAGGGGTGCGAGGCCTGGTAGTCTTTGTACCAGGAATGCTTCACGTGCTCCTTGATATTGAGGTGATTGAAAACCTCATAATCTTTGCCATTATAAAAACCACTGGGACAGATCAGGGCGTCGTTACGGCCTTCAATGGTAGGCTTGTTGTACATATCCTTGTGCAGATAAGTACCGTGGGCTAAAAAGCGCCCTACACCCTCCCCAAATTTATCCAAGCCAAACTCGAGGCCGGCACGGATCATCAGGCCAAGGTCGCTGTTGCGCTGCGACTCGTTTTCCTCTACCCATTCCATGAGGTCATCCCAGGTCTGAATCTGCATGTAGCGCTCTATGGAGCAGCCCAGCCATACAGACTCCAGCCAGTTTTGACTGTACTCATTTAGAATGGCATGGGCACGAGTAATGTCCTTCAGAGTAGGAGCACACATGACACCACCGGGTACCATGTAACTGGAGTGAGGCCACTGCCCGCCGAAGAGGGCATAAACCTCAACCGGCTTGGCCGAGATAGCAACACCCTTTTCAAAGGAAGTGCCCACATAAGCGGCAAAGCGGCGGGTTACCTCATCGTACAGCGGCTTGTTGGCAAATTTTTTATTGGCCATGTCGGTAGCAAAAATGGCATAGAACCAGCGGGGAATACTCTGCAAAGTTTCACAACACTGCCCGATCGCCCGGAGTAGCAGAGCATTAGGTGTCAGCGTGGTCTTCCAGACTGTATCCAACGCTGAAGAGGCACAGTAAAGGTGAGAACCTCCGCATATGCCACAAATACGGGGGGTTACGATCAGACCCGATTGCGGATCTTTACCCTGCATAATCTTTTCAAACCCACGAAACATGGAGGACATGGTATGGGCTTTGGTCACCCGTCCTTTGTCGATCATTACCTTTACGTCGAGGTCACCCTCAACCCTGCCTACTGGCGATATATTTAATTCTTTCGTTGTCATTAGAAGAGAAATGAGTTAGGATTTAGCGTTTTTTTATAGATAGCAGATGCATTGTCTGTAGTAAATTAGCTACTGGCGAATGACCCGCATACCGGATGAACTGCTATTTAGAGCTTTCTGTCAGGGTTTTGTTGACTGGTAGTATTTTTTCCCAACCAGCCCGCAGATAGTACTTAAAGTGGCTTTCGCCGGTTGGTACATCTTTGGGGAAGACGCCCAGGTACTTCATGGTTTTGAATACGCTGCCTTTCTCCAGGTCATTGTGAGGAAACCCAGGTTCGGTGCAACCGAGACAGGGGTGATTTACGCGGGTTTTGCTGGATACCCGGTTCCACAGAATATTATTACAGGAGGCTCGCGTCATTGGTCCCCGGCAGCCCACCTCATAGAATAGACAGCCGCCACGCTTACCGAAGCCTCCGTCAATTTTCTGCGCGAAGTTGTTGACGTTAGGGCATCCAGTCTGCACAAAAGAAGTGAAGAAAGTCTTGGGACGATGGTAGTCATCAATCAGGATATCTTTGGCTCTGCCCACAGAGAGGGCCACCAGTATCTGGGTGATCCAGTCGGGGTGGGCCGGACAGCCCGGTAGGTTGATGACCGGCAGGCCGCCTTTGGAAACAAAATCAGTGCCCAGGAAGCCACCTTTGGCTTTTTTGTGGAACTGCATACCAGTAGAGTCGGTAGGATTAGGCTCAACGGCAGGGATACCGCCCCAGGTGGCACAATCGCCCACGGCAACTACAAACTGGGCAACATCGGAGAGTTCACGTACCCAATCCATCATCGGCCGGTCTGCAAAGTAGTTCATTGTACCAGTGTCGTTGGGTCCCTGGATGATAGACCCTTCATAGACGAGGATATCAAGTTGTGTCTTGCCGGAGATACAGTCGTTCATAAGTTCGGAAACCTGTTCGCCGATTTCCAGACCGATGGAGGGATGCCAAAGAATATTGATGCCGAAGTCGGTGACGAGGTCTACTACGGTAGGTTCTTCCGCGTTGAGGAAGGACATGGTATT
>CAZZGE010000353.1:1489-3686 GCA_964653665.1 uncultured Porifericola sp. | reverse complement strand
AAAGATTTACCAGCTTGCTTTTGGGTTTTTTTTAGCTTGGCGATGTTAAAGATCTTTTTGGTCTTGTAGCCAGTGTAGCTACACTCGTAGTATTTGATGAGCGTTCCTTCTTTCTCCTCGGTGGGTGACTCCAGTATTTCCTCTCTTACCACACGCAGTGTGTAGTAGCCACAGGTAGGAGACTTCTCAGCATGCAGATGACCCTTATACTTCTCTACCTTAGTTTCATCAGTTTCTTCGTCTATCCAGACGTCGTAGTCTACTGAGAAGATATTTTCTTCAGCCTGCATACCTTCGTCCAGGTACACATCCTCTTCATCCTCACTAAGCAGTTTCATCTTATTACCGGCACTGGAAATACGAGGCGTGTACCTTAGCTTCTGTAGGCGTTTCTCAATCAGGGTGGGGTAGTAATATTCCAGGTAATTGTAGATGATTACCCCCAGGATCATACCGAACATAAAAGACACAAAGAAACCCACAAAAACGTAGAGCCATTCGGTAGAGAGAATGGAGGTAACCAGTGTACCGGCGGCAATCAGCAGTATCAGACAACTGCGCCAGAGTGTTTTCTTTTCTTTTTGGTTAATGAGGTCATACTTGACTTTATAATCCTTGGCACTTGCCAGCCTGATAAAGTAAAACAGGAGCATACCTACACCTGTGGCGATAAGCGCTATAGACAGGAACAGCAGACCTTGTTTGATGATGTTTATGAGACCTTCCATATTATTGAATAGTTTTATTACTCTGTGATTTGATATTGATTATGAGAAACTTAACACTTTGCTGCAGGACGCTAAGTACGCCAAAACACGTAAATTAAATAAAAAATTATCTGTTCTAATTTGATGTAGATGTTACATGAATAGCATATAATATAGCACTTTTTAATTTATAAAAATTACTGATTAAATGACAGGCTTTGTTTATAAATTCTCTTTCAGGAAGCTGGTCATCATCTGGTGAAGGTGCAAGCGGGTGTTCCCTCCGTAGATACCATGATTACGATTGGGATAGAAAAAACTGTCAAACTGTTTACCAGCAGCAATGAGCGCATCTTGTAGCATCACCGAATTCTGAAAATGCACATTGTCATCCCCGGTACCGTGGATAAGCAGAAGTTTACCCTGTAGTTTGCCCACGTGGGATAAGGGGGAATAGGCATCATAACCGGCCGGGTTGAGCTGAGGCGTAGACAAAAAACGTTCAGTGTAAATGGTATCGTAAAAGCGCCAACTGGTAACCGGTGCTACTGCAATCGCCGATTTGAATACTTCATTGCCTATAAAAAGGGCCAACGATGACATGTAACCACCGTAGCTCCAGCCCCAGATGCCGATCCGTTCGGGGTCTACAAAAGGTAATCTGCCCAGGTACTGTGCCGCCGCAATCTGGTCCTGTACCTCGTATTTTCCCATCTGACCATAAGTGATGTGCTTGAAGTTTTTACCTCTGCCTCCGGTACCCAGGTTATCCACACAAGCGATAATATAGCCCTGCTGTGCCAGGTAGTGAAACCAGTAGTCGCGGCTGCCCTGCCAGGTCTCTCGTACCAGTTGTGAGCCCGGGCCACCGTAGACGTACATAAGCACAGGGTATGCCTTAGAGGAGGAAAAGTCAGCTGGCTTGATTAGGTAGCCGTAGAGCAGACTATCCTGTTCATTGCGGAAGGTAAAAAACTCCTTAGTACCCATCTGGTACTGCTGCAGTGTGTCCAGCAGTTCCTGGTTTTGCTCCAGTACTTTTATCAGTTCGCCTGTTGGTGCATGGTGACTGCTGATGGTTAGTGGCTGTAGTGTGGAAGAAAAATTACGGATGTAGTAATCAAAAGTGGGGCTAAAATTGGCACTGTAGGTACCCGGCTTCTCGGTGAGTTTTCTCTTTTGTCTGCCACTGAGGTCAACGGCGTATAAATGCCTCTCCAGGGGAGAAACTTCGGTTGAGATGTAGTATACCAAGTCTCGTTCCTGATCTATGCCAAGTAATTCGCTGACCTCCCACTTTCCCTGCGTGATCTGCCGCTTCAGACTGCCATCTATCCGGTACAGGTAAATATGCTTGAAACCATCACGTTCGCTGGTTGTCAGAAAATGCTCTCCGTCTTCCAGGTAGATAAACTGATCATTGTATTCAATGTCCACGTAAGTATCAGCCGTTTCGGTCAGGATCACCTCGGACACACCACTGTCAGCAT
>CAZZGE010000353.1:0-1389 GCA_964653665.1 uncultured Porifericola sp. | reverse complement strand
GCGAGCTTTTCGCTGTCGGGTGACCAGTAGAAGGCTTTGGCAAAGCCAAATTCCTCTTCGTACACCCAGTCGGTGCTGCCGTGGATGAGCTTATTAAATTCCCCATCCCGGGTAACCTGATGCAATTTGTCTTTTGTCAGGTCTTTGTAGAAAAGGTTGTTGTTTCGCACAAAAGCTACCTTGCTACCATCCGGTGAAAAGGTGGCATAAGACTGCTTTTGCCCATCATCCAGCGGGCTAAATGTATCTTCAGCGATATCATAAGTGTAGTAATAGGCCTGAGTAGACCGGCGATAGATAGGCTCCATTTCTGTAGCAAACAGCACCTGTTGCTCATCTTTGCTGAGTTGATAGTCGTTGTACCGCAGTGCCAGCGGCTCACCTTCCGGTACCAGGTTGGCCCCGTTTACCAGCGTATCTATCGCCTCTCCAGTGGTGATATCGTATCGGAGGATGTGCTCGTAGTATTCCGTTTCGTCCGGCACTACAGAAGTATAGTAGCGCCCGTCGGCCATCCACCGGATACCATTGATATGGTACTGGGTGAATACCTGATCTTCAAAAATAGCTTTCAGGGTGAATTCCGTTTTTTCCTGCCCGACGGATGGTACAGTAGCAAGTAGCAGGAAGATAAGGGCGGTCAGGTAGGTATACATTATCATGGTACGGCAAGCGTCTGTTGGTAAAGAAAGCTGATTACAATTTGTGCTGTTTCCCATTAAAAAAACAGGAGTAGCTGAGACAAAACTAATATTATTTGCATAAGAGTGGGTAATCTTAAAATAATAGATAGTATAAAAGCTCCTCATAGTTTACCAGCAGGAGATTGGTGCGTTTCTGTGTGATACTGGATATGAATGCCTCGAGATTATGTGGCTTAAAGCATAGTAGTATGACGATGAATACTTAAAAAAAATTTGCGCTTCCACCACAAGATGAGTAAGTCTCTGCTTTTTTTACATTATCATTTCTAGCGCCATCCTTCCCTCCTGTCAATAAATCTTTCTTTCAGTGCTAATCTAAAAGTCAAAAAAACGATTTAACCTCCTTCTCATAAATATATAAGGTATGCGTTCTGTTTCTTCGTTAGTTTTAGTGTTATACACTCATGTTACGCAGAGTATGCCTGTTCTGTGAGAGCGTTTAGCTCTTTGAAGGCAGCTTTTTATTGGCAGCCAGATAGATTTTGGATTTCATAGCAAAATGGTATTTGAATGAACGGCAAAAGCGTCTATACCTGGCATCAGAAATAGAATATTTAGGACGTGGCGGAAAGACAACAATCGGGAAGATGCTCGGTGTTTCTCATAATACCATCAATAGAGGCATCAGGGAGTTAGAGCATGTTTAAAAATTTAATTTTTGTTTTAAGCTAATCTTTGAATTACA
>CAZZGE010000352.1:0-3692 GCA_964653665.1 uncultured Porifericola sp. | reverse complement strand
GCCCGCACGGCGGCGGCTTAACATAGTTTACAGCCTAGCTTTAAAGATTATAGCCGTCGGTCTGGAGAATTCCCTTAAATACGGCAAGCATCTCCTTGGGACCGGAACTATCCCGTCCCTTCCGGTAGTCAAACAGAACAAGCCTGTCCACCGGGGCATGGTATAACCACATGTACCCTTTATGGATACCATTTTTATGGTCCCTGTCCAGCACCTTTATGGGACTTTCGTCCGCCTGCAGGTATTTTTGGGAGAGGACCATCAGGCGGAGCAATTCCCAGAGCGGTTTGAGTTGCTCCCATCCCCGCATCAACCAGTCCGATGCGCTGGAAGCGGGGATCCGGACTCCCATTTTACTGTATTTGTCGATCTGCCGGTGCAGCGGCATCCCGTAAACGTATTTGTCAACGGTGAGCTGGGCGATGACCGATTCGGAAGGGATGCCCTTCTCGATAACCCGGTCAGGAAGCATGCCGATCAATATCCCTTCGCCGTTTGGCCTGGCATACTTGGGACGCACATACCGTTTTACATAGAAAAAAGCCGGCTCGATCTCCAATACCTCGGTCACTTCCTCGCCGATCTTTATACAGCCTTCGGTGGATTCAGACGGTTCAATGACAATCTCTTCCCTGTTGAGCTCTTCGGGCAGGCTCATACGGCCGGTTCCTTGGGCTCTTTTCTTCGGGGCTGGCTTCTGCTGCCCCACCGAGCAGGACAGTTCTTCCTGTACTGACTGGGTGACACCGAGTTCAAAAAGACCCATCTGGTTGTCACCGGTATTTCCGTTGCGTTTCTCGCTTTTAAACCCAAAAATATACCTGCGGAGTTTATCCAACTCAAAACCAAGAGCTGAGATCAAATGGTCTTTTTCAGCAAGAATCCTTTCTTTCTCGGACAGCACCAATAAGGTCTCTTCGTACAGTATTTTGTAGTCCGTCACCTTGTTTTCCATGACCTGAATATAGGTAAAAAAGTGCTTTTATAAGTATTTAAAACCACTTTTTACCTAAAATAAAACAGACTATTTAGCCTCTTTTTAAGGGGTCATAGCACTTTCTGTAGCTCACCGAAATCAGCCTTACCCCCTGTAAAAGCAGGCTGAGCTGAGCGCTTGTGACTGCGTTTCCAGACAGTACAGGGCGTTCAAAAGTACCCTGCTCCAGCTTTTTGATGTACATGGCAAAACCATCTCGGTCCCACTGCAGAAAGCGGATCTGGTTGGAACGCTTACCGATAAAAACAAATACGTCCCCGTTCATCGGGTCAAAACCAAGTTTGTTGCGCACAAGCCCGGCAAGCGAGTTGATCCCAAAACGCATGTCGGTTGGCGCATGGCACATGAAATACCTCACAGCGCTTGACAGAGCCAGCATCAGCCCACCAACTCACGGACAGTTACCACGTCCACAACCCCAAACAGTTCAACACTGATTCCGCAGGGATAGCTGATCCTGGCTACAGGACCTGCCATAACAGGATCCATTGAAAACGGGGAGGGGGAAGCTGTAGTCACCGAATCGGTGTCAAATTTCTTACACCAATCATAGAACGTTGCTTTAGGGATACCTTCTGAAGCGGCAAAGGCTGCCTTGCTCTGACCGGATTCCTGCCACTTACAATACAGGACATAGTACACTTCGTTGGTTCTCTTTTTCATCCTGCAACATTATAAAGTTAGCAGACAACTCTCAATATGGAGTTTATCGGATGGGTCATAAATTCAGGATTTGAGTCACTCATACGCTGCTCAGGGTGCGTAAATTTAGATAGATTATAAACTAAGTTCTCCAACAAACAAGACAGCTTCACAAGCACTTTTACAGGCTAATTATGGTGTCTAAAGTTGTTCCAATTTTATTAAATCAATGAATTACATGAAAAAAATGGATCGTAAAGCTTTCATAAAAAAAGCAGGTTGTTTGAGTGTCACAACCCTTTCTGGTTCGGTACTGTTGAGTGCCTGTGGCAGCGGAGGTGGTGAAAGTGCTAGTGGCGGAATGGAAAACCAGGGTACACCTCAGGAGAATAGTGCCGAACCCTTGACCGAAGCGGCTCCTGCTCAGCAGTCAGAAGTACAGAGTGCTGACTGTAGTGAATACAATCAAAATCTGACGGAAGCTGACATGCAAACCCGGCAGGCTCTTAAGTATATAGAGCAAACAGAAAATCCGGAACAAAACTGCAAAAACTGTCGTTTCTGGCTGGAAGAAAAATATGATGGCCCCTGTGGAGGTTGCCAGCTAATTGCCAATGGCGCTGTCACCCCACAGGGCTGGTGCCAGTCATGGGTAGCTCAGCAATCTTAAATGGTTAAAGGTTAAAGGCCGCTGCGGAGCGGTTGAAAGCTACAGGTTCATGCTGACTGCTACGGCTAAGCTTAAAAGCAGGTGGCTGAAAGGCTGCCTGTTTTTTTGGCCACCTGTCAACCAGCTCTCTTACTAAATGTAGCAGTTTGCTACAAGGATTTTTCAATGTGACTGCCAAGCTCTTCTTGATGGTCAACAAATCATGCTGGTCTTCCTTTTCACGCTAGTAAAGAGGTCTGCGTAGAATTTTCCTATATACTTACTTATCTTTCCATGGTTATTGTTATGCAGGAAGAAATGGGTCTATACCCCGGCATGTATCTTAGCAGATATATCCGGCAATTTAGTTCTGTGTGCCTGTCGGATTTAGTAGTTTTAAGATAGTTTTACCTACTAATATGGATAAGCAACTAAGCCTGTTTAGTTGGTTGGTTATATGCAAACTTTCTGAAACTCCATAACATAATCAGAATCCCAGTTATAATTAATGGTATACTCAGGATTTGCCCCATGTTCAGCCACAAATTTTCTTCAAAAGCTGCCTGGTTTTCTTTTAAAAATTCAATCAGGAATCTCTGTGTGAAGATTAAAGACAGACCAAGTCCGAACAGAAAACCTTGGTAAGGCTGAACTTTCCCCGATTTCCATAAAAGAAATAAAATTGAAAAAATGGCTAAGTAGCAAAAAGCTTCATAGAACTGCGCCGGATGCTTCGGAATCTGGTCGATTTGAGCGAACACAAATGCCCAGGGTATCTGAGCTGGTATGCCGATGATTTCGGAATTCATCAAATTGCCTAATCTTATAAAAGCTCCCAGCAATGGTGCTGCGATGGTGAGCTTATCTAAATTCCATAAAAAATCTTTTTTGTACTTTTTACCATACAGGTATAGAGCAAACAAAGCACCTAAAACGCCCCCATGACTTGCCAGACCTATAAACTGTAAGGTTGGCTCAATCCGAATGGGCAAAATCTCAATGGGATGGTTTAAATAGTAAATGGGATCATAAAAAAGAATGTGCCCGAAGCGAGCTCCGATAATAGCTCCGGGTGCTACATAAGTGGTAAGCTTATCCAGATCAGCTTATAAAAGACCTTCATGTCTGTAAATTTTCAGCATGACCTGATACCCCAGCATCATGCCAATTCCAGCAGAGACCATACCACCTCAAAAACACTACACCAGGGAATATTACTGGATCGATGTCCCAAATGATGTAAAAATCATCCTCCCTGGCAGCAGACAATCAGTATGATAAACATGATCGTGTTTGTTATGAATCTGGGTAATAATCTCTTTATAGTGTGTCGATCAGCCCCTTCAATCATCAATAAGATTTCTTCCTGATCTATAGGCTGTATGGAATTTAAGAGTTAAAACT
>CAZZGE010000351.1:0-3711 GCA_964653665.1 uncultured Porifericola sp. | reverse complement strand
TTGAGCAGGATATTGCCCTGGTACCAGCCATGGCCTTTTTTATCCCCCTGATTACGGCTACCGGTGGTAACGTAGGTATTCAATCCTCTTCGCTGGTGGTGCAGAGTCTGGCCAATACCTCAGTCTTCAGCGATAGCCTCACCAAAAGACTGGCCAAGGTCCTGTTGGTAGCCTTGGTCAATGGTTTGGCACTAGGCGCACTGGTATTCGCTTTTAATGTACTGTTTGGCGAGAACTTAACCTTAGCGGTAGTAGTCGCAATTGCCCTCTTCAGTGTCGTATTGCTAGCCTCGCTGATGGGAACGATCACACCACTCATCCTGGATCGGCTGGGAGTTAATCCTGCTCTTGCCTCCGGCCCTTTCATTACTACTGCCAACGACTTATTGGGGCTGGCCGTCTACTTTTCCGTCGCGCATGCACTTTATGGCTTCTAAAAACTGGTATTGTAGTTCTTGGTGTTAGTGTGTTGTAGTTTTAAATTCTATCCAACCTTATCACTTAGAACCATAATACTATAACACCATTAATTAAAATGAAAATCTGCCTGATCATAGATTTGATGCACGAAAGCATTACCCCCCTACTGAAAGACATTGGTTGGAAAGCAGATTATCGTCCCAATATCTCCCGTGCAGAAGTAATCAATATCATCCCCCGATATGAAGGATTAATTGTCCGGAGCAAAACGAGCATTGATCGTGAAATCATTGACCGGGCCGAAAAGCTTCGCTGGATCGGAAGGGCCGGTGCCGGGCTGGATCAACTGGATATAGAAGCGCTGGATCAGAGAGGTATACAGGTAGTAAATGCGCCGGAAGGCAACCGTGATGCACTGGGTGAGCACGCCCTTACTATTCTTTTGACGTTGCTGAATAAAGTGCACATCGCTGACCGTAATATCCGTCGTGGTATCTGGGATCGGGAAGCTATGCGGGGTACCGAACTGATGGGCAAAACCATCAGTATCATCGGATACGGGCACATGGGGCAGGCATTTGCCCGCCGCCTACAGGGCTTTGGCGTGGAAGTGCTAGCCTATGACAAGTACAAAGAAAATTATGGTAACGAGTTTGCCCGCGAGGCTTCCATGGAGGAAATATTTGAGAATACTGATATCCTGAGTCTGCATGTACCACTTACAGAAGAAACCCACTTCATGCTCAACCACGCCTACCTGGCAAAATTTAAAAAGGACATCTACCTTCTTAATACCGCAAGGGGTAAGAACATCAGCCTGCAAACGCTGGTGCAGGCCCTGGAGCAAAGAAAACTGAAGGGGGCAGCCCTGGATGTACTAGAAAATGAGAAGATTAGCCAACTTCCGGAAAAACAGCAGAAGTACTTTGACCAGCTCATACAGTCTGACAAGGTAGTTTTCACGCCCCACGTAGGGGGATGGACCTTTGAATCTTACGAAAAAATAAATCGTACGCTGGTTGCAAAAATTAAAAATCTAAACTGAAGGAGAATATTGGATGTGTGATATTTCGCTGCATTTCAGCCGTGTAAACCTGCCAATCTCTTCTAAATTGCCGAAATCCTTAGACTTCCTGTATGAAATATATCGGTAGATATGGGCAATTCACAGATCGCATTAAATCGTTCATGGAACGTCCGGTAGTTATCTCTCTTTTCGTATTGGCTTGCATGGCTATACTGGTACTTTCACTAAGTGTAGGCTATTACCGCCATGACTTTGAAAATTTCTGGCGCGAGATCTTGGCTGAAGCTCACGGGATGCTCTTTGACATAGCCATCATCGGTATTCTCATATACTGGCTCAACGAAAAGGCACAAAACCGGCAAGCCATTCGGACCTACAAAGACGAAATTGATGACTTCCGATACTGGAAGTCAGAGGAAGCAGCTTTTCGTACCGTAGGTAACATCAAGCGCCTCAACCGGCATAAGATTCACGATATCAACCTGGCAGAGTGCTTCCTGAACCGAACCAATTTGAGTCATATAGACTTGCGGGAAGCTAACCTTAACTCTGCTGATATTTGCCGCGCAAATCTGATTGAATGCAACTTACAGGCAGCCCGTCTCAATCAGACCAGGTTCTCACACTCCAATCTCAACCAGGCTTGTATATATCAGGCATATGCCAGCGGCGCCCTGTTTAATGATACATACCTTATCAAGGCCGACATGCGCTCGGCATTTCTGATCAAAACAGATTTTGAAAATGCCTTTATGATAGAGGCGGACCTAAGGGGAGCTTACGTCGTGGATGCCAACTTCAAAAATGCCAACCTCTACAAAGCTGATCTGCGGGGCGTGGACGGCCTTACGATAGAACAGCTGTCCCAGGCCAAAACTTTATACCAGGTGCTATTGGACGATGACCTGATGGAGAAAGTTCAGGAGAGTTACGCCCGACTGTTGGCAAGAGCCTAAACTCGTCTTATTCTTTGCTGTTAAAGCAACAGTAGCAAGCAACACCCATCGTACCCACAAAGGATCACTCATTTCCAACTGCTGAAATTTTCACTGTAAGCTTATTCGTCTTATATTACCAGTCTTATGCTCACTTACGCGCTGAAATCAGAACCAATAGACCAGCAGCCCCATCTGCTCTGACCTCATAAAATACACAACTTCATTTACCTTAACTATAATTTTCCTAACCTGTGAAACGACTATTCAACTACTCAATGGCATTGCTCATGGGTATGCTTCTGCTGCATCCGCTGGTAGGACAGCGCAACAGAGGTAGTTCACCCAACCCGGAAAGCCCGATGCAAGCAGCGACGTTTGAAGGGCTTGAGCTGCGAAATATTGGCCCTGCCTTCATGTCAGGACGTATTGCCGACCTGGCCATTCATCCCGAAAACCCCAGCATCTGGTACGTTGCTGTCGGTTCTGGTGGTGTCTGGAAAACCACCAATGCCGGAACTACCTTTGAGCCTATTTTTGACGATCAGCCTTCTTACTCCACAGGCTGCGTCAGCGTAGATCCTTCCAACCCCAACATCATTTGGGTTGGAACGGGCGAAAATGTCGGAGGACGCCACGTCGGCTATGGCGATGGCGTGTACCGCAGTGATAACGGCGGGCAAAGCTGGCAGAACATGGGACTGGAAAACTCTGAGCATATCTCCAAAATCATCATCCACCCCGATGATTCGGATGTGGTTTGGGTAGCTGCCCAGGGCCCCCTCTGGAACAAGGGTGGCGAACGCGGTCTCTACAAAACTACTGACAGCGGGCAAAGCTGGACCAAAACACTAGGCGATGACGCGTGGACGGGTGTTACCGATATCGTCATTGACCCACGTAACCCAGACAAGTTATACGCAGCTACCTGGCAGCGCCACCGCACAGTAGCAGCCTACCTGGGCGGCGGTCCTGGTACGGGCATCTACCGCTCCAGCGACGGTGGAGATAGCTGGGAAAAACTCACCCAGGGTCTGCCTGATACAGATATAGGCAAAATTGGCCTGGCGATTTCTCCACAAGAACCAGATATTCTTTACGCTGCCATAGAACTGCTGCGTCGTGAAGGAGGCGTTTACCGCTCTACGGATCAGGGCAGTAGCTGGGAAAAAAGATCGGACGCTGTATCCGGCGGAACCGGTCCGCATTACTACCAGGAGTTGTATGCCTCGCCCCATCATTTTGACCGCATTTACCTGGCCGATGCTACCATGCAGGTTTCAGATGATGGTGGAAAAACCTTCACCTACCTCAATACTGAGCACCGCC
>CAZZGE010000350.1:0-3751 GCA_964653665.1 uncultured Porifericola sp. | reverse complement strand
GCCGATGTGCTTCCCCCCCAGGACAGGTCCCAGCTTCCGTACCTGTATTTTAACGACTGCATCGCTTGCTGAAAGAACGCCACTGCCTGGGTCGGATCCGACAGGCCATCGGGCGTTTCCATGGGCTCTTGAAAGGACCAGGGAACAGCGTACAGTTCCCGCTCATCCATGGTATCGGCGTAGTGCTCAAACCACGCGGCAAAGAGCAGGCTTCCCCGGCTGTCGGCCTGCACTGAGTTATCCCAGGCCTGCAGCAGTGCCATGGCCTCCCGGGTTTCTGCATCCGGTTCGGTCGCTTCCAGCGCTGATAGCAGATCATCCTTGAGCTGGTCGGCCACCAGCATACCCATGCTGTGCTTGCGCGCTACCACTTCTTCCAGACTGAGCACATCATCATTATGGATAAGGCTGAGGCTGTGCTGGCTGCGCTGCCGTAAGCGGGGCTGAGGAAAGTTATCGGCAAAATCTTCTGGCTGCATGACGGCATTCAGGTTGATAAAATGAAAAGGGTCATTCTCATTGTGCAGGTAGCCTCCCGGCGGATTCAGCAACTGGGGCAGCTCGTCAAACGGCACGTAGTCATTCCACAGCTGGTGGCTGCTGTGTACTTCGGTCACCAGGCTGTCGCCCGTTGCCGGATGCGGTAGGACAGGCTGTGTGGCATTCCACACATAGAAGATATTTCCGTCCGCATCCGCGTAAGTGTAGTTGGAAGAGGTAATGGCCTGCATGCGCATAGCATCTTTCCACTCTTCCAGGCTGGTGGCCAGCATCATGCGGGTAAACTGCTCGCCTCTCCGGTATTCGCCATCTCCCGCCTCTTTGGCCACGTAGATTTTTCCTTCGTCCCGGTGGATCACCGGACCGTAGGGCGTAAAGAAAAATTCCCGGGTCTCGGTCGCGATAGCCTCTCCGTTTTTAAACTCCACCGTGATGAGCTTACGCTCTAGGGGCACCGAAACACCATCTATGTAGTAGTGATCGGCCCGCACAGTATCTGCCTGCAGGGCATAGATTTCTTCCAGGTCGGGATTGTTGTTGGTGGTGGCCCATCCCAGGTGCTGGTTGAAGTCGCCGATGATGGCAAACAGCCCCCCAATGCGAAAATCTCCGTAGAAGTTGAGCGTATCGGCCACCGTAAGCTGGGCTTCGTAATAACCTGCCGACCACGAAAGGTGCGGATTACGGACTAGGATGGCATATCCTTCCTCGGTACGGGAGGGGGCAAACGCCCAGGCATTGGAACCTGCCTCAGTCATTTTGAGTGAGTCGCGTTTCGCTTTCTCCGCTTTCAGGCGCTCCACAAAATTGTCGTATCCGTCGGCGGAGGCCAGGCTGGTAGTCACCGCAGCTACATCGGAACCGGTGAACTGCATACCCCGAAACTGGGGAAATTCATCCGGGTGCCTGGTAAGGTAATAGTTGACCCCCTGGGCGAAGCCTTCCAGCAAGTCGCGGGTGCGTCGATCCAGTGACTGGTACGTCTGCAGGGTGCGCTGGTAGCTCAGCTGGCGCCTATAATCATTTTCTATAGACGCATATCCATCTACCAGGGCCAGGTCGCCCCGGGCAGCAATCAGGGGCCGGATGACCCGCTCCCCGTAGTCTTCCAGTTCACTCCAGGCCAGGCCGAAGGCGGCAGATTTTAGCGTTTCTCCTTTGATATGCGGCACACCGTACTCGGTACGGCGAATGGTCACCTGCTCGGCCAGTGATTCGGCTGACTGAGCCAGGAGGGAAAAGGGTAGGGTGGACAACAGGGCAAAAAGCAAGGAGAGACGCATGGTGTAGTTGGCTAATGGTTAAAACAAGCGCCCAAATTAGCACAAGTGCAGAACATTCACCAACCGCCGGGATCAGATCGCGTGCGGGAGAGGAAATCTATTGGGCAATATGGCTGCCAGGGCTGCCGTTGCTACTAATTTTTATCCGTATGCATTTTGATGCCTTCGCCAAAAGCGTTTTTTTACAGCCATGAAACGCTCAATCATTTTCACCATCCTGTATGCACTTGTTCTGGCCTGCCAGTCGCCTCAGGCTGATACTTCATCTCCATCTCCTCAAATTACTGACTCCCTGCTGGTGGACCATGTGTGGGCTGGTCATCCGGTGGGCTTTGATCTACTCACTGAGCCCCCCCACCAGTACGTAGCCTACTACGACAGTGCCCGCATAATGACCGTGGCGCACCGTAGGCTGGACGAAAGCCGCTGGGACAAAGTCCAACTGGACGAAGTGACCGGCTGGGACTCGCACAACTACATTGCTCTGGCGCTGGACAGCGAGGGATACCTCCACCTGTCGGGTAATATGCACGTGGACACGCTGGTCTACTACCAGTCCGGCCAGCCTTATGACATCCAAAGCCTGCAGCGCCGCGAAAGCCTCATTGGCCGGGACGAAACCCGGATGACCTATCCCAAATTCTTTGATGCGCGCGGCGGCGACCTCATCTTCACGTACCGCATCGGCGGCAGCGGTAACGGTAACCAGATCTACGACCGCTACGACCCGGAGAGCCAGACCTGGAGCCGCCTGCTGGATGAGCCTCTGCTAAACGGAGAGGGCCAGATGAATGCCTACCTGCACGGCCCGGTACAGGGACCGGATGGCTTCTTTCACCTGGTATGGGTGTGGCGGGATACGCCCGACGCGGAAACCAACCACGACCTTTCGTACGCCAAAAGTCGCGACCTGGTACACTGGATGCAGAGCGATGGCTTACCGCAGGAGCTACCCATTACTCTGGGCAACGCCGAAATCATTGACCCGGTACCTGCCGGGCAGGGGATGATCAACGGCAATACCATCATCGGTTTTGACCAGGCAGGGCGTACGGTGGTCAGCTACCATAAGTTTGACGAGGCCGGCCATACCCAGATCTACCAGGCCCGCTACGAAGCGGATGGCTGGCAGATCTACCCATCCACTGACTACGACTTTCGCTGGGACTTTCGCGGGCGGGGTTCGCTCGGCAGCCGCATCCGGATACAGCCGGTCCGGATGGTAGGGCAGCAGCTACAGCAGCAGGTGTGGCTGGACACCGCCGGCTTCCAGACCCACATCCTGGACACGGCCAGCCTGCAGGTAGTCCGTATGTATTATACTGAAGATACCTATCCTGTACGCCTGGACCGGGCAGTGCGCCCCGGCCACGAGGTAAACCGGGCCAGCAGCCGGGCGGGCGATACCCTCTACCTGCTGCGCTGGGAGACCCTGCCCCGCAACCGCGACCGTCCTCGGGACAAACCCTGGCCCGATGCTACGCCCCTGTATTTGTATGCGGTGGAATGAACACTGAGCTTTGGCAAAGCTCACATACTACCGGGTGGTTTCCACCATCTGCTGTATGTAGGTGTCTATTTGTTCTTCTGTAACAACTCGTTTGGGTGTTGTTACAACCTATAAGTTATACTCAGCCAATGGCTATTTTGTAAGCTCGGTTGTGAAAATTAGCATGAAGAATAAAGTAAGTATAGATAGTGCGTCTCCAAAAAAAGTATTTTCCCTTCCTTGGGAGGGAAACAATGATTATTCACGGCCTCTAAATCTTCTTCAATGTCTAGGAAGTATTTCGCTTTTTCCATAAGATCAAAATACTAAAAATATCTATTTCAGACATTTTGTGTGCAAATTGTATGCAAACAAAAAAAGCAGTTACAAGATTTTACTCGCAACTGCTTGATTATCAAGCTCCTCCTCTTGGACTCGAACCAAGGACCTACTGATTAACAGTCAGCCGCTCTAACCA
>CAZZGE010000349.1:0-3754 GCA_964653665.1 uncultured Porifericola sp. | reverse complement strand
TGACTTTGGCAGTGAACTTGACATGCTGCTCAATTTTTCCATCCATCTCTTTGATGAATTCAGTAGGCTGAAGCGCTCCTGTTTCGGTGATATCTGCTCCAAATTTTTCGGCCTGCTGCGCCATAGCACTCAAGCTAAACAGCAGCACGAAAACTGCACCTAAAATTAGTTTTTGCATCATCTTATGGTTTATCCTGGTCATTAAACTTATTAACTGAAACTAGCTACCACCCCCAGGTACCCGGACCACCTTTGAACGGGCCTACGATATCCGAGGTGATCCAGCCGCCGTAGAAGTCGCCTTCCTGCGACTGCACCTGTTCATCGCCTAGGTAGCAGGCCTCCATTTTAGAAGGATAAAAGGCGAGATAGTCCTTTAACGCTGTGAAGCGCTGCGTAGGTTCTGGATAGCACCAGGCAGCGTTTTTGACTTCTTTTCCGTTTACATTTACGGTAAAATATTTGGCCATTCCCTTGAATTCGCAGAAGCTACTGTGAGATTCCGCTTTCAGGTACTCCATTTTGATATCTTCAGGAGCGATGTAGTAAACCGGTGGATGGCTGGTTTCCAGCACTCGCTTAGCACGATTAGTATCGGCAATGACCTCACCGTTAAATACGATTCGTACATGTTTGCTTACATCTTCCATTTTGGGAGGACGGGGATAATCCCAGACAGACTCCTGTCCGGGCTTAGGCTTGATAGGTTTCATATAAGCTATTTTTTTTATCAACCACTCAAAGCGCCTATTGGTTTTAGCTTGAAATACAAAAGAATGATGACTCGCCAAGTTATATGAACTTAATTGGCCTAAGGATCTTTATTTACGCTTAATTTGAGCGCTTTACCATGATCTCCAGTTCGCGGAGTTGCTCATCAGAGATCACCGAAGGCGTGTCAATCATCACATCACGGCCGGCATTGTTTTTCGGGAAGGCGATGTAGTCGCGGATGGAGTCGGCCCCGTCAAAGAGTGCACACATGCGGTCAAACCCGAAGGCGATACCGCCATGAGGAGGCGCACCGTACTCAAAGGCATCCATAAGGAAGCCAAACTGGCTCTGGGCTTCTTCCTGCGAAAAGCCTAGTTTACCAAACATCATGTTCTGTAATTTACGATCGTGTATCCTGATAGAGCCGCCGCCAATCTCCACGCCATTGATCACCAGGTCATAAGCATTGGCACGTACCGAACCCGGATTACTGTCCAACTTATCAATATCTTCGGGCTTGGGCGAAGTGAAGGGGTGATGCATGGCATGGTAACGCTTCAGTTCCTCGTCCCACTCCAGCAACGGGAAGTCCAGTACCCAGAGCGGTTTAAAGACATGTTTATTCCTAAGCCCCAGTGCACTACCCATGTGCAGGCGCAGTTCGCTGAGTTGCTTGCGGGTTTTATTCGCTTCCCCGGCCAGGATGAGCAGCAGGTCACCGAGCTTACCTCCCATGGCCTCCATCCAACCTTTCAGGTCATCTTGCGAGAAAAATTTATCTACTGAAGACTTAAAGCTACCGTCGGCATGGCACTTGACATAGACCAATCCTTTGGCGCCTACCTGCGGCCGGGTAACAAATTCGGTAAGAGCGTCTATCTGCTTACGACTATAGTCAGCGCAACCTTCGGCACAGATGCCCACTACCAGTTCTACACTGTCAAACACCTTGAAACCTTTGCCCTGGGCCAGGTCATTGAGTTCGGTAAACTTCATCTCAAAGCGGGTGTCGGGTTTGTCGGAACCATAGTATTTCATAGCATCCGCATAGCTCATGCGGGGAAATTCCGACACGTCTATATCCTTTACCTTTTTGAAAAGGTAGCGGGTCAGTCCTTCAAAAGTATTCAACACATCTTCCTGCGTGACAAAAGCCATTTCGCAGTCTATCTGGGTAAATTCCGGCTGGCGATCGGCCCGCAAGTCCTCGTCGCGGAAGCACTTTACGATCTGGAAATAGCGATCAAAGCCGGAAACCATCAGCAACTGCTTGAAAGTCTGCGGTGATTGAGGGAGGGCGTAAAACTCCCCGGGATGCATGCGGGAAGGCACCACGAAGTCACGGGCCCCTTCAGGCGTAGATTTGATCAGTACCGGGGTTTCCACTTCAATAAAGTTTTGTCCATCCAGGTAGCGGCGGGTCTGCTGCATCATACGGTGACGTAACTGCAGTTTATGACGCACGGCAGAACGTCGCAGGTCGAGGTAACGATACTTCATCCGCAAGTCTTCGCCTCCATCGGTATCGTCCTCAATGGTGAAAGGAGGTGTTTTGGAAGGGTTGAGAATTTTCAGTTCGCTCACTTCCACTTCAATATCGCCGGTAGGCATTTTGGGGTTTTTGGAAACCCGCTCAATGACTTTGCCACTGGCCTGCAGCACAAATTCACGGCCTATTTCCCGTGCGTTTTTAATCAGTTCATCAGGCGTTTCTCCTTGCGTATCCACGCCGGCTTTAAAAATGAGCTGGGTAAGGCCATAGCGGTCGCGCAGGTCAATCCAGATGACACCGCCTTTATCGCGCACACGCTGCGTCCAGCCAGTGAGGGTTACTTCTTTATCTACATGATCAATTCTGAGTTCGCCGCAGGTATGAGTTCTTAGCATATGTTGAAAATTTACAGCTTGCCGTCAAAAATTTTGACTGGTAAAGTTAGAGGAATTTTTGTTGGAGGGAAAGAAATGAAAGGATTGTCGTGGCTCAATTTGACAGCCAAGGCCTGTTTGTCGTAATTGATACAGTCCTATTACCCCACACCTCATCTGATTCCAGAACAATACGTTTTTAATAGTTCTGCCACTATGGTATAGCAAGAGCATATCCAAGGATATGACTACTAGCTTTTTAGCATGTCTGCCGAGGTTTGGAATCTCTTCATCTAGCCACAGCAGAAGTGAAAGCACCAAAAGGTTGTATAAAGAGTCAGATAACGCTCTGCCGAGTTTTCTGCAGAATAACTATAAACTCCAGTCAGTATTGAACTGCTCAATGAGTTGCTTATCGCACAGTTGCAGGCTAGCTTTCAAAAATAGCAGGCCAAAACTACCTTGGCTGGTAAACCAATGCGGAATACCCTGCCCCTGACGGGGTACAGATAGATACTTACCCAGTTCAGACTAGGGAAGGCTGTCGTGTTGCCGTCCCAGAAGACTTCGCTTGAATAAATGCCATCTCATGGTTATAGTCTTGCAAGGCAAGATTTGTGAAAAAGCGGGGAGCCGTATTTTTGTGTTTACTAGACTACAAAAAACCATGCACCTCTTCAGCCTGAGTATGACTGATACCAATACGGTAAAGGTCGCAAGAAAAACGGAAAATAACAGACGCATTCGGGACCGAATGAAAGTGCTGCACCTGCTTCATACGGAATACAACCGACAAAAGATGGCAAGGATAGTTGATTGCCACCCCAACACAATCACCAGGTAGGTGAAGTTGTATAATGAAGGGGGCCTGGAGGCAATTAGCCAATTAGGTTACGCCTATCTCTGGCATGAGCTTGGTGCGCTCAATGAGCAGGTTGGGCACCCCCTTGAAGCGGCCAATTGCCCCACTGTCAAGGATGCATAAGCGGTTTTGGCTTCGGCTTTCGGCTACCACCGTAGCCATGAGGCGGTACGACAGCTGCTACATAAGCTGGGCTTTAAGCACCGCAAGACAGGCACCTTCCCCGGTAAAATTGACGATTTTGATGCTTGGCAGGTCAAGCAGGCAGCATGCATCCAAAAGCTTGAAGGACTCATTGAGCAGGCCAGCAAT
>CAZZGE010000348.1:0-3803 GCA_964653665.1 uncultured Porifericola sp. | reverse complement strand
TGTGTCTTATCAACCTCTTTTGGCAAGTTGGGTTAAAGGATAAAGGAATTTCGCAGACTTGGCTTGCCAAACAAACGGGAAAGAGTTATAACACGATTAACGAATATGCTCGTAACGTGAGACAACCGAGTTTGGACGACTTGTACACCATTGCGGAAATCCTAAATGTGGAAGTCAAAGATTTACTAACAGAAAAACGAAAATAATGGCACAGTCAATAGAACCAAATATAGCAGACTTAGCAAACGGATGGCTAAAATCCTATAAACTGCCTTACAAATTAGAACAGGAATCCGTTAATACAGAAATTGACAAAGCACTTTCTGACTACTACACCAAAAATGGTGGAGTAGGTGCAAATCGACCAGATGCCAAAATATTACTTCAAGACAAAAATTTAGACTTCTACCCTGTACTTATTGAATACAAAGGCTACAAAGACAAACTCGTAAAACTTGACAAAGACGGACAAGTTGAAAACAGAACTACCAAAAACGAACCCAATTTTAAAAACATCAACTCGTTTGCCGTAAACGGGGCTGTTCATTATGCCAACGCCTTACTTCATCATACAAGTTACACCGATATTATCGCTATCGGAATGACAGGCTACAAAGATGAAACAGGAAAAGTTCATCACGAAATTGGCGTTTATTATGTTTCAAAAAGCAATTTAGGTGCAGGACAAAAAATTGGCGATTATACAGACTTTTCATTTTTAGTACCCAAAAACTGAAGGAAGGCTTACAGAAACTACTGGCCGACAGCCCCGAGCGGCAAGCCCAGCAGAAGGCTTACCAGCGGATCAAGCGAATGATGGGGGATGCACGACCTTCTGAGCAAGTAGCCAGGCTGGTGGTTGATACACTGCGCTCGCAGGAACTTTGAGATTTGCACACCAAGCTCCTGCGGTTTTGTGCTTAATATGGACTTGGGTTGCCAATACAAAATTTTGTTGCGTATATTTCCGGGATCAGGTAGGTATACGCCACATGCCGTATGTACTACGAAATTAGCCGCAACCCATATGACAATCAATCCCAAGCGCTGGCTGCTTTTGGTGGTGGCGTGTGGATAATTGTTTGCAATAAAATACAATAATAAACTATAAACTTATAAATTATCTCAAGCATGGACTTTATTGATAGATTACAAGAACTAAGGGACAGATTACTTAAAATAAAGGACCAAGTTCAGACCGAAGAGGCTACTAAGAATGCGTTTGTCATGCCTTTCATTTCTGCACTGGGTTTTGATGTGTTTAATCCTATGGAAGTTGTGCCTGAGTTCACGGCAGACCTTGGGATTAAAAAGGGGGAGAAAATTGATTATTGCATTTTGAAAGAAGGTTCACCGATAATTATTATAGAATGCAAACATTGGAAAGAAGAATTGGATGTCCACAGGACACAACTACATAGGTATTTTCATGTTACGGAAGCTTGTTTCGGGGTGCTGACAAATGGTATCACCTATCGCTTCTATACCGATCTGGATGAAAAAAATAAAATGGATGATAGGCCTTTTCTGGAATTTACCTTTGAAAACTTCAATGAAAATCTTGCAACGGAACTTAAAAAGTTCCAAAAGAATGTATTTGACGTAGAAAGCATCGTAAGCACCGCGAGCGACCTTAAATATTCCAAGCAGATTAGGGAAATCCTGTCGAGGGAGCTTAAGGAGCCAAGTGAGGAGTTTGTAAAGTATTTCGCATCAAAGGTTTACACTGGGCGAATCACTCAAAAAATTCTGGAACAGTTCACTGAATTGGTACGAAAATCTGCCAAACATTTGATAAGTGACATGATCAGCGATCGTTTGCGCTTCGCTCTAGACAGTGAAAAACAAACTGTGGTATCTGGGGAACAAACGCCAGAAGATGAAAATGAGGGATCAGAGGAAGCGGTAAAGGGGGTGGAAACCACGGAAGACGAACTTGACGCTTATCGCATAGTAAAAGCTATTTTATGCAAAGAAGTGCTCCTCGAGCGAATACACCATAGGGATACAAAAAGCTATTTTGGTATTTTGCTGGATGACAACAACAGGAAACCGATTTGTAGGATGCATTTTAACGGCAATAACAAATACTTGGGACTATTTGATGAAAATAAGAAAGAAGAGAAAGTTCTGCTAGAAAGCCTCGATGATATCTATAAACATGCAGAGCGACTTCAGCAAATGGTTAAATACTATGAGGGCCAGGAATAAAAATTAAACACCCTACAAAAGATATAAACCATTTAGATAGTAGTAGTGGTTGGACGCTGCCGCGTTTATCTCCTTCCTTGTCACGTTGCAGCAAGAAAGTAGGGTTCATATCCTACAAGGTTCATAGCCCAACCGTTGGGCGCAAGCTAAAAAGGCATGACATTTAGAGAAAAAATATTTAACGTCATTGATGAAAAAAACAAGGAAACAAGGCTCAGCAGGACTTTTGATTTTTTCATCATCGGACTGATTACCCTGAATGTAGTTGCTATTGTTTTAGAATCATTTGAGAGTTTACGAGTAAACTACAAACAGGAATTTTACTACTTTGAAATCTTTTCAGTAGCTGTTTTTTCTGTAGAATACCTACTCAGATTAGTGACAGCAGACTTAAAATACCCGAACAAAACAATATTTGGTGCAACGACTTCCTTTATAACATCACCCTTAGCACTTATTGACTTATTTGCGATTTTACCAACCTACTTACCACTTCTTATACCAATCGACCTGAGATTTATAAGAATTCTGAGACTTCTACGGATAACACGACTCTTTAAAATCAACAGATATTCAAGATCACTCATACTAATAGGTGATGTATTTCGAGAAAAACGATCTGACCTTGGAATAACAGTTTTCGTGACATTTATTCTATTGGTAATAGCTTCAACGCTTATGTATCACATTGAAGGACAAGAACAACCTAAAGCTTTTCCTAATATTGTTGCTTCTTTTTGGTGGGCTATTGCAACATTGACAACAGTCGGGTACGGTGACGTTTATCCAATTACAGCTTGGGGTAAATTTATCAGTGGAATAATTGCATTACTTGGAATTGGACTTGTTGCATTACCAACAGGAATTTTAAGTTCTGCATTCATAGAAAAGATAAACAATAAGATAACTAAAAATAATAGCGAGATATGTCCTACCTGTGGACAAGAAATAGAGAAACATTAAAAGCAAGCTGCCAACATTGTTTATAAAAAATGTGGACTAAAGTGCTAAGGCGTCATTGAATAAATAAGTTACCCATAGCGAGATTGGGTCTAATCCCAACATCCCATTTGGGCAGATGTTGATTACGCTCAAGATATTGTTCTCGTAGTTGCATTTGCTGCTGGCTGAGCTTGACACCTTTCTGGTAAGCTTTGTCTATGAAGACCACCAAGGGCGTGACTTTCTTCCAGGTCATGTTCTGAATGGTATTGATCACCTTGCTCACTGAGGTGAGTAAAGTGCCATTCCAATAGTTTTCCAAGGCTGCCCAGACCCGTTCAATGGGGTTGTATTTGCTGTGGTAGGGCGGATAATAGAGCAGGTGAATCTTCAGACCGGTGATGCAAGAAAATTCCATAAGTCGGTTAATGAACTGGGTTCGGTTACTGGCTACCGCCGGGCCATTGTCTAAGTAAAGTTCCAAAGTATGATACTCAATAAGTTGGTTCTTGTGGAGTTCATACCATTTTTCCAGGCCATCTACTATGAAGTCACTGGTTTCATAAGAGTTGCCCAGCACCACAGTGCTTTCTCCGGTCTCTATCTGCAGAATACCGAGTGGGACCAGCAAACTGTCCCAATGCTGGTCT
>CAZZGE010000347.1:0-3826 GCA_964653665.1 uncultured Porifericola sp. | reverse complement strand
CTAGACGGTCTTTTTGGTCTTACGGCTCACTTGTATCAGCAGGTAAATACCTGCCAGGATCAGGGGTATGCTGAGCCACTGCCCCATGTTGAGTGGAATTTCATCTTCAAAATTCACCTGGTTCTCTTTGAAAAATTCATGTACAAAACGTAGTCCGAACAGGATAACTAGGAATAAGCCCAGGAGCAATCCTTCGGGCGTGCGAGAGCGCATTTTGTTCCAGAGCAGCAGCAGAAAGACAAAAATTAGGAAGGTCGTCCCTGACTCATACAGCTGCGCCGGATGACGAGGTACCCCATAAGTATGAATGGTAGCCGTATATGCGCCCCTGTCCTGCTCAAGGGTATAGTCCAGCTCAGTACCAGCTGGTTCGTAGATATGTTTGCGAATGCTCTGGTAGTTGACAAACAAGCTTTGCACCTTCACCTCTAGAAAAGAACGTATTTCTTCTTCCTGGTATCCATTGTCTTTGAAACGTACTGTGAAATCCACGGGTCGGTACTGTGCACCTATGTCAGTGGGCATGTCTCGCTCAGCGTCCGCAGTCTCTACACTGGCTACTGCCTGGCTGCTGCTAAGGATAGCATTTTTGGCATTCCAGGCGAAAATCACACCGTAGTCGCTCTCAGTGGGTAAGCCTTCAATCTCGGAGTTCATAAAGTTACCGAAACGGATCAGCGCACCGGTAAGAGCTACCACAATCACAATCCGGTCTACTACCCAGAGGAAGCTCTGCCCGGCCCGAGGGTGCTTGCGAAAAGTACCCTTAAACTTGCTAAAGTTATACTTGATATCGTAGTTACTATACAGGAAAAGGGCGAACAGTATGCCAAAGGCCGCCCCGTGGCTGGCCAGGCCACCCTCCCAGATTTTGAGGATGTCAATAGGATTGGCCAGGTAGCGGGCCGGTTCGTAGAAAAACACATGCCCCAGGCGAGCACCCAAAATGGTAGCAATGACCATGTAAACGGTGAGCGTCTCTACATCGGCCTCCTTGTGTCCCTCTGCTTTGAAGATTCTGAACAGGATCTGCTGTGAAATAAGGAACCCACTGGCAAACAGCAATCCGTACCAGCGGATGGTCAGATCTCCCAGGTTGGCCATATCCGGGTCGGCCGCCCAAACTATATAATTCATCAATGACATATCTCTGCGGTGTTTGGGGCAAAGATAACTTTTTTTCTAAACTGTGAAGGGCTGGCTACTATTCCTGCAAATAAACTTGAAGTACTGCTTTGCATCCTATTTCTGAGAGGAAGCTCTGATTCTCGGATGCACCCTTTAAAAAATAAAGGTGGTATCAGGGCCAGGTAAAACATGCCAAAATACCCGGCAAGTAGTCGGGGGCTCTCATCGTGTGAGTCTAAGGTATAGTACGGCTTGCTGGCCCGCATATGGTGGTCAGCGTGACGGGAAAGTTCAAAGAGCGTAAAGCGGCTGCTGATACTGTCGGACTGCCAAGCGTGCTGCTTCCCTACCCTTTCTCCGTTGGCACGCACCAGCCCGTAATTTTCAATGTAGTTAACATACTCCAGCAGAAAAAAAGCCGCTACGCTTTGCACGATGAAAGCTCCCAGTACCAACCCCCCCAGCCCCAGGTGAATAAGCGCCATGAATGTCAGTTGTAAAAGGTAAGCCCGAACCGTAAAGTTATACCATCCGTAGGGCCGGAGACCTTTTCGCTGTTGTATGCGGGCGTCTGTTTGCAGGGCACTGATATATTGAGCAGGCACGGTTCTCACGAGAAAAGCATAAAAACTTTCTCCATGACGAGCCGTGGCTGGGTCCTCCGCTGTACCTACTTTTACGTGATGCACCAGCCGATGCTCGGTAAAAAAGTGGGCATAACAGACAATGAACAGGTTCCAGATGCCAAGGTGCTGCATCCACTTATCACGCTCTCGATGGATAAGTTCATGGGCTACGGTAATGCCCAGGATACCGGCTGCAAAACCGGTAGAAACAGCTGCCAGCCACACCGAGCCACCTACCAGGATATCGAACCAAACACCGTAAATCAGGCTGACCAACCCCAGGGTATGGATCGCTACCGAACATAACAGAACAGCATCCGGTAGCCCGCTATCGTGCTGGGGTATTTTTTTCCGGTCGGCGGGAGCAAACCAGTCAATGATGACCATAAAGGCCAGGGAAAAGAAGATATTTCCGGCAGCCCAGAAGCCGCCCAGCAGGTTACCAGCGATGGCAATCAGCATCGGAAGGAAGCATAGTGTGTATCTGAATGCGTACATGATTTAAGAATGTAGTTTGTCAGAAATTAATAAAAATACGTATCATTGTACAACATTTTTTTACCAAGGTGTGCGACAAAAATCCGTTATTAGAGAATTTTGATTAACTTGTTTAAAAAGCCTATTTAAGAGATGAAACAGTCGGATATACTTTCAAAGATAAAAGTCTGGCAGGAATCACAAAAAGGCCAAATGAGTGCTTACGAATATGAAAAGACCCTTGATCAGATGTGACAGCAATCAGGCCGTGAAGTACTCCAGCAAAGCTTAGGGGATGTACCCCTGAATAAGCATAAAAAAAGGATTTTAAGTAAATATGGTACGATTACCGTTTGCCAAAAGCACCCCTATTGTTTTGTACACCCCATGGCTTTCGGATGAGTCCGTATTTACAGGAGATGGTTGTATTTGTTGGTCAGAACCACGCGTTTTTGAAGATGCTAGTGCCCAGTTAGAGAAGCTTGTGGCAGTAGCAGTGACGGCCAAGCAGGTAGAGGGTCTCACCGATTTCTATGGAGAACTGCTGAAAGTAAAACCTGACCAGGAGCCATCCGATTTGCTTCAGGCAAATGAATCCTTGCACTATGGGATGGTAGAGGGCGGCCACCGGGGCATGGTATTGACCCAAGAGGATGACTGGAAAGAAATGAAGTTAGCCAGGGTTTTTGAAGCCAAGGTACATATGTCAGCAAGTGATAAGCGCAATTTCATCAATACCTCACAGTATGTAGCCCATTTGGGCGGTCACACACCTTTTTTCAGGAAGTTAGAAGCCAAGACAGACCATCTTAGAAAGATGATTTGGATATGTGATGAGGCTAAATGGATTTGGCCGCCATGGAATGGAACTGGATAGGGAGTGCTTATCCTGATAGTTAACAAATATTGGATTACTACCATTGCACAGAAAAGCTTCATGCTTTTGCCAGAGAAGCGATTAGAGAAGACAAAGAACGCAAGGAATGGGTAAGCCAACAATAAGGCCTCCTTATGGAAGATCAAGCCAGTATTGTACTAGCTAACATCAGCCTGATCTCCTGTAAAGGCAAGGCCCTAAAGCAGCAAAGGAGCCTGTTGACTTACTACGAAAATAACCTTGAACGAATGAAATATAAAACCTATAAGGAAAATGGTTGGTTGATTGGTTCAGGGCCTATGGAATCGGCCGAGCGGCCGCTCACCGACATGTAATTCAATGTAGGATGAAATTATCGAGGCAACGCTGGACGATTAGAGGTGCACAACAAGTTGCCAATCTAAGAGTGGCAAATAAAAGTGGGGCTTGGAAGAAGGTATTAGGGTTGATCAACCTAAACTAAGCCCACGGAAAATTGTCGTAAACCCTTTTATGCCGCCTCTTGTTAATCCATGCCAGCGCATTTTTTGGTGCTTTATTTTTCCTGAAAATACAGCCTGCAGTTCTGATTATTCTAAGCCCTGCCAATAAAAGATGTATTGATTCTTGAGTTCTTAGCAAAGTAAAGTAGGCACATTTTTGTGAATTTATACTCTAACTGAAGGGTGCATCTCAAACTGTCGCTCCCATTGTTAGGCGGCCTTGGGGGGATGCTGGT
>CAZZGE010000346.1:0-3853 GCA_964653665.1 uncultured Porifericola sp. | reverse complement strand
TATTTATCAAGTCTGCCGTACTGATTGGGGTTTACCTGCTATCGTATGTGCTTATACTTACCTTGTCCGTCAGTGCCTGGTGGCTGCTGCCCTTTGCTGTTTTGATGGGACTAGCCAAAGCGGGTATTGGCATGAGCGTGATGCACGATGCACTACACGGTTCATATTCTAGAAATGCCCGTGTCAACCGGCTAATGGGAAGTACGATATATCTGCTGGGGGGGAATGCTTTGGTTTGGAAGATACAGCATAACGTTCTTCATCACACCTACACAAATATTCATGGCATGGATGAAGATATCGGTACCAAAGTCGTTATCCGGCTTTCGGATAAGGCTCCACTCCATAGTTACCATCGTTTTCAGCACATTTATGTTTTCTTCCTATACAGCCTGATGACCTTACTGTTGATGACAAACGATTTTACCAAAATGCTCAACTACAACCGTAAGGGAATGATCGGTCAGCAACGCGCCTCCCTGGGCAAAGAGTATACCCGCCTGGTAGCGCTCAAAATGGTGTACTTGTTCTTTATGCTAGGACTGCCAGTGATCGTGACCTCGCTGCTATGGTGGCAGGTAATGATTGGCTTTCTGGTCATGCACTTTACCACTGGTTTTGTGCTGAGCGTCATTTTCCAGATGGCTCACATCGTAGAAGGGGCCCATCAGCCAATGCCCAACGAAGAAGGCAATATGGAAAATGCCTGGGCGATTCACCAGTTACAAACTACCGCTAACTTTTCTCCAAAAAATCGTTTTCTCAACTGGTTTGTTGGCGGTCTTAACTACCAGGTAGAGCATCATCTTTTCCCGAACATCAGTCACATACACTACCGGAAAATTTCTAAAATTGTACAGGAAACGGCAGGTGAGTTTGGGCTTACCTACAACGTTAAGCCTACCTTTCGCTCAGCCATTGGCTCACATGTACGAATGCTGCGGACATTGGGTACGCGCCGGAGTCTGCCTACAGCCCACCTGTGATAGGTAATCTTTCTCCCGGATAGGGCTAGAATTTTGCTTTCGTACCGGTAAATCCGCTGTCGGGCTGCGTTTGTAACTGATTAACAATATTTTTGCTAACCAACGCAGCCAAAGAAACTAATCAACCTAAACTGAACGACCAATTTCAATGAGAAACGCGCTACTTTTCTTCGCAATTACTATTGTATCAAGCCTGACGGCCTGCTCACCATCTCCGGAGGTACAAAGCGCTGACAGTGACTTACCCCGAATTGCTATTGCTGGCTTAGCTATTGAATCCAGCACATTTTCACCGGCTCAGACCGAGGCAGAAGCTTTTCACGCTCGTCAGGGGGATGATATATTTTCCTACTATCCTTTCCTGTCACCCGACTCACTCAACCGGCAGCGTGCGGAGTGGATACCGACACTACGGGGCAAATCACTACCCGGCGGCATCGTCACCCGTCAGGCTTACGATTCGCTGGTAGATATTACCCTGGACATGCTGGAAGCCAACGGACCTTATGATGGCCTGTTCTTTGACATTCACGGTGCCATGAGCGTAGTAGAATTAGATGATCCGGAAGGGGACTTTATTGCCAAAATCCGGGAAGTAATCGGAACAGAGCCGCTTATTTCTACGAGTATGGATTTGCACGGTAACGTTTCTCGCCAACTGGCGCAGCATACCGACCTTATCACCTGTTACCGCATGGCTCCACACGAAGACGCGCTGGAGTCTAAAAAGCGGGCAGTAGATAACCTGCTGGATCGACTGGAAAGCGGTAAGGGAAAACCTGCTTACAAGGCCTGGGTTCCGGTGCCCATTTTGCTACCCGGTGAAAAAACCAGTACGCGCATAGAACCTGCTAAAAGTTTGTACGCCCAGGTAGACCCGGCTACACAGCAAGAAGGTGTGATAGATGCTGCTATCTGGGTAGGATACGCATGGGCAGATGAGCCCCGCAACCATGCTGTGGTGATGGCTTACGGAGATGACCGGCAGCAGGTGACCAGCACGGCTGAAGATCTGGCCAAGGATTTCTGGGAGGCCCGAAATGAATTTGTTTTTGTAGCCCCTACGGCCACCCTGGAAGAAAGCCTGGAAATGGCGATCGCCAGCAATAAGCAGCCCTACATCATAAGTGATATGGGCGACAACCCTACGGCGGGTGGAGCCGGGGACGTAACCTGGACGCTTCAGCAGATACTGGCACGTCCGGAGTTCCAGTCAGAAGAAGGGCCCGAACTGATTTATGCTTCGCTTCCCGGCCCTAAATTGGTGGCAGCAGCGTTAGAGGCCGGTAAAGGCGGGCAGGTAGATGCCTTGGCTGGCGCAGCTATTGACGACCGCTACGCGCCTCCCATCCGGCTGCAGGGCACGGTAGAGGCGATCAAACACGGTGACCAGCATGCCGAAACGGAAGTGGTGGTGAAAGTGGGGGGTGTACACGTCATTGTAACCAAAGAACGTAAGCCCTATCACTATGAAAGTGATTTTACCGACTTAGGACTTAAGCCAAAAGAGACTGACATACTGGTGGTAAAAATCGGCTACCTAGTACCGGAACTCTACAATATGCGGGCTGACTGGGTCATGGCCCTTACCCCAGGCGGCGTAGACCAGGACCTGGAGCGACTGGATTACCAGCGGATCAACCGTCCGATGTTTCCGCTAGATAAGGACATGGAAGATCCTGACCTCTCAGCGCGCCTAGTGTCCCTGTCAGACGAGATTCAAAACTAATCCTGTGAACCGGGAGTTAGTTTGTTTATCTGGCTTTCGGGCAAACAAGCGTGAAGTAATCACTACGCCTCAGGCTGTTATAATTCCGAGTACCTCCAGGGTTTGAGGTGCTCCCCGCAGTGCCAATCTGCTCACCCTTACCAGCCGGAGGTACCAGGCTTCCGTTTGCTTGCTTACCTGGTATTTTTCCTGTTTGATCCTATCTATCCTCTGCTGTAAGTGTTTCTGAAGTTCGGCTAACTTTACCATTTGTCCTACTAGTATGCGAATTTCTTCTAGTTCAGTGATGGTTAACCCATAGGCCTGTAAAGTAACGACGTACCGGGGAGCATGCTGATAAAAATTCTGTACTTGGAGAAGCCATGTCTCCAAAGAATTATCCTCTTGTGTATTAAGCTTTAATAGACTTGAAACCTCAGCATCTCTACCAAACGCCTGACGAACAATGGCTACCTGATGCTAGTATCGTGCCTGGATGTGGTCACGAGTATAGTGTAGACTGTAAGTAGCCTGTTGTGACCGGGCCCATGCTTCCTGCTCTTTGTGGATAACCCCCTGTAGCGATTTTTGCAGTTTTTCACCCTCCTGTATCTGATAGACACCATAACCAAACGATGATAGCAGTAGCCTGAGGTGTGCTTGCTTCCTGATGACACTCAAAACCGACGTTACCTGTTCTAACAGTTTTGGAGAATTCATAGACCATAATCAGGGGTGAGACGACAAATTTATCCAGCTGTTGATAGAAAAAATATACGGTAACTGACCACAACCCATCTTGTGATAAAAAAAAGTAAAATACGTCAGCTTTTCATGCTGAGGTTCGGTGTGTAACTGGATTAAGTGCTTATTTACTGTGCTAAAAAACCTTTGATGACGGTTTAAAAGGTAACCATGGTACTTATGAACACAAGAAAAATAGTCATAGACGACTGAGCATTACTTCTCTGAAAGACATCACTATTTGCTTTTTACTATAATACAGCAAGCTTCTGATAGGTTCGATTGTTTTATAAATAGTATAATACTAATTCAAGTTGCGGAAAATGATTTACTGAAAGTAAAAGCAAAGATGAACAGTACGACCTTGAGCAGAAACCCTTCTGGGGTTACGGCATGGATCTTAGCTGGTAAATGA
>CAZZGE010000345.1:0-3885 GCA_964653665.1 uncultured Porifericola sp. | reverse complement strand
TGGCAGTCCCCAGCAAATTTGCCAAATCCTGCCGGCTCAGGTTGATAAAGTCTTCCTGCTCATCGTCATCCTGCTGGTAGATTTTATCCAGCGCCAGCAGAGCCTCAGCCAGTCTGCCTCTTACGGGCCGGTATGCCATGTCGGTGATGCGTTTTTCGGCAAGTTGCACATCGTGGCACAGTAAAGACATAACATGTTCGGCAAAGGCCGGCTCCTGAGAGAACAGGTTTAAAAAATCGGACCGGGGTATAAATGTCAGGGTGGAACCTTTCAGCAAAGCGGCTGAGAGGTTATACTTTGAACCTCCCAAAACATCGGCGTAGCCTACCAGGTCTCCATCGTGTGCTACTCTGATGATCTGTTCTTTGCCATCGCTCCCCAGTTTATATAGTTTGAGCTTGCCTGAGCGTACGTAGTAGACTCCCCAGGCCGGGTTTCTTTCTCTGAAAATGGCTTCTCCTTTTTTAAAGAAAGACTGGTCAAAAAGTTGGGTGAGAGCATGCAGATCCATTGCTACCGGAACATCATTGGCAAGTAAGGGATCCAGATTGAATGTGATAGGGTTGTGTAATGCAGTCATAGTATTTTAAGTTAGGTATTCTAAGCTACCTAAAACTACTCTGACACAACAGTGTTAAATCACGTATATTGTTAAATACGAGATTCTCGTAGAAAGCTAAGTATTTTTACGGGTTGTATAACAAATTAGACTACCTGTCATTTACACCTGAGCTAAGAGCGATTAGATTGTGAGGCTTTTTGGATCAAAACCCCTGGGTGAAAAAAACCAATAATACAACTAGGTAAGTGCAAAAAGGTTTACTCGTAATCAGGTGGTATATTCATGCTCATCACTGGGATATTTACGTGGTTGATGACACGCTCAGTGACGCTGCTGGTCAAAAAGCGGGAGATTCCTTTGCGGCCGTAGGTAAGCATGATAATCATATCTCCCTCTTTCTCTTTACAAAAGTTCAACAGCCCTTTCTCAAAACTCAGACTGTTGTACATGTTGGTAGAACTGATGAGCTGGGGAGCTTCTGAGAGGTAATGCTCCATCCGGGGTTTTACTTCAGAAGTTTCCATGAAGTTGGCCGGGGTATTAATGTAGACCAAATGTAGTTTTGCCTTCAGAGGCCCAGCAAAGCCGGCAATTTTCCTAAGAGGTATCCGGGCATCTGACTCAAAATCGTAGGCCAGCACAATATTTTTGATATCAAAGCGCTCAAGGGGTTGCTTGATAACTAGTACCGGAGCGGCTGAGGAGCGTACCACCCGCTGCGTATTGGAGCCAATAAAGAGTTCCTTAAGTCCACTGGCACCGTGCGAGCCCATGATGATCAAATCAATATTGTGCTGATCAGCATATTTGAGCATCATTTCATATGAATGATTGTACTCAATGTTTACTTTAGCCATTACCCCGGCTTTCTCAGCCGTTTCCTGCAGTGCGTCTAGTTTTCTTTTAGCCTGCTTGACGCGTTTGTTCACATCCGGATAGTGTTCATCCATCCCGGCGCCCGTGTAGAACCAGTCTACCGGAACGTCTACCAAGTGCATAAAGTGGAGGGTGGCACCACTTTTTTGGGCGAGCTGCAACGCCGCATCGGAGGCGTACTTTGCACAATCAGAAAAATCGGTAGGTACAAGTATAGATTTCATGGTCATCATTTTTTAGGTCGGTAGATACATGTAGCTTTTTGTTCTGATACAGGCTGCTTAGGCTGTTTTACCTTTAGGTAATTGTCGGCCAAACCGGAGAAAAAGAAAATGATCAGAATTGGTAACCACGATGATTGAGATCATGTCTTTTCTCAAATGTTGATCAGGCTATGCTTGATCGCATAACGGACTAATCCAGCCGTATTTTTAACTTTAAGTTTAAGAATCAGATTTCTTCGGTGGGTATCTACCGTTCTAAGGCTGATAAATAACCTCTCTGCTATCTCAGCATTGGAATATTCATTCGCGATGAGTACGAGCACTTCCTGTTCTCGCCGGGTCAGTTGTTCGGTAAAATGGCTGCTTTTTTTGCTCCGGCTTCTATTCTTTATTAACTCCTGCAAGACAGCAACCGTAACGCCCTGCGAAAAATAATTTTCTCCCCGGGCTACGGCACAGATGGCATCTACTAACTCATCCATGCCTTTATCTTTGAGGACGTAGCCTAATACGCCGGCATCCAGCATTTTGGTAATATATGATTTTTCGTCATGCATGCTCAGGGCCAGTATCTTCTTGTCCGGATACTGGGCCAGTATCTGCTGGGTGACGTTGATACCGCTCAGGTCATCTCCCAGGCTGATGTCCATTACGACCACATCTATTTCAGGATACTCCGCTAGCATGCGGAGCGCTGACTCCCCGTTTTCAGCCTCGGCCACTACGCTGATATTGGATACATCTACTAGCGATGCCTTAATACCATCTCGGATCATCTGATGATCATCTACAATGAGAATATTTATGTTTTCCATCTTAGGGTTGGTTTAATGGAATTTCTACAATAATCAGGGTGCCTTTTCCCGGGGCGGAGTCTATCTCAACCGTACCGGAGAGCGAGGAAACCCTGGTCTCTATATTGCGCAGTCCCAGTCCGTTTCCGTTGGTTTTTTGGTACTGCATATCAAAGCCAGCGCCGTCATCTTCCACCGTCAGTACGATGCGGTCTCTATGTTTTACGATTTGAATATCTAATCGGCTGGCACTAGCGTGTTTGATGACATTGTGGATCAGTTCCTGGACTACCCTGTAAATGCAGAGCCGGATATTATAAGCAGGCTCTTTGAAATACTCATAAAAATTGAGGTTTATCTCCAGGGCACTGCTTTCGTTGACCGCCCCGGTGAGTAGTTCCAGCGACTTTAACAGCCCGTATTCTTCAAGCACTTTGGGCTTGAGTGCTTTAGAAATAACTTTTACCTCCTGGGTGACATCCTCAATCATATTTTTTAGCACCTGCAGTTTTTCGTACTTCTCATCACGTTCTTTATTAATATCAGCTTCCAGTGCGCCCAAATGTAATCTGATAGCTGTCAGGGACTGGCTGAGCCCGTCGTGCAGTTCTTCGGCGATGCGACGACGTTCGGTCTCCTGCCCTTCTATCAAGGCCTGGGTTCTGAGTTGAGAAGCCCTCCGCTTTTCCGTAATGTCAATGCCCGAGCTCAATGAGGCAACCACCTGGCCATGTTCATCTCTCAGGAGTGCATTGTGCCACTCTATGAGCCGTTCCTGGCCGTCGCGCGTCAGGACAAGGTTTTCCTGGTATTCTACCTTTTGAATTTCGCCTTTCATAGCTTCTTTGAAAACTAATTCTACTTCTTCTCTGGTACTATTGGGTAAAAAACTATCAAACCAGTCACGGCCAATAATCTCTTCTTCAGGATACCCCAGCAGCTTACAGCCCTGCTGGTTGATGAGCGACACCTTTCGGTCTTTATCAATTACCACAAACATGGAAGCAGCTACGTCCAGGTACATGCGGGCTTTTTCTTGTTCTCGGGCCAGTGCAAGCTCTACCCGTTTGCTGGTGTCAATATTGCTAAAAACACCTAACCATACGCTTACGTGTTGAGGATGCTCAAAGGCCGTTAGCGAAATTCTGCACCAAAACTGTGGCTGGTCTTTCCTTGGACAGAGCAACTCTTTAACCCACTTGCGTTCCCGGGTAATTTGCTGGCTGATCTCTTCCAGCAAATGCTTGACAGGTGCCTCGCTACAGGTACAGAAATCAAAAAAATTCTGGCCGTATATTTCGTCTTGTTCCAGGTTAAACATATTGTCAAACTGGATATTGGCGTACAGTATACGTCCGTCTTCGGCTTTTAGCAAAATCACTCCTTCCGCCAGGTTGCGGGTAATTTCGCTTTGTAACACCAGGGCCTC
>CAZZGE010000344.1:0-3886 GCA_964653665.1 uncultured Porifericola sp. | reverse complement strand
TTGCGCAGCAGTGATGGTCCTGGGCGTCTCCACGCTGGGCGTCTCCACGCTGGGCTTTCCGCTGCGGGGAGCGTCTTGTAAACCAGCCATCCTTTGCTGTCGGAATCTTTTCCTCCATTTGTTGACAACAGGTCTGCTTTTACCAGTCAATGCAACAATCTTATCCAGGGTAAGCCCTTCCGACGAACGTAAGATGATTTCAGCCCTTTCCACGTAACGCCTTTCCATCTTATGCGAGCGGCTCATCGTGATAAGTGCTTGCTTTTCTGATTCAGAAAGCTTGATGGGATGTCCTTTTCGTGCCATGGGGCAAAGATAAAAAATAGTTAGTTATCTTTGTAATCGGTACACTAGTAGCTGGGAGGCTTGACACTAAACTTTACCAAATAGTAAAAAGATCATCATCCAATTTACTGTTGATCTCAATCTCTAAAATTTTATACTCTGAGATCTTCACACCGTCTTTATAGGAAGAAAATCCATGCGGAACTACAATTCCACTTACTTCACGAAAATCACTGTAGATACTTTCATTCAAGGAATCAGTACCAATTATGGAATGTGCCAGGTATGTTTCTGCATCAAGGTAGACATTTAAGTGATCTGATAAACTTTCTGTTTTCAAGACTAATTGATAGCAGTTCTTACCATGAATTTGAACCTGACCTTTGTACTCTATGCTATTCTCTTCGGCAGCAGAAAGGATCAATGGTGTAGGGCCTAATAAAGAAAGCTGGTTTTGATGTACCATCCTGTTTCTCATTTCTTTAGGATAGCTTTCTTCATGACTACTCATGTGATTGAAAGCTTTTGTACCTATTGAGTTTATCAGAAAAGTACCTAATAATTCACCGTCCCAATGTATTTCTGTTCGGTACTGATCAGGGTATTGATAAAATGTGTTTTGTAGTTTTACCTTTAGGCGATCCTGTAATGAATCACGATTGGAATTTGAATAATGCTGGTCAGAAAAATAGCTTTGGGATACGTAGTATGTTTTAAGTTAGTTCCACCTTTCTTTCCCACCAACTTTTTCAAAGTGATGGTCCAGTATGGAATCAACTTCTAAGCTCTGTGACTGTGCAAGTAGGGATATGAGAATGAACTTTAGGAGAAGAATATTTTTCATGAAACAAGTTTTGATTGGGTTTGCAAAGGTTTTTAAAAAACAACCCATTGAATTGATGCTGGACAAGTAGAAGGATCTAGCTGAAGGTACCCCATATTTAATATTCTTCAGTTTCATCATATTCAGGACACGCAACCGCTTGCAGGGCCGCCAAATAACGCATAAAATTCTTCCTCATCCGTTGTCATTTCCTACCAATTCAAAAGGATGATACCCATCCTGGGCAATTGAAGTGTAGCTACTAAGAAGTAGCAGGGCACAGAATAGTGCTGGTGTTTTCATAGGTTTTGGGGTTGTATGTTGTCTGTTTGTGCTTATGCTTGGTAGCCGACCTATCTACCCAACTGCTTTGCCGACATCCGAAGCATAACGTATTCTTTTGAGGTGATTTATATCTCTCTATTCCCCAAAAGTTTTTCTATTTCACCCTGCACTTTTCCGGAAGAAGGCCTGGTAGTTAGTGTCATTCAGCTTTATGGAATATACTCAAAAGGTAGAGCATCAGCCATTCTTTGAAAAGCCATGCTTCCTTCCCAAATCAATCCCTCAGGATCGAGATATCCACTTTCGGTGAAGAGAACTTCATCTTTTTGTTTAAATGCAATGTAGCTACTCTCATCAAGATAGTAGATTATCAAAGGGGATGCGGCTGATAAATATTTTTTTCCATGAAACTGCTGTTCTACTAATTCGTGATAGCTGCGTGATTCTCCGTTTTTTCTTTTTTTTACGATGAAGTCTGATTCTTCAAGCTGATTGTTCCACAGAGCTCTCATAAAATGCATTCTGGATCCAGAATACACCCTCATTCTCTTCCTTTCAATCTTGATCCTATCTTTTTGAGATAAGGAAGAATCTTCCTCAAAGACGTAATTCCCTTCAAAATAAGTTCTCTTACCATCGTGCCTAAATTCTTTTAAGAAATAGGTGATACGGTATCCTAAAGCTCTATTCTCAATAATTAGAGGGCGGTCGGCAAAAGCTTCCAGCGTATTTGTAGAGTGGTGAAAAACTAACTGAAGGTATTCCAGATTTAGGATTTTACATTTCTTTGCATTGGAAGTTGTCCCAAGAAACTCCTTCAAAAAACTTTTAAGTTTTTTTTTACGTGTGCCGTCTTTAGACTCAACAAGGAGTTCGGGCAACAGTACCGATCTGGGATTTAGATAGATTAAAAAAAACTTTCCCTCTGAGTAGTCAAGCAGCGTTTCTGAACTATATCCGACACAACTTACTACGATTTCTTGTCCTAAATTTTGGCTAATATCGAGTTTAAAGTGACCGTCTAAGTCAGAGGTGGTGCCATTGAGTGAATTGTTAAAGTAAATACTTGCATGCGGTACACCCTGATCAGTTTCAAAATCCATCACTCTGCCTTTGATCAACTGAGCTTCCGCCTTCAAAGAGGCAAGTACCAGGCACAGCACTGGAATATAATTCTTTATCTGCAAAAGTTTACTAGCCATAAGGATTCACCACTTTTTGTTCCGGCTGATTCCTGAAGGGTTTACCGCGACAATTTTTTTACACTACCGTTGCTACCAACTCTCAAATAGTTGCCTATCCAGGTTTTCATTGATGCTTAAGTCCAGAACATTATACTTTTCGTACAGTTCTCCCTCTTCATAAGAATGAAAACTATAGGGTATGACAAAATCTCCGACTGTGCGATGATCATAGTATAGCTTATATTTTTCTTCAGAATTGATGTTGGATGAGGCATGTAATTGATATGTTTCTGCATCTAGAAAAACAATGAGCTTACCCCTCATTTCTTCGGCAGGAAATACCAGTTTATGACATGTTTTTCCATGGGCTTCAACTACGCCTTCGTAAACTACACTATCCACTGCTGCGGCCTGGGCCAGAAGATAAGATGGGCCAATGGCGTAATAATGCGTATTTCCAGTGGGATGGTAATTTGCCATTGTATTCTCAAAACTTCCTACCAGAAACCTACTGTCTTTTCCATCCATAAGTACCACTCCAGCTTGTACACCCTGGTTGATATACTCTATTCTGAAATATTGAGAGTCGCTAAAAAATGTATTAACCATCTCCAGCTCAGTTGACTTCTCCAAAAATGACTGACCATTGTTCAACACCGGGTGATTGCTAAAGTAAGATTGCGTCATACGGTAACTTTTCAACTCCTGCCAGTTGCTCAGGCCACCTATTTGGTCAAAGTAAAGATTTACTACCGAGTGGACATCCAAAGTCTGGGCAGGAACTTTGTAAAAAGCCAGGCAGCATGATAGCATCAGGATAAGTTTTGTATGCATGGGATGGATAGTTTAAGAGTTCATTCAACCAGGAAAATACATACTGGGTACTAAAAATTTTGATATTTCCAGTTCCATAGGTTTTACCTCAGTAGCTTGAATTAGCAGGCTTTCTGAGTTGATGCTTTTCTTCTGTAGAAGCTGCGCCCAAAAAAAGAACTGCCAGGACTACTAAAAAGGAAAATTGAGCTTTCATAACACCTGTGTTTATGGATTAAGAATATTTAAAGCACAATCAATAAAAAATGTAATTGTCCAGGCACAGCCGCAGCATTGCGTTTATGGCTTGTTATGGCCTGTAATGATGTTTTTCATTCAAATCCTACTCGTAAACATCGGATAGATCAATCTCTCCCTTTTACTCGGTACTATAATTAGGCTGATCCTTGAGAATTAATGCCCATTGCCCTTGCTTTATAGATCTTCCCCAATTCTCATCCTCAGGGTCTATTTTGTAAAAATAAATTTGGCAATC
>CAZZGE010000343.1:0-3899 GCA_964653665.1 uncultured Porifericola sp. | reverse complement strand
ATGCTTCAGCATAAAGCTCATTCTCACAGCCCTTGCTAGTTTATATCCGTGGGACGGCCCCCCGTGGAACGGCCCCGTTGCGTTTTGGTTCAGCTGCCTTTCGCACCTGTTATCCACTCCGCCCTGCTTCAGGGGAGAGATCAAAAATCAATGGTCTCATCAAACCCTTTTTTATCCCTGTTGGCAGAATACCCTACAGCATAAGGCGAATAGTTGAGAAATCAACAGCAAACAGCTAGATCTCGGCGTAAGACTTACTACCTGTCTCCTACACTATTCAAAATCTTAATCCTCTTTTAAAAATACAATCAGTCTGTGTCACGACTCGTAAAGCTTTGCAATACACTGGGCTTACTTGCTTGATTATCTCATCTCTCGTCCAGGTGTCCAGGGAGCGCCTGCGGCCTCAATAGCTGTTTCATACTCCGTCAACTCATTGGAGAAGTCGTCAAGAGCTGTGCTCAGTTCAGTCATTTCTTCTTCGGCTATCTCTATGTTCCATTGCTGGGTATCAGTAGGCATTTGCCGGGTTTCCCAGTGCCCGTTCTTCACATATCCTATACGGGACATGATAGAGGGTACTGTCGCTTCATTCATACCCCGGCGGGTAGCATTACCCGTTAGATGCGTGCGCAAATCTGCTAGTTTATCCTCCAACTGACCAAGTCGGGTAAATAGCTCAGGAGTCGCGTCTGCAGTCTTCATGAGGGCGGCCTTCATATACCGCAGGCTTTCCTTTGCCTCATCCATCTGTTTGCTGGCAACGCTTGCCTGCCTGTAAAGTTCACTAGTCTTCTGCTGAAAGGCTGCCACAGCCTCAAAATCAGTTCCTTCGGGTGCAGATGGTACTGGCTTTACAAGAAACTCCTGAGGGGCTCCCTGGCTTTCCAACGTACCATTGTGGTAGACGTATAGCTCAGCAGAATAGGTGCCGGGCGCTACCAATGGACCCTGAGGATCGCCTGCCCACGGGGGCTTAAAATCGGGCTCTACCAGGTTGATCGGATTGGGAGGAGGAAGACGCAAATCCCAGCTTGTCTGGTGCAGGCCTTTACTGGCATTTCCTTCCAACCAGCGCAGTGGCTCCCCGGCTTCATTACGCACCAATAACAAAACTCGGGGAGAATCATCGGTTGATTCTTCCATCAGCCTACCCCAACCGGGGAAAGGCACATCAAGGTTCTGTTCTTTTAAAGGTTGCTCGGTACTTTGACGCTGCGCTTTTAAACTCTCAGGCAATTCATGCAGGTAGTAGGTAAAAACAGCTCCGAATGGAGGGTTTTCGGCAACAAAGGCAGTAGTACCCTGGCTAGGTATACCTTTGGCCTGCATCGGTACATGGGGTATGTACCACCAGGGGTCTCTCACGGCAAAAAGCGCATTCTCTTTTTGGCTCACCACTTCAGGTAGGTTCCTAAGCGCAGTGTAATCGTCCAGCACATAGAAGCCCCGCCCAAAAGAGGCACCGACCAGGTCATGGTCTCTCTGGTGTAGTTCAATGTCTCTGAATGGAATGGTAGGAACCCCGCCATCTAATTTGATCCAGTTGGTTCCTTTGTTGGGAGAGAAGTAAATGCCATATTCGGTACCAATAAACAAAAGATTCGGGTCAATATGGTCCTGTTTGATGGCCCAGATAATCGTACTTTCGGGCAGGTCCCCGACGATGGAGCGCCAGGTGCTTCCTCTGTCAGTACTCATAAAGAGAAAAGGGGTATAATTGCCAAATTTATGGGCATCAGCCGCGGCAAAGACCGTATTCTGATCGTGTAGTGACGCTTCAATATCGTTGATGAAAGACCGCTCGGGAACTTGGGGCAGTTCCCCGCCCTTTCGCCAGTTCTGACCACCATCTTCACTTACGTTGATCATACCATCATCTGAGCCGGTATAGAGCAGGCCCTCCGCCAGGGGTGATTCTGAGATGGAAGTCAGGGTAGCATACTTGGACATAGTCCCGTTGTCGTACAGCGCATTGGTGCTCCAGACCCGGTCTATCATCCCCAACTCATACCTATTAGTATTGGTAGTGAGGTCTTCGCTGATTGGTGTCCAGGAATGTCCTGCGTCCTCGCTCAGCCATAATCTTTGTGAGCCATAGTAGAGTCGCTCGTGATCGTGTGGGCTGATCAGAAACGGGCTAATCCCAGTTCCATCTTTCAGGTGCGTCACCGGGAGCCGGTTGCGGCTGAATGAATAATACTTCTTCACTCCTTTTGTCATATTTATACAAAGTCCCTCCTTGTATTTCCATGTAAACGATATTGGGGTCCTCGGGATCAAAAGAGGTATCATAGCCATCCGCTCCCAAAGGTACTGACCAATCCTGGTTACGGATGCCTTCCGTGTTCATGGTTCTTGAAGGACCCAGTAAAGTACCTAAATCCTGAGCACCGCCTACGATGTTGTAAAAGGGTTCTGAACTATCCAGCCCCAGCTTATAAAACTGTGAGATAGGCAGGTTTGGGAAATGCCGCCAGGTGCTTCCTTCATCAAACGATTCATACAAGCCGCCGTCGCTGCCCGCCAGCAGATGTTCTCCATCAAGAGGATCAATCCAAAGTGCATGGTTGTCACTGTGTTTTTCCCTGCCAGTGCCGAGATAGTTGATGGTTTTGCCGCCATCTCTGGTCACGTGCAGGAACACATCCATCTGGTATACCAGCTGAGGATTGATCTGTGAGGCCTCCAGTTCCTGGTAGTAATGCGGACCTGTTCCGCCGGAGGTATAGGCATTACGGCGTTCCCAGCTTTCACCTTTATCCGTAGATCTGTAGAAACCTTTTTCATCATCTTGTGCTTCTATGGTAGCATATACCAGCTGGGGATCTGCCGCGGTAACGGCAAGACCGATTTTACCCATATCCCCCTTGGGTAAGCCTGTCTCGACACGGCGCCAGGTCGTTCCATTATCAGTTGATTTGTAGATGCCCGATTGAGGTCCTCCCGCCAGTAAAGACCATGTATGCCTGCGGCGCTGATAGGCTGCGGCGTACATTACATTGGGGTTGGATGGATCAAACTCCACATCGGTGATGCCTGTGTTTTCATCAATGGATAAGACCCTTTGCCATGTAGTGCCACCATCTTCTGATTTGTACAGCCCGCGATCACCGCCGGATGACCACAGGGGGCCTTCTGCCGCCACAAAAACATTATGGCTATTTCTTGGGTCTATTAGTATCTTCCCGATGTGCTCAGACTCATCAAGACCCATCTTTTGCCAGGTTTTTCCACCGTCCATGCTGCGGTAAACGCCATCGCCCCAACCCACATGTCTGCCGCTTACGTTTTCCCCGGTACCTACCCAAACCACCTGTTCATTTTGGGGATCGGTGGTGACTGCGCCGATGGAGTAGGAGGGTTGTTCATCAAATACGGATTCCCACGAAATACCCCGGTTGTCAGTTTTCCATAACCCACCCGAACCGGCTGCTACATACCAGATATTCGGATCGGTAGAGCTTACGGTTATATCCGAAATGCGACCACCCATGGTGGCCGGGCCGATGCTGCGCATCTTCATTCCTTTTACCGCTTCGTTTAAAGCTGCTACATCAGTAGTTTGTGCATGGGAAAGGGAGAGTCTCAGACAGCATATAGCTACCAGGGTAAGTAGCACAAATAGTTTAGTGTTTCGCATAATTTGTTATTAGCAGGTGACTTTTTGAGGGATAGTATCCATAAAATTTGATGTAATCTATGACAAACATAAATGATTACTACTGGATTGCAATTTAGTTTTTCATTCAGGCTGTCCTGGTTTACCAGTTTTTAGGTAACCAAAAATTTCTGCTGCTGATTTTTCTTATGTAAAATACAAGCTGGTTAAAAAGATTATTTCTAGGAGTTACGCAAAGTCATTGACAAACTGCCGTTGAGCTTCTAAGAACAAAAGT
>CAZZGE010000342.1:0-3920 GCA_964653665.1 uncultured Porifericola sp. | reverse complement strand
AAACGCCAAATGATACCTTTTTTTTAACGAAAACTTAACATCAGATCATACCCCCACCAGTAGAGTGCCCAGTGTCAGCAACATGACGGCTACCATATTCCCTTAAAATTCCTGTTCTCCAAACTCACTCTTGATAAACTTAGCTTTGCCAGCCGGTTGATTGATGCGGTAGCTCAGGTTAAGCATGATCATATCCACTTCGTAAATGTAGTTAGTAGTGGTATAAAACTCTCCCGCCCGCTGCGGACTTCCGTGCTGTATGCTGTTGGTACCGGAACTATTCCCCAGGGTTGTGATACGCTGCTCATTGGTGGACAGTAGCCCCAGATCCATGTTGAGCCACTGCAAAGTAGCGGAAAGCCTGCCGTCCATCCAGGATTTCTGTACAGTCAGGTTAGGTGACAGAAAGCGGGAATCTTCTCCCTGTGCGGTGTTCCGGGCAGAAATGTAATTGAGCGTCCACTGTAGGCTAAGCGTAGCGGAAAGCTTGAAGTTGGTGTTGGCATTGATAGAATAGATCCAGCTGTTGGTATTGACCGGCTGACTGGCAAAAGAACCTTTGATATCGTAATTGTATAAATTTCCTCCCGCATAGAGCCGCCACCAGGGTGTAGGATTCAGCTCGGTTCCTGCTTCCAGGCCAAAGGATCTTCCCCGTCCTACATTGGAGTAGATTCGGTTCAGGATGGTGTCATTGTAGATGGTATTTACCCGGTTGATCAGGTTTTCCACATGCTGAAAATATGCCGTAGCAAATACTGAATGATCCCCAAAGTCTTTGATCACCCCCAGCTCCACCAGGTCAATGAATTCGGGCAGCAGATTCGGGTCGCCCTGCTCAAAAGTTTCAGAGTGCTCTCTTTCGGGAAAGGGGTTCATCTTAAAAGTAGTGGTGCGTTCTACCCTTCGGCTGTAAGCGGTTTTGAGACGAAAGCTCTCTGTCCAGTTATAAAGCAGGTTGGCGGATGGGTAGAGTTGTACGAAGTCATAGTTATAGGTGGTATCCACCAACTGATTGGTAAGCTCCAGCGACCGGTCCATGACTTCTGCCCGGGCGCCCAGGGTGTAACTGAGTTTTTTGATTTGTCCGCTGTACTGTCCGTAGAGCGAATGTATCTGCCTGCTCAGGTTTACGCTGCTGGAAAATTCAGGAACCAACTGCCAGTTATCGGTGCCGATTTCCCGCTCTTCGTAGATAAAGTCTCCCACATGGTTCAAGAAACGATACTGATAACCCGCTTCCAGTTGACCCGTACCCAGGGGCTTTACATAGTCCAACTGGAGGCGCACCCCATTGAGGGGATTGTCATTGGTATTGTACTGATGCTGCAAGGTGTCAGACAATTCCGGCCAGGAGAGGTTCAGGTTGGCGGTGGGGCCTCCCAGCATGGTATATTCGTAGAGCAAAGAAGATTTTAGCTGCGACTGATCATCAAAGGTGTGGTTATAATCCAGGCTGCTGATCAGGAAGTCACCGGTGCGGATACGCAGGTTTTCGTTGTAGTAAGTGGTCTGATAAACCGTATCATTTTCCGGCAGGTAAACCCCTGCGTTGTTGTAGTACAAAATATCCGCCGTACGGTCTTTGCTTCTTTTGCCGGCATAAAAGCCCAGGCTGAAATTGTTCTGTTCGTTGGGCGTGAAACCCAGGGTGGCACGTGCGGTGTAGGCCCTTTCGTCAAAGCTGCGTTCCCCTTCAGAAGGAAAACGGGTCAGGGAATCATTGATAATGGTAAAGACATCACCCACTCTGCGTCCGGCGATGTCATTTCTCAGGTAGCTGGCCCCTGCCGAAAGGTCCCATTTTCCTTTTTTATAGTTGAGGGTAAAATCCGCTCCGTACCGGGAGGCCGGTTCGGCATTATCATAATCCTCAATGCTGGGCAAGCCTGCTTTGGCATTGACCTGCATATACAAGCCGTCGGTAGCGCCTTTTTTGGTGATGATGTTGATGATGCCCGCTTTTCCTTCCGGGTCGTATTTGGCCGAAGGGGCAGTGACGATTTCAATGTCTTCCACCGCATTGGCAGGTAGCTGGTTCAGGATCAAAGTGGGGTCGCTTTGTACCGGTTTGCCGTTCAGCAGGATGGTGAAGCCCGAAGAACCTCTCACCGAAATACCTCCTTCGGCATTGATGGCCACGGAGGGGATATTTCTCAGCACATCCGTGGCGGTGCCGCCGGTGGCACTCTGGAACTGCCCGGCATCATACACCTGCCGGTCAATTTTATGGTAGGTAGAGGCTTTCTCCCCGGTGACCTGTATTTCATTCAGCAGTTGTTCATTGGCAGAGATTGTGATGGCACCTAGGCTGTAGCTATCCCCTCTGGACAAGGTAATATTGTCTAGCTTTTTGTTTTCGTAGCCGATGAACTGGATTTGCAGGTAATAAGTACCGGGAGGTATATCTGCCATCACAAAAGATCCATCCGCATTGGTGACCATACCGTTTACCAGCGATGAATCTGCTGGCTGATAAAGTAGCACATTGGCATATTCCAGGGGTTGGTTATTGGATTGGTCAAACACTGAGCCTTGAATTACGGCATTCTGAGCCAGCAGGGAAGTAGAGCAGAAACAAAAGATCAGGGTATAGATGAACAGCTTCATAGTTGATTTAGTGGATAACAAAAGCACTTACTAAACTACGAACCTAGAAAGAATGCCGAGTATTCATATGGTAAATTTGCTGCTAATGATGGTAAATATCCCTGGTTAGCGCATTTTCCGGTATTGCTGAGGGGTAAGCGTAGTCTGGGCTTTGAAAAACTTCACAAAGTTAGAGGCATCACTAAATTGCAGGTGATAGGAAATTTCAGCGACCGTTGTGTCGGTGTGAAACAGCAGGTTTTTGGCCTCCAGAACCACCCTTTCCTGGATGATGGCCTGGGCGTTCTTTCCCAGACTTTTTTTACAAATTTCGTTGAGCCGGGCAGCGGAAATGTTCAGTAAACCGGCATATTGTTTTACCTGTTTGTACCTGATGAAATGTAGATCTACCAATTTTTTGTATTGATATAGCATTTGATGAGATGGAAAATCAAAGATCTCTTGTGCCCTGCCCTGATGGAATAGCTTAGTGATGATCAGGTTGAGATAAGCCTTGATCGTATCCTGATGTAGTTCTCCCTGCTGGTATTCCACAAAACACTGCTCATATAAATAGAGATAGGATTCAGCATCTTTGAGCTTTATTTCTACAGGCAGTTCATACAATTTTTGCCTGATGGCAGAATTACTACCCAAAAATTCTTCCCTGACCATCAACACAAAACCAATAGGAATTTGGGTAAAGTCCCAGCAGTGAATCTGGCTGGGCTTCAGGATATGAAACAAAGGAGGCGTCACCTCATACTTTTGGTCATCTATCGTATGGTAGCCCGCTCCCTGGGTAAGCAGGATAAATTCATAGTAGCCCTCATGCTTGTGTGGCCGGGTAGGTTTGATAACCTCTTTCATCCGGCTTAGCTTGAAGAGTCGCTCAGGTTGGAGTTTTAATTTTGATTGGATCATACATGTTTAATTATCGGTACAAGATAAGGTTTAGGGAGCATTGCATTATTAATCTACCCACAGTTAAAATTATATGCTCCCTTATTTGTGTACCGAATCAGTGTATTTGTCAACGATCTTTCAATCCCCCTAACCCCCTTTTATAAGGGGGAGGTTGATTCCCTCTTTTTAAAAGCCGCGGTGGAACCGGGGGTTAGGGGGATTATAAGCTACATTTTTTGAAGAAGTGCATCATAATAAGCTGATGAAGGCATGAGCCTCAGGTACAATTAAAATTCAATGCTGCCTTATGGACAAAGTCTTTTACAGTATTAAGATCATGTTTAAAAATCTAATTAACATTTCACCGCTAAACCCAGATTTTTATTCTGTTTTTTTACTTGATGCTTTGTTCATTTTTGTCTTGA
>CAZZGE010000341.1:0-4048 GCA_964653665.1 uncultured Porifericola sp. | reverse complement strand
CTAAGTAAAGAGGACTATGCAAACGAGAAAAAACAATAGACGAGTTGTCAATGGGCCGAGTTTAGGGTTGTCTTTGCCAGAGATAAGTAATTTTACAACAGGATGCATTAAACTTTTTGATATACTTTACGTCAGCCGGATGACATTATAATAACTATTCATAAACATATTTTCTATCAAACATCCTATTTAATAACTTTCGTATCTGTTAAATTAATTTCGCCTAATCCTCCCAAGATGGATAAAAGCTATCAAGATCTCAAGGCTGTTTTCCTTAACTGTACCTTAAAACCTAGCCCTCAGCAGTCCCATACCGAAGGACTCATTGAAATTTCACGTCGCATCATGGAAAAACAGGGGGTAAGTGTAGAAATACTGCGCCCCGCAGATTTTCGCATAGCAGTAGGCGTTTACCCGGACATGACAGAACATGGTTTTGAAAAGGATGACTGGCCTATGCTATACAAAAAAGTACAAGCAGCAGATATTCTGGTGCTGGGTACTCCGATCTGGCTGGGAGAAAAATCTTCAGTATGTACCAAAGTTATTGAGCGATTGTACGGTTGTTCACACCTGCTCAACGACTACGGACAATACGCTTATTACGGCAAAGTAGGTGGAGCGCTTATCACCGGCAATGAAGACGGGGCCAAACACTGCGCTATGAATATGTTGTATTCACTGCAACACCTGGGCTACGTCATTCCTCCCCAGGCCGATGCTGCCTGGGGGAAGTGGGACCCGGTCCCTCCTATCTGGACGAAAACTCCGGTGGTCCGGAAAACGACTTCACCAACCGCAATACTACTTTTATGACCTGGAATCTGCTACACTTAGCTCGTATGCTTATTGATGCCGGAGGCATCCCCGCCCACGGTAATCAACGTTCAGAATGGGAGGCGGGTTGCCGCTTTGACTTTGAAAACCCGGATTACAGGTAGAGACAAACATCTTCAGAGACGCCCATCCCTTGAGTCCTCGTTTGAAACGCCCGTCGTCACGGTGATGACTGTATTACTAAGAAAGACAGTAACCGTCTGCATTTATAATGCGGATGCCTAGGAAAATGGCGATTCTATCGTCCAAAATTCTTACACCAAGTACTGCTGGTAAATCTTATCCCAGGGTTCACGCATGGGACGAGAGAGCATTTTGTTGGCTTCCTCAATGTTGGTAACGCGCTCGTTGACTGGGTCCCAGTCCAGGTCCTGTTCCAGCAGCATGGCGATATTGCCCAGGTGAGCCAGCGTAATGGAGCGGTGGGCCACCTCGCAGGGTGCTACGGGCTCTTCTCTTGAAATAACACAATCTATAAAATTGCGGTAGTGATTACCGCTGTGGTAGAGGTGAGTTTCATCATCCCTAATCTTGACATCCAGCAAATTCTTAGGTTCGGCATCATGGCCGCCGCGGTTAGCCCATACGCTGCCTTCGCTGCCGTTGAACTTCACGCCCGGACCGGGTTCGCTGCTGATGGTCAGTACCAGGCCGTTGGCATACTCACACTCAAAATAAAACTCGGTAGCGGTATTCCATACCGGATGCTGAGCCCACTTACCCTTAGCCTTGCGGATCTTGACCGGGCCGGTGTACTGGGTGTCCATCCCCCACTGAGCAATGTCAGGATGGTGGCCGCCCCAGTCGGTGACCATACCGCCAGAGTAGTCCAGTATCCATCGGAAGTTGACATGCGTGCGGGCCGGGCAGTAAGGTGCTTCAGGTGCCGGTCCCAGCCACATGTCGTAGTCAAAGCCTTTGGGTACTTTGGTAGGCTCGGTTTTAGCGCCGGTCTTACCAAAGTCGGGCGTACCGCCGGGGAGGTGGCATTCTACAGACTTAAGTTTACCGATTTTCTTATTTCTGACCAGTTCACAGATGCGACGGAAGCTTTCGTTAGAGCGCTGCTGGCTTCCGGTCTGGAAAACTACATGGTGCTTTTTGACAGCATCGCTCATCGCCCGGCCTTCGGCGATAGTAAGGGCCAGCGGTTTTTGGCAGTAAATATCTTTTCCAGCAGCCGCAGCCATGAGTACCGGGATGGCGTGCCAGTGGTCGGGTGTTACAATTTCTACAGCATCCACGTCTTTCATCTCCAGCACTTCACGGAAGTCTATGTGGCCGGTGGTGGATTTGTATTTTTTACCGTGCTTTTCGGAGTAAGCCTTGTCCACCAGGTCCATGATAAATTCACGACCAGCTACCTTGCCGTTCCAGTAGCCTTTACTTTTATCATTAACGTCGCAGATGGCGGTCACCTGCACCCGGTCATCCTGCAAGAAGCCCTTCACATCGTTACCCGCCTGGTTGCCGGCGCCGATAAAGGCCAGGTTAATACGATCAGAAGGGGCGATATAGCCGTTTCTGCCCAATGCTGAGGCCGGTATGATGGTAGGGGCTGCAAGTAAGGCAGAGGCGGCGGCTCCTGTCTGTTTGATAAATTTTCTTCTACCGTTATTTTTCATGATAGGTTGATTGTAGATTTTTTCAGATTGGCACCTAAAGTAAAATTATTTCTCGGTTTTCGCCAGCTATCCATGCCGCAGGACAAGCAAAATCCATAATTGCTGCTAACAAAAAGCTGCTTTTTTTCTTCCATAGTTGACAAGCCGAGCTCTTAGGTTCCACCATAATTTTTTTCAACTTAAGTGAAAATAATCTGAAACGGTGCTTGGCGATGAACACACTAACCGGTAGGCAGGTTTTATGCTGCTTGCGCTGCACAATGGCGACGATCATTTTCTTACATGTTGATACTAATTCTGTAAAATCTACTTATATCCGCCATATACCAAGCAACATTTGACATTACAGAAGAATGCTATGTTGCACGACTACACCTTTACGATCATCTTCCTCTTATACATGATCCAGACAGGGATGAAGCAGAGCATCAGGTAACTTAGGGCCCAGATGAAGGAAGCTAGCTTTTCTGCCAGGCCAGCACTCACCAGCGCCTGGAAGCTCTCGGTTTTAAAGGCTGTGCCGTCTCCGTCAAAATCAATCACTAAAGCATATATGATAGTACCACTGAGGACATAGGCCGTGATGGCGTTCATACCGAAGGCTATGAAGAAGGGCGTCCACCGCTGGTATTTCTGCACATCTACCATCCAGTAAATACAGCCCAGCAGTAGCGCGGCCATACCGGAAGTTACCAATACGTACGAACTGGTCCAGAGATTTTTGTTGACCGGAAAAACCTGGTGCCAAAAGTAGCCGACAATACACAGGCCAGTACCTACCACCATCAACCAAATGATCTTATGTTCATTGGATTTGTCTGATTTGATCAGGAAACCCGCCAGTATACCGGTAAGGCCAGTGACGATGGCCGGAATGGTACTGAGGTAGCCCTCCGGATCCCAGGTACCCTGGTACATACGGCCAGGCATCGCCACACTGTCTACCCAGGCCGCCAGGTTGGTTCCTGATTCCAGGTTAGCCTGACCAACCCCAGGAACAGGAATAAGCGTCATGGCCAACCAATAGCCCACCAGCAAAATTCCACTAATCGTTAGCATGCCGCGCCAGTTGGTTTGCAGGAAAATAAGACTACATACCAGGTACACCACCGCAATGCGCTGCAGTACGCCTGGAATACGAATGTTGACGAAGTCAAATTTAGGAAATAGTGCTAGGAACAGCCCCAGCCCGAAGATGATGGCCGCTCGCTTGGCTGTCTTCTTGACCAGGTCAGACTTAGCACCACCTTTTGCCAGCCTTTTGGTGAAAGCCAGGGTGATGGACACCCCTACCATAAACAAGAAAAAGGGAAAGACCATATCGGTAGGGGTGAGGCCATTCCACTCGGCATGCAGCAAGGGTGGGTAAACATGGCTCCAGGAACCCGGCGTATTGACGATAATCATCCCGATGATGGTAAGGCCGCGCATGACGTCCAGGGAGAGGAGTCGCTTAGAAGAGGCTGCAGCATCTTTGAGTAGTCCCTGGTCAGGAGTTGTCTGTGTAGGTAGAGTATCTTGCATTTTTCCGAATAAATTTTGGCCAAATATAGGATATGTTATTGACTTGAAGAAGTCAGTTTTTT
>CAZZGE010000340.1:0-4056 GCA_964653665.1 uncultured Porifericola sp. | reverse complement strand
CTCAGTTGGTTGATGGTCATGTCTACATCGGCCTGCGTCAGCTCACCCAATTCGGCCCTGGCTTCTGCATAGATCAATAAAGCCTCAGCATAACGCATCAGGATATAATCAACGCTTCCATTTTGAATACCGGCAGCAGGGTCTACCACGATATGACGGAATTTTTGTGATTCCATTCCTGTACCTGTTTCAAATACATTGGGCGCGGTAAAGTACGTAGTATCCGTTCCATCTATTCTTAAGATGTCTCCAGGAACCATTACAGTCTGGGCCAGTCTGGGGTCACGATTATTCTCTACGATAGCCAGTGTACTGTCACCTTCAAATAGCGGACTAACGGCGATAGGCAGCCCATCTTCGCACAGGTAAAACCGGGTCAGGTCCTGGGTCAGGCCATAGCCGTTGGGCCAGTTCCAGAGCTGGTTACTGAAGTTAGATCCGTACTCTTCGCGGTCAAAGTGCTTATAGAACAGCACCTCGGGATTACCCGCGTAGTTTGTCTGGTTGAACAGTTCAAAATACACATTATTAGGATCTCCCATGACCAGGGAAAAATTACCGTCGTCAATGAGTTGCTTAGCTGCCGCTGCCGCTTCCTGCAAATATCCAGTGCCATCGGTTTGCCCTTCAAATTCAGAACCCTGCTGGTATTTCTCCCAGGTGCCTTCGTACAATGCTGCCCTTGCCTTAAACATCAGCGCAATGTCTTTGCTAAGGCGGGTACCCGGTGTAGTAAGCTCCGAACTGTGCTTCATCTTGGAAATGGCCATGTCTATATCATCCATGATAAAGTCAAAGACCTCCGTTCTGTCAGCACGAGCGGCGTACAGCAATTCCTCATTTTCGGAGTCTATAGGCTCCGTGTAAATGGGTAAGTCGCCGAAGGTCTTCAGTAAGTCATAGTAATACCACGCTCTGAGGAAATGCCCTTCACCAATGTAGTGATCGGTCATACTGCCACCGGCTTCCACACGCGCTGCGTTCTGCAGAAAATAGTTAATGTTTCGAATACTGTTCCAGTTCCATCCACCTCCCGAAGCAGGCACATTTTCAGAGCCGTCCAGCCGGATCGTCCAGTCATTTCCGTATACATTCGGGTTAGGTAAGGCAACGTCGGTACCGCGGTCGTAGGTAGGGGCGGCACCACCACCAGATACCCACCATCCATCAAAATTATCGTAAAAGTTGTTCAGGAACAGTTCCAGGTCGGCCTCACTCTGCCAGAAATCAGGATCAGATATTTCGTCCAGGGGTGTTCTGTCCAGAAAGTCATCCTCACAGGAATACATGGTCATTCCTATGAACACTAGTATATAGCTGAATATTTTTTTCATTTTCATTTGCATTAGAAGTTAACATTAAGACCCACAGACCAGGTTTTGCTGAGAGGATAAGAATCTCCTGCTCCGTACCATCTTCCTTGGAGTGCCTCAGGGTCAAAGAACATCAGGTTGGTAAATGTCAGCAGGTTTTCACCGGAGACATAAATTCTGGCGTTGCTCATCCACACTTTTTCCGCCAGAAACCTGGGCAGTGAATAACCGATCTGTAGGTTTTTGAGCCTTAAGAAAGAGGCATCCTGCATGAGGTGATCAGTAGGGTAAGAGTAGTTTTTGGCATTTTGGCCAAAGTACTGGGCGTAAGGCTTGGGGAAGTAAGCGTCAGGGTTGGCTCCCAGGGCGCTGGTTTCATCACGCCAGTAGTCCAGGTGTTCTTCCAGCACATTGTTATGCATGGGGCCGCCGGCAGGTCCTCGGAAAACAGAAGCACTGGTTCCGGCAAAAGCCCAATCTCTTTTGCCTGTTCCCTGGAAGAAGACGGAGGCGTCAAAGTTTCTCCATTCGGCACCCAGACTGAATCCGTACACAAAACGTGGGGTAGTATTTCCAATCACCGAAAGGTCTCCGGGATTGTCAAAAGTATTGTCGCCAATGTCTACCCTGCCGTCACCGTTCAGGTCTTTGTACTTGAAGTCTCCCGGTGTCCAGGCTCCCGACCAGATAAAGCTCTGATCCACGCCATGCTCACTCACGTCAGCATCTGACTGGTAGTGGCCATCGTAGGTCAATCCCCAGATTTCACCCATGATCTGCCCATTGTAGGGTCGGTCTATCAGGCGGGTAGGGTTGGTGTAGTTGACCACCTTACTGCGGTAGTCAGACAACTGACCTTTGATCTGGTATTTGAAATCGCTACTTACCGTATTTCTCCAGGAAAGCTCCAGTTCCCATCCCCGGGTATTGATCTCGCCTTCGTTTCGCTTAGGCACGGTAGTACCCAGTGCGGCAGGCAAAGGTCGTCCCGGTCCTACCAGGTTAGAGGTAACCGATTCGTACACACCAAACATCACATTCAGGCGATCGTCAAACAGGGCCGCATCCAAACCAAGGTCTAAAGTAGACACGGTTTCCCATGTTAAATTAACACTGCTTAAATTTGGTGCGCCCACGGTCCAGGCCCGATCTCCTCCGAATAGCCAGAAGTTAGTTTGCTGAACTGGCAAGGTTGGGATGTATAAGTAGTTGTCCACATTCTGATTACCCAGGCTACCGTAAGAACCTCTCAGCTTCAGCGTATTGATCACATTCGTTTTGGGGAAGAAATTCTCCTCCGATATAATCCATCCTGCCGAAGCTGACGGAAAGTAACCCCAACGGTTTTCTGAGTTAAACCTTGAAGAACCATCTGCTCTGAAGTTTACTTCCAGCAGGTACTTTTCGGCAAAGCGGTAGTTCAACCTTCCGAAATAACTACGGATGGCCCAGTGCCCGATTTCGTCAGTTACTAATTGCTCACCCACAGCGGTGCTGAGGGCCGGAACGGCATCACTCAGCAAGTAAACACTGCGTGCGCCTACGTTACTGTAGTTGTACTCTTCCTGCTGGAATCCGACCATGGCTTCCAGGCTGTGTTTCCCGAATTGATTGGTGTAGGTAGACCAGATATTGGGAGATAGATAGGTATTGGTATTTACCGCGTTTCGGTACTGAGTCTGGGCGCGGTTTTCGGGTATGAGATCCACCTGTCCCGTAGGTCTGACCCAGGAGAACTGTTTGGCAAATCTTGTATCTTCAATCTGGTTAGCCCGGTAATTCAGTCTGACATTGGTGACCCAACCTTCTATAGGTTCAAAAACTAACTCGGGCGAAAGTACGATTTGGTTATCAGCAATTGTTTGCCTTACGTTTCTCCACTCCTCGACACGCGTCTGGCGGGTCCAGATGTCAGTACCATCGTATTTTGCGGGAGTACCGGGCTTTAATTTTCCTATCCAGTTCATGTACCAGGCACGTCCAAAATTCTGGTTCCAGGGAAAGTTTTCGTCTTCCTGCTTATATTTTGCGCGGAAGTTGATATCCAACCATTCGGTAGCTTTGGCGCCTACTTTGGCATCTAAAGTGAGGCGGTCGTAGGACTCATCGCCAAATGTCAGAAGGCCCTGCTCATTGTAATAAGTACCTCCTACATAGTAGTTGATCCTATCGTTGCCACCAGAAATAGCCAGACTGTGCTTATATCTGGGCGCATTATCTCTTAGGATCAGATCTTGAATATTGTCGTTGGCCACGCCCCTGGAGCCGGTGTTAAGGATGTCCCAGTCCAAGCCGTCGGGCCGGGGCAGCATACCAGGAGCACTGCCCGGATTCTCTAGGTTTTGGCGCAGGCGATCTAGTGCTTCTTCCGGATAAAAGGGTGTTCCCCCAGAATTGGTACGGGCATCGTTGAGCGCATGTGCCCAGTCTGTACCGCCAGCCAGGTCAGGCCAGACAGTAGGTGTACTCCAGGCGTAGTTGGTAGAATAACTGATCCTGGAACCCTTGGAGCCCTCTTTGGTCGTGATAAGTATCACACCGTAGGCTGCCCTAGCGCCGTAAATGGAAGTAGAGGCCACGTCTTTGAGCACAGAAATGGACTCTATGTCATTCGGATCAATATCGTTGATGCTCATCGGAATCCCGTCCACCAATACAAAGGGAGCATTGCTACCTTCAAAAGTAGAAAGGCCCCTGATGCTCATATTCATATCAGAGCCAGGCTCTCCACCTGCCGCGTTGG
>CAZZGE010000339.1:0-4071 GCA_964653665.1 uncultured Porifericola sp. | reverse complement strand
ATCTACGGAGCCGGTATCAGGAGCAGAGATCAGTGTATATGATTTCCAGCAGCAACTAATTGCCCGAACTTCTACCGACGGTGACGGATTGGTAAACATACGAACCGAACAGGTGCCTTACCTGGTAGTAGCTGCTGACGGCGATCAGCGTAGCTATCTGCGTGTAGATGATGGCAACGCACTCTCATTAAGCAATTTTGATGTCTCTGGAGAAGAAGTCCGCCAAGGTATCAAGGGATTTATCTACGGAGACCGGGGCGTATGGCGACCCGGAGACTCGCTGCACCTGAACTTCATCCTTCAGGACGTTAACGAGAGACTGCCCGATAATCACCCGGTTGTTTTTCAGCTTATCAACCCTCGTGGTCAGACGGTACAGCGCATCGTAAATACTGAACCGGTTGGAGATATTTACAATTTTAGTACCGCTACTCAAGATGACGCGATCACAGGTAACTGGACAGCTCAGGTAGCAGTTGGAGGCGCTACCTTTACAAAAAATATCAGGGTTGAAACAGTACGTCCTAACCGACTGAAGGTAGAGATGGATTTTCGTACCGACCTGTTCACCTTCCGAAATACAACACCAACGGCTTACCTGGACGTAGCCTGGCTGAGCGGTGCTACTGCTCGTAACCTGCGTGTCGAGTACGAACTCCTGCTTACTGCCACAAATACTACATTTGAGGACTTCCCTGATTATTCTTTTGATGATCGGGCCCGTAGCTTTACCGCTCAGAGAAGAAAAGTTTTTGACGGAAGAGTAGACCAGTCGGGAAATGCTAGTTTTGATGTAAACCTGCGGTTAGAACAGGCCGTGCCCGGTTTACTCAATGCCACGCTTGTGGGAAAAGTCTTTGAGGAAGGCGGCAACTTTAGCACCGACCGTCTTTCTTTGCCCTATTATCCCTATGCTTCCTTTGTCGGTATTAAGTTGCCAGAAGGTGAAGGAGTAGGCGGTATGTTGTCCACCGGAGAGTCACATACTATCTCCTTAGTAGCAGTTGACGAAAGAGGGCAGCCGCTCAATCGCCGTGATGTGGAGGTAGCCTTGTACAAACTGGACTGGCGCTGGTGGTGGGAGCAGTCGGATGCTTCAATCGCCAATTATGTAGCGAATCAATACCGTAAGCCCGTGATAGAAGAGACCGTCAGCCTGACCAGGGGCGAGGGTAATTGGTCCTTTACGATAGAAGATGAAGACTGGGGGCGCTACTACATCAGGGCCTGCGACCCGGTTTCCGGCCACTGCACCGGAGAAGTTATGTATATGGACTGGCCGGGTTATGCCGGTCGTGACGATCGTCAGGCACAGCAGGCGGCTGCCATGCTGAGTTTTTCGGCTGACAAAGAACAGTACCAGGTAGACGAAGAGGCCACGGTATACATTCCTGCCAGAGGGGAAGGCCGCGCATTGGTAAGCATAGAGAATGGCAGTCAAGTACTGGAAACGTTCTGGGTGGAACTGGAAGAAGAGGGTGAAACCGCTTTCACATTTGAAATTACCGAAGAGATGACGCCCAACATTTATATTCATCTGAGCCTATTGCAACCTCATGCCAGTACGGCTAATGACCTTCCCATCCGGATGTACGGAGTGATACCGCTGGAAGTAACCGACGAGGCTACCATTCTGGCGCCAGTACTCAGTATGCCCGAAAAACTGGAGCCGGAAAGTGAAGTTATCATCACGGTAGGAGAGGCAAACGAGCGTCCCATGGCCTACACCATAGCCATGGTAGACGAAGGCCTACTGGATATCACTAACTTTAGCACACCTGATCCCCACAGCCATTTTTATGCGAGAGAAGCACTAGGTATCAAGACCTGGGATGTGTACGACTACGTGATTGGTGCTTACGGTGGAGAATTGGAGCGTATCCTAGCCATCGGAGGTGATGCGTCGGGGGAGCTAACTACCGGTAAGCGTGCTTCGGCTAATCGTTTTACTCCGGTTGTAAAATTCCTGGGCCCTTTCTTTTTGGAAGAGGATGAGGAAAATACCCATACCATCAAAATGCCCAACTATGTCGGCTCAGTAAGAACGGTGCTGATCGGGGCGCACAAAGGGGCCTACGGTTATGCAGCGCTTAGTCGGGAAGTAAGTAAATCACTGATGGTGCTCGGTACTTTGCCTCGTGTTTTAGGTCCAGGTGAGGCATTGCAGTTGCCGGTTGATATTTTTGCTACAGACAACTCAGTCAAGAGTGTACGAGTCAGTGTTTCGGCAGACGATCCGATCAGCCTGACCGGTCAACGCTCTGCTGAAATGTTTTTTCCTAATCCCGGAGAGGAACATATAAACTTTGACCTTAAAGTAGCCAATCAGACCGGGGTGGGTAAAGTCGAGATCAATGCCGCCGCCGGACCTATTCGTACTGACTACCCGATAGAGATTGATGTCCGTAATCCGAATCCGTCGGTTACCGAAACGGTTGGGACGCTTCTGGAAACAGGTAACAGCTGGGACACTACCTTTTCTTCCGTTGGAATGCCAGGTACTCGCCGTGCCGTATTGGAGCTTTCTGATATCCCTCCCCTTAATCTGGCACAACGTATGCCGTTTCTGATCAACTTTCCCCACGGATGTATAGAACAAACAGTTTCTGCTGCTTTCCCCCAGCTTTATCTATCGGCAGTAGAGGAGTTGGATGAACAGGAACAGGCAGAGATAGAAGCTAACGTAAAAGAAGCGATCCGCCGACTGAGTGCTTTTAGGACTAATGAAGGAGCATTTGCGTACTGGCCAGGTTCTAATGATGCTGATGAATGGAGTACCAGCTATGCCGGACACTTTTTATTGGAAGCCCGGCAGCGGGGTTATTTCATTCCCGCCGGACTGTTGCAAGGGTGGATCAGCTATCAGCGGCGACGTGCCGCGCAATGGGGTAGAAGCCAGGAATACGCCAGGGAAGATCTCATACAGGCTTACCGCCTGTATACGCTGTCACTATCCGGAGAAGCGGAAACTGGGGCGATGAACCGTATGCGAGAAATGAGTGACCTACATCCGGTTGCCCGATGGAGACTGTCAGGAGCATACGCTCTCATCGGACAAAATCAGGTGGCCGAGTCTATGATTCAGGGACTGGAAACACAGGTAGCACCGTATCAGGAAACGCAGGGCACCTACGGTTCGGCACTACGGGACCAGGCGATGATATTGGAAATCCTGGGTATCCTACAGAAGAGAGAGCGGGGCCTGACGTTGTTTCGGAGTATCGCCGCTGAATTGGCCAGTGATGCCTGGATCAGCACCCAGTCTACTGCTTTTGCACTGATCGCAACTACCAAGTTTGCAGGTGGTATGCAGTTGAGCACCGGCATCAGTGCCAGAGTATCCCTGAATGGTCAGCCGCCCATTAATCTCCAGAGTGGCTTGTCGGTTATACAGCGGGAAATTCCTATGTCCGGCAGGGGAGAGCAAGCGGTGAGTGTTGTCAACCAGGGGGAAGGTGAGTTGTATGCCCGGGTAATCAGGGAAGGGCAACCAGCTCCAGGTGACGAAAAGGTACTGGTCAACGGACTGCGCATGAATGTGGTTTACAAAGGAATCAACGGCGATGTAATCAACATCAGAGATTTGCGGCAGGGAACTGATTTTGTGGCTGAGGTTACAGTGTATAATCCGGGGACGATGGGTAATCAGGATCAACTGGCTCTTACCCATGTCATTCCCTCAGGTTGGGAAATCCTCAACACTCGCCTGCTTAACCTGGATGCCTTTAACCAGCAGTCTGATTATGACTTTCAGAACATTCGTGATGACCGGGTGTATACCTACTTTGATCTGGGGGCAGGAGAAAGAAAAACCTTTCGTATGATGCTAAACGCCAGCTATACCGGGCGCTTTTATCAGCCAGCAATTTATTGCGAGTCTATGTACGATAACAGCATCAATGCTGGACTGAGCGGGCAATGGATAGAGGTAGTCAATCCATAGTAGCTCAGAACAAAAGGCAACCTCACCCGAAGCTGCCTTTTGAGATTGTACTACTTAAGAGGATAATCTATACTTTATTTATCTGGCTATTGATGTACGTTACATTTTGCATTCACCTCCTCTTTTAA
>CAZZGE010000338.1:0-4074 GCA_964653665.1 uncultured Porifericola sp. | reverse complement strand
CTCACACCAAGACACTCGGGAGCGTTGGGGGCTAGCCTACAGTTACCGCTGAAAGAGTTGGGAAGTTTATTCCTGAGACCTACCTATAATTTTCGTTCACAGGTGTTTTTTGAAGAAGATAACCGGCCTGAACTCAGCCAGGAAGCGTATGCGCTGCTGAATGTAAGAGGAGGCTATCGCACCCGAAATGAACGCTATGAATTAGCCCTATACGCAAACAACCTACTGGATAAACAGTACATCATTGATGCCGGTAATATTGGCGATGCTTTTGGGATTCCGACCTTTATACCGGGCCCACCCCGTTTGTTCGGTATCCAGTTTCAGATGTCGTTTCGCTGATCATCTGTGCGTCAGCATTTTTCCAGGAAGCGTTTTATAAATGTGTGTAAATTCATAAGATTGCAGACGCTTTTAAAACCCGTATTTTGTTAATCCCGTGCCATGAGCAAGCAAAACCTTGGGCCTAATCCTGACCGTGAAGAAAAAGTAAGCAGCGTCTCCTCTGCCCGTAAAATGTTTTTTCTGGTAATTCTGGCTGTGGCTGCAGCAGGCATCTATTTTTGGCTGGTAGCAGAGGAGGAAGTTATCACCTATACGGACGATGTTCCTGTAGAAGAACCTGAGTTTATGGCCGAGGGTATGTTGGCCTTTGTTGAGCCTGAAACAGAGGATACGCTGGCACATATTGTCGTAGAAGTGGCTGACGATGACCAACAGCGAACCCAGGGACTCATGTACCGCAGCTCCCTGCCCGATACTACCGGCATGCTGTTTATTTTTGATCAGCCCGCTCCCCGTTCTTTTTGGATGAAGAATACCAAAATACCCCTGGATATCCTTTACGTAGATGAAGAGCTGCGGATTTTCATGATCTATAAGTCGGTAATGCCATACTCTGAACAGTCAGTTCCTTCTGAAGATGATGCGCTCTATGTGGTGGAGGTGATTGGTGGGTTTACCACTCGCAACCAGATTGAAGAAGGTGACCTGATTGCCTTTGAAATAACTCCCTAAGCTTTTATTTTATTGATGGCCTAGCGTGGACTTTCCTACAGCACGGAGGTAATTATCTACTAATAAAATATGGGAAAAAGCAGCATTTGGGTATCCCTGTTATTTGGGCTTATCATCTCGGGTTGTATACAGGATGTTAAGAATACTAATACACCATGGGACAGTTACAAAGGTGGAAAAGCAAGTAACAGCTACTCTCCACTTTCGCAAATTAACCGGGCTAATGTACACCAGCTGGAAGTAGCCTGGACGTTTGCTGCCGTGGATCCGGAAGATGAACGAGAGGGCGGGCGCATAGAGTGTAATCCGCTGATCGTGGGTCGACACATGTACCTGTTATCCCCGAAGCTCAAGCTCTACGCCATTGATGCCTCTTCCGCTGATGAAATCTGGATGTTTGACCCTTTTGCTGGCACACAGGGGGGAGGAATCAGCCGCGGACTGGCGTACTGGGAAGAAGGAGATGAAGCCAGAATTTTCTTCAGCGCCGGAAAAGACATTTATGCTATTGATGCACGAACCGGTGTACCTGACAGCGTTTTCGGTGATGGCGGTAAGGTCAATCTTAACTATGGCCTGGGGCGTGACCCTGCTACGCTTTCGGTCAGTGCCAACTCCCCGGGAATTGTACACAAAAACCTACTCATAATGGGCTCCACGACGGGAGAAGGCTACGATGCGGCACCCGGCCACGTACGTGCTTACGATGTGCGCAGTGGAAAGATCGTCTGGACTTTTCATACCATTCCCCAACCTGGCGAGTTTGGCTACAGTACCTGGCCGGAAGAAGCCTATAAGACGGCGGGAGGAGCCAATGTCTGGGGTGGTCTGAGCCTGGATGAGAAGCGGGAGATGGTTTATCTGCTGACCGGATCAGCGGCCTATGATTTTTACGGTGGTTACCGGGAGGGAGCAAACCTCTTTGCAAACTGTATCATCGCGCTGGACGCTAACACTGGCCAGCGACTATGGCATTTTCAGACCGTCCATCACGATCTGTGGGATTATGACCTGCCCTGTCCGCCCAACCTGGTTACGCTGGATCAGGAAGGTGAAAAAACCGATGCTCTGGCGCAGGTGTCTAAAAATGGCTTTGTTTACGTGCTGAATCGGGAAACAGGCCAGCCAGCGTTTCCTATTGAAGAAAAGCCCGTACCTGCTTCGCAACTCATTGGGGAAGCGGCCTGGCCTACCCAACCTGTACCTGTCAAACCGCCCTCCTTTGCCCGGCAAGAGTTTACCGAAGAGGACCTTACGCATCTGAAAGAGCAAGATCGTCCGCTTGTCAAAGCCCGGCTGGAAGCAGCCGGGAACGAGACGGTCTTTACGCCACCCAGTACTGGAGGAAGCCTGATGATACCCGGGGCTAACGGCGGGGCCAACTGGGGTGAGGCGGCAGCCGATCCTGAAAAAGGGATCTTGTTCATCAACAGACATAACTGGCCAACATTGCCCAAAATGCAGGCCATCAACAATGATGCGGCCGAACTTAGCGATAATGATCTGCCCCGTCGTTTGTACAGAAAATACTGCGCCAGTTGTCATGGTATGAACCGTGAAGGCCAGCACCCGGCCATCCCTGGTCTGTTGAATCTGGAGGAGCATACCAGCGAGCAAAATGCAATGGCCCTACTGAATAACGGTAAAGGACTGATGCCATCGTTTGCGCACCTCAGTGAAAAAGATCAGGATCGCATCCTCAACTATATTTTTGACAAGATCGACTCACCCGAGCTTCAGCAGGCCGCCCTTGATCCGGAAAACCTGGATCCGCAAAGTATCCGCTATATCAGTGCCAACGGTTATGCTTTTTTAAATTTGGAGGATGGCTATCCGGCGATCAGTCCTCCTTGGGGTACATTAACCGCTTATGACCTCAATGTCGGAGATATAGCCTGGCAGGTACCCCTGGGTGAATATGAAGCACTACATGAAAAAGGTTTGCCCCCCACCGGAACGCTCAACTGGGGTGGCCCGGTAGTTACTGCCGGAGGCCTGGTGTTCATTGCAGCAACGCAGGATGAGAAGTTCCGCGCCTTTGACCGGGAAACCGGCGAAGTGTTGTGGGAAACCAAACTCCCGACGGGGGGCTTTGCTACACCTTCCGTGTACAAAGTGGATGGAAAGCAGTATGTCGTCATTGCCTGTGGCGGTACTCGCGATACGCCTCCCGGCGATACTTACGTGGCGTTTAGTTTGCCTTGAGTGAAAGACCTTCAGTTGAAACACCAGTCAACTGCCACTCTCTTCGGATAAGCTCACTCAGCCTTTAGGTTTCGGGCTATTTTTTCCAACTCCCGTATCAGTGGTTCTATCTCATGTTGCTGTTTACGCCGCTTCCGACGTATACTCCATGCATATGTTACCACAAAATATACCATCAACCCGCCGATAGCTGACAAACGGATGGCAACCGAAGCTGATGCGAGGGTTGTCAGGATATGGTAGGCCATGAAAATGAACAGCAACACAGTATAAATGGGAATAAAGTGGCGCGTCAGCCGGGGGTGCGCTTCAGCCAGATAAATGTTCTCTCAATAAAAGTTTGGCTATCCAGGCTGAAATCAGGCTTTTTCCAGAACAGCAGCCGCATCCAGATAAGCATGGCAGCGCCAAGGATGAGCAGGCTCACCATGCTTAGGTTGACAAAGTATCCGATATCTCCTTCGGTCATCGCCACCCAGCCCCAACTCACTCCGGCCAAGCCTACCATCAGGCTAAGGGTAGCAAAAATATTAGAAATCAGCAGTTTTCGCTGCGTTTTACGAAGACGCTCTGTCAGGGAGTTGTCGCTTTGTCTAAGAGTGGCGTTCGGTACATGCTGCTGTTGCCTTGCCATTCGTTTTTAAGTGCGTCAAAATTCATTTATTCGTGGTTTTAGTTGTCTGGCTTTCCATTATCTGCCCAAGTTTCTGTTTGATCCGGTTTATCTTGACCCCGGTGTAGTTTACCGAGATACCCATGATTTCAGAGATTTCTTTGTAAGAAACATTTTCCAGCACCTGGGTGGTGATCAGACTTTCCTCCTTAGGCAACCGGCTGATGCAATACTGCAGC
>CAZZGE010000337.1:0-4079 GCA_964653665.1 uncultured Porifericola sp. | reverse complement strand
GGAGAAATTATACCACAAGGTGCAAAAAACGAAGCACTACAAATCATATGCGCTGTCCTGCTAACTCCTGAGCAGGTAACCATCCACAAAATACCCAACATACGCGACGTGATGAAGCTCATAGACCTGTTGAAGTCTATGGGCGTAGAGGTGGTACGGGTGTACGACGAGTCGTACACTTTTAAGGCCGAAAATATAAATCTAGATTACCTGGAGACATCGGAATTTGCCACCAAAGCCACTGCCCTACGAGGCTCTATTATGATCCTGGGACCGCTGCTGGCCCGCTACGGTAAGGGCCGTATCCCCATGCCCGGTGGTGACAAAATCGGCCGCCGCCGCCTGGATACACATTTTATCGGGCTGCAAAAGCTGGGAGCCCACTTTCATTATGATGCTGCTAACAAATACTACAGCGTAGAAGGCGAAAACCTGCAAGGTGCCTACATGCTGCTGGACGAAGCCAGTGTGACTGGCACTGCTAACATCATCATGGCAGCAGTAATGGCTGGGGGAACAACCACCATCTATAATGCTGCCTGCGAACCTTATATCCAGCAGCTTTGCGCTATGCTGGTCCGCATGGGAGCTAAGATTGAAGGCATTGGCTCAAACCTGTTATACATTGAGGGTGTAGACACGCTCGGTGGTACGGAGCACACCATGCTACCCGACATGATTGAGATTGGCAGCTTCATCGGCATGGCGGCTATGACTAATTCTGATATCCTCATCAAAGATTGCCGCGTGGATATGCTAGGCATTATCCCCGATACTTTCCGCAAACTGGGCATCAATTTCACAGTTGAAGATGATGACATCCACGTGTTTAACAATGAATCTTACGAGATAGAGACCTTTATTGATGGTTCCTTCATGACCATCGCTGATGCTATCTGGCCCGGCCTGACACCTGACCTGCTAAGCATCATCCTAGTAGTGGCTACCCAGGCCAAAGGCTCTGTACTCATCCATCAGAAAATGTTTGAAAGCCGTCTGTTCTTTGTGGACAAGCTACTGGACATGGGCGCACAGGTGATCCTTTGCGACCCGCACCGGGCTACCGTCATCGGGCTAGACCGGAAGCAGTGCCTGCGGGGCATTTCTATGACTTCGCCCGACATCCGTGCCGGGGTGGCACTGCTAATCGCTGCCATGTCGGCCGAAGGTAGCAGCACAATCTTTAACGTGGAACAGATTGACCGTGGTTACCAGTACATTGACAAGCGACTGCAGGCCCTGGGTGCCAAAATTGAGCGGCAGGATTAGGTAAGAACTCATTCATCTGCTCGGGGCGGGCAGATTGAACATACAAACCCTGGAAATGAACGTCTGATTGCCCAGCCGTGTATGCGTTAGTGCTGCTCATAAGCAGGGTTTGGCTCAGTAGGCACTGGCGCATGCGTGCGTTTACGCCAATCCTCCAGAAGTCTGTACATTTCCTCTGTCTTACCCGGCATTTCTTCCGCCAGGTTATTTCTTTCCCCAATGTCTTCTTCCAGGTCGTATAGTTCTAAGCCTCCATCTTCAAAGTATTCATGCAATTTCCACTTGCCCTGCCGTACTACCGAGCCGGGGCGGGTACGAAAGAGCGGATCACGACCGTCATCTTTGAGGGTATCATAAGCCTGCAAGTATACCGGAAAATGCCAGAGTAGCGGACGTTCAACAAAATCATCTTTCTGCATCAGGATAGGCATTAAGCTTTGCCCTTCTAACTTTTTTTCCTGGCTTTGGCCAAAGATTTCCCGGAAGGTAGGATAAAAATCAAGGTTACTAACCGGAACATCTGTACGAGTTCCCGCCTCCACCTCTCCAGGCCAGCAGATAATCATGGGTACCCTTATTCCGCCTTCGTAGTAGGAGCCTTTTCCGGCCCGAAGTGGTTCCTGCGAAGAAATGGCCCGTATGCCCCCGTTGTCGGAAGTAAACACAACCAGGGTATTTTCTGCTACCCCGAGGCTATCCAGCGTACGCAGCAAGCGACCGACATTCTGATCCATGGCTTCCACCATGGCTGCGTATGTCGCATTGTTCTGCAAAGCATTACCCCCTTTCTCTTCATACTTTTTGATAAGTGCTTCCTTGCCCTGTATAGGGGTGTGTACGGTGTAGTAGGGCATGTATAAAAAAAAAGAAGAATCCTGATTGTTTCTTAAAAAGCGGATAGCCTCATTGGTAAGGCGATCGGTGAGGTACTCTCCATCCGGACCATCTACCAGGGGCTCTACAACGTAAGGACTAAAGTAGCCGTTGCGACCAGGATTTCCCCGGTGGCTGCCCGCTACATTGATATCAAAGCCCTGCGTACGGGGATCGTTGCCCAGGTGCCATTTGCCGAAGTGAGCCGTATGATAACCCTGCTCCTTGAAAAACTCTGCCAGCGTAGAGATAGAATCAGCCAGCGTCTCGGTGTTGGGGGTCGGGATGATCTTGCGGTCCTCGGCAGCGCCCCGTTCTGAGGAGGCTACGGTATAAATGCCGTGATGAGGATGATATAAACCACTCATAAAAGTAGCCCGGCTGGGGGCACAGTTGGCAGCCGAGGCGTAAGCCTGTGTAAACAGCATCCCCTGCGAGGCTAGGCGATCAATATTGGGGGTTTCGTAGTAGTCGCTGCCGTATACGCCGGTATCCTTGTAGCCCAGGTCATCTATCATGATGAAGACCACATTAGGTGGGGCAGGGCGACTACAACTCACTACCACCAAAAGTAAAAGTAACAGACTGGCTGATCTCACGGAGTAATTCAAAACAGATTTTGTTAAGTTGTTCATCTTGCTTAAGAGGAATAGTACCTCTTGGGCTGTTGTTCCAAAATAAGGAACTGAGTTTCTTCTGCCTAATAGATTTCCTGGTAACTACCTTATTTGCCCAATAATCACTTTGAATCTTTTTCTACACTTTTCTTATCCGCCGGTAATGCTTTAACTTGAAAGCAGTTTTTACAGCCAAACCTCTACCCAATGCTACGATTTATTCAGTATACTTTTTTCCTTTGCATTTCAACCTTGATGGTCTCCTGCCAGTCGCAGAGCAACCCGGCCGATGCACCAGCGGAAGATAATACGTCTGCTGCCGCCAGAAAGGTGATCAAAACCAGCAAAGCCCCCAATCCGGTAGGGCCGTACAGCCAGGCCATTATGGCGGGGAATACCCTCTATCTGGCCGGACAGATCGCTATCAATCCTGAAAGTGGTGAGATGGTAACTGATAACATCGAAAACGAAGCCCGGCAGGTGATGGACAACTTACAAGCTGTACTACAGGAGGCGGGAATGGAGATGGACAATGTGGTAAAGACGACCATCTACATGACCGACCTGGACAACTTTGGTAAGGTCAACGATATCTATGGTAGTTACTTTGGCGAGATGCCCCCCGCCCGGGTGACCATAGGCGTAGCAGCTCTGCCAAAAGGAGCCAGCCTGGAGATTACGATGGAGGCGGTGAAATGACAAAAATCGCTAACTGGCGTCGGAGTATTTCTCAAGTAGCACTTGCAGTTTATCGCGGCTGCGCTTGAGTCTTTGCTTAACCGCACTCTCCTCCAGGCCCAGGCTTTCCTGAATGGTTTTGATAGACCAGCCTTGCTCATACTTGAGTAGCAAAATAAGCTTGGCTTCACCGCTCAACTGCTCCATTAACTTTCTAAGTATTTCAATTGTAGGCCGGTTGACCTCTTCCGTATCTACTTCTACTTCTACCATATCCAGTATTTTAAAGGAAACCTCATCATGCAAGGCTGTCTTGTCCTGTCTGAGATGGTCGTGGCAGCGATTGTTGATGATGGTGTTAAGCCATGGTTTAAAGGGAAGGCCTGCTTTATACGTATGCGGCTTGGTGAGGAGGCGCAAGAAAACCTCCTGCGATACGTCGTTTGCATGGTCCTCGTCATTTAGTTGTTCCAAACATTTTCTTTTCACGTTGGGCCCATGCCGCCTGACTAACTCGGTAAATGCATCCGGGTTAATATCCTTACTAAACGGTACGTATAAATCTTCATCGCTGAATGTACTAAAATTAATTTCCGGCAAAGCTTAAAAATATTTTTCGGGTTAACAGGTAACTTTTTGGGA
>CAZZGE010000336.1:0-4095 GCA_964653665.1 uncultured Porifericola sp. | reverse complement strand
TTTCTATTTCGGAAATCTTTACCCTTACCATTTAATTGGTAGGCATATATATGACCTTCGCTAGAACTAGAATCTACTGATCTTTTAAGAAAACCGTGTTCATCAGCCAAAATACGTTCAACATCTCCTGACTGTTTGGGATTTAATCCATATTCTTTAGGGATTTCTGTGGCGATCATATACTTCCCTTCATTATTGTGGAAATATTTCAAAACGATTTCTTTCTCCTTACACAGTTTCATGGTTTCTATTCATAAATTAAGGACTCCAGTAAAGCACAAGAAACACTATTCCTAGAAGAAAAAGAAAGAATAATATAGCTCCCGTGGTGGCTTTTAATTGCGATTCATCGTTATATTCTTCATAACTTTCATTCCAAGAAGTTAAGTCTTGTTGTTGACTATTTGTATTTGATAGCAATTTGTTCTCTACATCATTGAGAAGCTTATCAATAGTATCATTGACTTTATTTTCATTAGCAAAAAGCTTGTATTGGTCAGTGCCATCTTTCTTAAGTATAAGTAAAGATTCGTTGAAGAACCCCTGGTTGAATAATTCACTCCTGCCATTTCTTTCAATGATTAAAGATTTCATGGATGGTATATAGTCCCATTTCGCCTTTTCAATGATGCCGCTGTTGGAGATAATCAGCTCTTTGTTTTCCCGGCGGAAAATGTAAACACATCTATCACCCTCTTTTTCTGGAGCTACCAGCCAGGGCTGATCTAATAAAAGAGCGTAGTTATCCAGCGTTTGGCTGTACTTCTTAAGCCGGTTGGTGTAGTCTTTTAAATGGGTGATCATATAATTTATCACTAGGTTGAATTAAGCTACTACGTAAAATTAGTATAGAATAGTCATAATTAATATTGTTATTATTAGATAATGAAATTTTTGAGTTTTATTTTGAATTAATAGTAATGTTTAAAGGTGAGATCCTATACACTTAACGCATATATATCTTTACCATTGATATGAAAAGCTTTACAATATTATTGATACTAACTTTTTTCTTTTCCTGCTCAAATAATACTTCTGTTATCAAGAAAAAAGAGATGACAGATGAGGAAGAGATACTTTTCAGAAAGCGAAATGGTATTGTTGGTGAAAGGAGACTTCGATTGGTTAAGCACAATGAGTTTGGAATAAGCAGTACAGACAGTATACTAATTTCAGAGAAGAAGTATAATTCAAGGGGGATACTAACATACAAAAATAGTATTTCCTATCAGAACATTGAAAAAGGGATTATCAGCTCAATTTCATATGAAGAATACTATGATAATGGGGTATTGAAATACACATATGACAGTACATCATATGAATATGATACTTATGGTAGAGCCGTCACCGAATTTGGTCCAAAAGGTATACCTGTAAAATATCAAGTTGGAAAGTTTAATTATAATCATAAAGGTCAACTATTAAGTATTCTATCTAACAGAAACGGCAACCGTATATCTAAGAGTGAATACAAATGGGTAAATGATACTACTTGTATTTACAAGTCATATGACTACAAAGAAGAGTTGCAATCACATTCCAAAACAATCTACAATAGTAATAACCAGCCTTTAGAGGAGACCATATTTAAAGATGATGAGCCTTTAAATGGGTTAGATGGAATAGATTCATTTCCTCTCAGAAAATATATCTATGACAAAAATGAAAACCTAATTGAAAAGCAAGCTTATCTGAAGGATGAAGGTCTTCTTATCTATAAAATTTTGTTTAAGTACAATCAATCGGGGATGCAAATAGAAGAAATTCGTTATAGAAGACCCTATAAATTTGAAGGAGGCAGCAAGAAATCTTTGCCCATACTTTTTGCTATTGGGTTTACCAATGAAAATTTGGAATTGGTGCATAGGCAGACCAGTGAGTTTGATGAATACGGAAATAGAGTGAGATATCTTGTGTTTAATAAAGATGGGACGTACTCAACAAATTGGGATAGGCTTTACGAATACGATAATAATGGAAATGTATTAAAAGTAACATACAACAATAATAATGATCGTTTGTCTAATGGCACATATATATACGAGTATGACAACGCTGGAAATAAAATTATGAAAGTTGCCACTGAGAACGGTAAACTTGACTATAAGGTTGAATACAATTATGATAGTGATGGAAACCTACTTGAGCAAAGAAATTTTAATGATAAGGAAAAGCTTAAAAGATTAACTAAGTACAAATACAATCAACTGGGGTTAGAAATAGCTAAAGAAACATATAATCAAAATGAAGAACTTGAGGATATGATTATAACATTATATGAGTTTGAATAATGATCAAATGAAGGATATCAATCCTTCTGAGCCTTAATTTTATAATTGAGACCATCTTACCAGTCGCTATGAAACGACCCAAAAATGTTCAGGAAAAACTTCGGGAATAGCTATTCCTGATAATTTGAAGTAAGATTATAGAATTACTTTTCAATGAAGTTTTTTCCTCCTGACCTCTTGCGACGAGGAGAATATGGACATGGACGATGACACTGGCGATGTCGTGATGGCCGATGTCACCATTACCCTGAACAACGTAGGCTCCTCGGCCTGGCAGGTCACCGCCATAGAAGGTACTGATGCCGCCAATGTAGCTGCACTGGATACCGACAACCCGGCAATCATTTTAGAAGAGGGTACACGTTACCGCTTTATCAACCAGGGCGGCTCGGCCCATCCGCTGGAGTTTCGCGACGCGGCCGGAGACCCGCTGCTGGTGCAGTTTGACGAGAGTGGCTCGTTAGAAGATAATGCTATGATCAACTACCAGGAAGATAGCGAAGGTGTCACCTTTACGCTGACTACCGAACTGAACGACATAATGGCCGCTTACTTTTGCGCCATCCATGGCAGTATGAACGGTGTTATCAATCCTCCTGATATTGTGACCATCGCCTCCGCTACCGATGACTTATCCATACTGGTACAGGCGGTCAGCCGCTTCAGCGACCTGGCCCAGACGCTGGGCGCTGAGGGTAGCTTTACCGTATTTGCCCCGACCAATGCTGCTTTTGAAGCCTTTCTGCAGGCCAGCCCCTACAGCAGCCTAAACGAGATACCCGACGATGTTTTATTGAGCGTACTCAGCTACCATGTGATCGCTGAAAATATGGTGGCCAGCGGTGCCATTTCCGATGGACTGACTGCTGAAACAGTCAACGGACAGAATCTGAGTTTTGCGCTGGAGAATGGTGCAGTGATCATCAACAGCAGCGCGGAAGTGGTACAGGCCGATATTGCCGCTTCCAACGGCATTGTGCATGTCATTGACGCCGTGCTGGTACCGGCACCTGAACCGGACGCTACCATTACCATCAATAATGTGGGCGCTTCTGCCTGGGTTTTTACCAATATCAGCGGAGACGGAGCTTCAGCTACTTTAAACCAGGAAAATACAACGCTGAACCTGACCGTTGGCAACCGTTATCGCTTTATCAACGAAGGAGGCGGCGCGCATCCACTGGCCTTTCTGGACAGCAGCAACGCCAGCCTGCTCTCTGAAGAAGGGGGCGGCTCCTTTGCCAATGATGAAAATGTTGACTTTTCGATTAATTCCGACGGTGTCACCTTTATCCTCACCTCAGCCCTGGCCACTGAGATTGCTTCCTACACATGCACCATCCACGGTGGCATGGAGGGCAGCATCGGCACACAGCAATAAAAAAATGATCACCTTCACTTCACTAATCCCCGGCAGATCTACTTCTCCCGGGGATATTTTTTTGGTAAAAAACCAAGCAAGGGGTAACCTCTCTCTGCGGCGGGTAACCATGAGTCAAATAATCAATCAAATCATTCACCTTAAACATTCAGCATAATGGAAACGCCCGTTGCTCCTCAGAAACTTTCTACTTTCATTTTTGAATCCAGCCTTAGGACCTTCAGACTTGCCCAACTGGCATTTTTACAGGCCCTCCAGAGAAAAAAATGCAGTGCTACCGAAAGAAAGATGCGCGTGTATCAGCACGAGATTAAGGCAGCTTAGTACTAACAGTTTTCCTGTCTTTCAAATTTCTCTCACTGAAAAAAAACAGTTACGATGAAAAAGCGATTACTTACCCTCCTGCCTATCCTTGTCCTA
>CAZZGE010000335.1:0-4097 GCA_964653665.1 uncultured Porifericola sp. | reverse complement strand
TTAAAAATAATGATGGTAAGGGAATAAATCATAGCAGAAAGAACCATAGCACTCATACCAATGAAGTCCTGGTTATCCAGTGAAATAGGTTGATCCACAAAAAGCAGCATAATCCCGCTCAAAGGTAACAGCAGTAATAAAAGGTTTCGGGTAGGCACCTTTTCCTTCAGAAAAAGTATGCTGAACAAATTGGCAAATACCGGCCATGCATTTAGAATTAACACCGCATTAGCGATGGTGGTGTAGGTGAAGCCAAAAATAAAAAGAAAGATTCGGATAGCATTCAGGCCGGAACCGAGCAGCATCAGACCCGGTGGGTGGTAAAAAAGATTGACTTTTTTGAAACGAAAATAAAGAAAGAGCAGACCCGCTGGTACTGCGGTACGGAAAAAAGAAAGTGTGGCTGGGGGAAAATCCAAGATTTTGATAAAAACGCCGGTAGAACCCATAATCAAGATGGCCAGCAGAACCTGCAGGTATGGGTTGGCTTTCATACACTAAGGTCAGGCAAACATTTGCAGTCTCCAGATACCGCTTATAAGTATAAGCAATAGGGCTACCGGAATCAGGTACTTCCAGCAAAGAGCCATTAGTTGGTCTACCCGAAGACGTGGATAAGTCCAGCGAACCCACATCTGTACTACCACCAGCACCAGAGCCTTGCTCAACAGCCAAAAGGCGCCCCACACCTGCGCTGACCAGGTACCTAGGGTGCCGCTTGTCCAATCTGCCAGGGGTACGGCTGCAAAATTCGGGAAAGGAGTATTCCAACTGCCCAGAAAAAGAATGGCCGCCAGAAAGCTGACCAGCAGCATCATCGCGTATTCTGATAACATGATTAGTGCCCACCGAAACCCGGAATATTCAGTATGATAGCCTCCCACCAGTTCAGACTCAGATTCTGGCAGATCAAAAGGGGCTCGGTTGGCTTCGGCCAAGGAAGCGATAAAAAAGATGATAAAAGCGAAAAAAAGAACCGGAACTCTAAAAATATTCCACGTTAAAATGCCCCCCATATCAGTAGTTTCAATACCCAATGCTGCAATTCCAAAAAGATAGTTAGTGGCTTCAGGATGCATGTCATTCCACCAGATGCTTTGCTGGTAAGAGATTTCCTGCAGATTCAGGGTTTGAGATATCATGACCACACACAGCACAGAAAGACCCAGTGGAATCTCGTATGAAATAATTTGAGCTACTGAGCGGATCGCCCCAAATAACGAAAACTTACTGTTTGAGCCCCATCCGGCCATCAGGATACCAATCACATCTAGTGAAACAATCGCTAAAAGATAGAACACACCGATTTCGGCCAAAGACCCGGAGAGACCCGAGGTGAGTGGGATCACCGCAAAGCCTGCAAAGATGGCAGTGAAGATAACCGCGGGGGCTAGTAAAAACAGCAGGCGATCTACTGCTTTTGGTTTAATATCTTCCTTCTGCAGCAGCTTTAACAAATCTGCAATCGTTTGTAAAATGCCGAAATAGCCTACTTCCATGGGTCCCATCCGATCCTGTATGAAGGCCGAAATTTTCCGTTCGGCGTACACTGCGAATACTGTATAGGTAAGTAAAAGAGGTAGGAAAATCAGAAAAGTCTCCATAGGGTAGCAAATTTAGGTGCTATGCCGCCTAATACAATAGCCCGCGTGTAGAAATGGTTCTCCGCTTATGTTGTGACAGTTTTGAGATAAAAGAATAGGAAGGCTGATGATAAAAAATACCTAATTTTTATTTGTCATATTTATCAAAAATATTATCAAAATAGTGCTATGAGTTGTTTCTTAAACAAGGGTGTAACTCACTGGTTTGATTAATACAATTACTTTTTTTGTTAAAATCTATTTTTTTTATGAATACACTAACAAAAGAAAAATTACAAAATCTATCAGACTTTAAAGGTAGTGATTGTGTAAGCATTTACATTCCTACTCACCGAAAAGGCAAGGAAGTAAACGAAATGAAAGATCGTAGAGTACTGAAAAATCATTACCAGGATATTAAAAGTAGTTTGAAAGATAGGAAAGGCGTACCCGAGAACGAAGCCATCGCCTATCTGGAGCCTATCAATAAGCTGATTCAGGATCGTGAGTTCTGGCATCATCAAACTGAAAGTCTAGCAGTTTTTCTGGCAGACAACTTTATTGAATATTACCATTTACCCTACCAGGTAAATGAATATTCCACTCTAGAAAAGTCGTTTTACCTCATGCCACTGGTTTCCTTATTCAGCGATGATAATTGCTACTATTTACTTTCGCTAGGGCTTAACAGAACCAGGCTGATGGAAGCTACCCGGTACCATATTCGTGAAATTGAAGGAGGGCCAATAATGAAAAAAGGAATAGATGAAATTTACCATCTGTATGATTTCGATAAGGGTATCAGGAATCAGTCCAGTAGTCAGCACGGCGGTAAGCAAAGGACTGCCGGTAATAAAGGGGGAGCAACATTTCATGGACAGGGAAACGCAAATGATGACGATAAGCAATTTATTGTGGAGTACTTTCAGAACGTAGAAGAAGAGCTGAAAGACAGAATTATCAACCGCGAGCTTCCCCTGCTACTGGTTGGAGTAGACCGACTTCATCCTATATTCAGAGAAAATCTAGCCGCTTTTAAAATTTTTGAAAAGGGTATTGTTGGCAATTACGAACAAATGGGCAAAGATCGTCTTCACCAAATGGCGAATGAAACTGTAGAGCCTTATCTTTCATCGCTTCGTCAGCAGCAGCATGAACGTTATCAGGAACTGGCCGGGACAGGCAAAGCATCCTACAATATCAATGACATTGCTCCCGCTGCCATTGACGGTAGAATTGATACGCTGTTTGTTGTTGAAGGGTCACATCGGTACGGTGTCATTGACCCCAGCGACAAATCAGTTGATACGAAAATGCAAACCTCCGCCGGTGCTAAGGATCTGGTGAGTAAAGCAGCAGTTGAGACCGTGCTGAACAGTGGTCATACTTTTTTTGTAAGTAAAGAGCATTTACCCGAAAAGGTTGATGATGCAGAAATGGCGGCGATTTTTCGTTGGTAAATTAGGAGTTAAAAGCTGCAATTACTTATTTAAGAAGCGAAGGGAACATATCTCTTCGCTTTTTTTTTCATATTGGCAGAAGAAATCTGCAGGCACAAATGTTGTCCTTTCAAAATATCATTGTCTACTAAATCATAATCATGGAATTGACGGCTGAAAATAAACTCAAAAAATTAGTCATTGTAGGAGACCGCGTGTTGATAAAGCCCAAAAAAGCATCGGATAAAACAGAAAATGGATTATTCCTTCCACCCGGAGTTAGAGAGCAGGAAAAAGTGCAGTATGGTTATGTAATGAAAACCGGCCCTGGCTATCCTATTCCTTTGCCTACCGACGAAGATGAACCCTGGAAAGAAAGAGAAGAACAAATTAAATACATTCCACTGCAAGCCAAAGAAGGTGACCTCGCCATTTACCTGCAAAAAGGCGCCTTTGAAGTGGTATATGAAGGGGAGAAGTATTACATCGTCTCTCAGTCTGCTCTGCTTATGTTAGAGAGAGAGGACGACCTGTTGTAAAGTATACTTTACTAACCAAATTACACCTGTTGGCTTTTCGTTCTTGTCTGTGTGCATACGTTTTTGTAATTATGGCCGTTAGTCAAGCGCCTGACTGTCAAAATCTAGTTTCATGGACAAGATCGTTCCATTTACGCTCACATTTATTTTTTTTGTGAGTCCACTCTTCTCGCAGGATGACCCTAATTGGGAAGAGGAGGGGGAAATAGAAGAAGCAGAAGTAGTTATTGAAAAAGACCGTCAAATTGAGTTACCGACGGCCAATCGTAATTATGAGCGGGTTCCTCCCCTACCGGTAAACGAGCCAGATATTGATCTAAGCTACCAGCTTGTCGAAGTCTTACCCCGATTACAGCCACTGACTCCACCAATCCGTGTGCTGAAAGTCAAAGAGCCGCCACTTCCTAAGCTTTATCCCAATTATGCCAGGGTGGGATTTGCTAATTTTATTACTCCTTACCTGGAAATATCCGCAAATAGTGCTCGCAACGAAGACTATGATTATGGCGTCCATCTACGCCATTTATCTTCACGCC
>CAZZGE010000334.1:0-4103 GCA_964653665.1 uncultured Porifericola sp. | reverse complement strand
CTGCATGTTAACCCCAAAGAAACCATCTGCGGGAAAGGGACCGTAAATCAGTTTTCCTTGTTCCTTAAGTTCCCGGATCACTGGCTGGATGATATCCTGTTCTTCTGACCCCAACAGCCCATCCTCTCCGGCATGCGGGTTTACCCCGAGAACAGCGATTTTTGGTTTTTGTATACCAAAATCCAGTTTCAGCGAGTCTTCCATAGCCCGTATCTTTTTGCGTACAAGCCCGCGGGTCAGTTGGTTACTTACTTCGCTCAGGGGGATATGACCGGTGGCTACTGCTACTCTGAGGCGATCGTGCACCATAGTCATGAGTGGCTCCTTTGCCTCAAAAGTAGTGGCAAAATATTCAGTATGGCCAGCAAAGTTAAACGCATCGTTCTGAATGTTGTGCTTATTGATCGGAGCTGTAACCACTGCGTCGGTATAGTCGTCTTTCAGGGCTTCGGTAGCTGCTTTGAGTGACAGCCAGGCAGCCTCTCCGGCTTCGTCGGTCACTTTTCCAGGTTCTACCAATACCTTTTGCCAGCAATTAATTACGTTCACTTTGCCGTAAGCAATTTCGTCCAGCGACTTAATGGTCATAAAATTAAACTCGCTTTCCAGTTTGAGTGCCTTGCGGTAATACGATAGAACTTTAGGGGAGCCAAAAATTACTGGCGTCATCATATTAAGCATTCGTTTATCAGCCAGCGCTTTGATGGTTACCTCCGGGCCGACGCCATTAAAATCTCCCAGGCTTATGCCCAGAATAGGTAGCTCGCCCTTTTTCTTTCTTTTGGGTTTGCCCCCCTTACTAACTGCTAAATCTACGTTATCAGAACTCATTTGCTTAAAGTTTTTAAGTAATGATACAGAAGGCGTACACCGGCTCCTGTTCCATTTTTACCCCGGTATAAATCAGTAGTTTCCAGATAGGCGGTACCGGCGATATCCAAATGTATCCAGGGGTAATCAGTGAAGTGTTTGAGAAACATACCTGCGGTGATGGCCCCCGCAGTACGCCCTCCGATATTTTTCAGATCCGCCATGTCTGACTTGAGATAGTCGTCGTACTCATCCCACAGTGGAAATTCTACCAGACGTTCGTAAGTTTCTTCACCGGCGTGCTTCAAATCCTGCAAACTTGTCGGGCTGGCTGTACCCATCACGGCAGCAGCCTCTTTGCCGATAGCCATCAGGGCCGACCCGGTGAGCGTTGCCAGATCAATTACGAGTGTGGGCTTATATTTTTTGGCATACACCAACGTATCAGCCAGGATAAGGCGACCCTCTGCGTCTGTATTCAGCACTTCTACTGTAGAGTTATCCGAAATCGTAATCACATCACCGGGCGTGATGGCATTACCCCCAGGACGGTTGTCCGTCGCCGGAATAAGCCCCACCAGGTACAGGGGTAGTTGATTCTTGGCTACCGCCATAAGCGTTCCGGCAACCGCCGCCGCACCGCCCATATCAGCTTTCATACCTAACATGGAGTTGGACGGCTTCAGGCTCAATCCGCCCGTGTCGTAGGTCACGCCCTTTCCTACCAGCACGTAGGGCTGATCATTGACAGCATTATCGGGTTTATATTCCAGTACATTGAAGGTCGGAGGATCTACACTCCCCGCGTTTACCGAAAGGAGCCCTCCCATTTTGAGTGCCCTAATCTTATCTTTTTCCAATACTTCTACCTTAAACCCCGTTTCTTGACCGGTCTTTTTCAGAGAACTGCTTAGCTTTTCGGCATTCAGGGAAATTACCGGCTCGTTGACTAGGTCACGGGCGTAAAAAGTCGCCTCTACCAAATTTTGGAGTTCTTCTACTGCCTGTCTGTCTAAATCAGCGTGGAAAAGTGAGATACGACTTAGTGTGGTAGAATCATCCCCGACAGAGCGGTATTTATCAAAAGCGTATAGTGTCAGCAGCGCCCCTTCAGCCATATCAAGCACTGACTCCGAAGGTTGGGTGCTGCTGGTAATCTGGAGTTCATCCAGTTTTTCTTTGCGAACGACACCCGCTAGTTCAAAGCCTTTTTTGCGATAAAATTCCCGTAGTTGGTAACCCGTCGTTGCTTCTGGGGTGACGATAAAAAACAGCATACGCTCATATTGGTTAAGCGTAATAAAACTGTTCTTATCGCCGATTTTTTTCTCGACATACCGCTGCTCAGCTTTGCTCCGACAGTAGGCGGCTACCTCAGAAGCTTCCTGAATGAGGATCGAGAGATGCTGATCGCTTTCTACAGCATTGGCGTGATTAAGCTTTACAGACATAAAAAAATCGCTATTTTCAGTGCAATTTAACAATGCTTTTCTAATTAAAGAGGATTATTCATCATCTTTCTGTTACCCTCTACAAGCAGGAAAACCCAGACTTCTTAAACCGTGGTAAAACCCAAAAAGTACCTAGGACAACATTTTTTAAAGGATAAGAATATCGCCCGAAAGATAGTTCACAGTCTGACTTTGCACAGGGCTTACCGGCAGGTTCTGGAAATAGGACCCGGAACCGGTGTACTCACCGAATTTCTTGTAAAAGACGAGCGCTTTACGACCTCCGTGATTGAGTTAGACACCGTGTCTGTTCAGTATCTGCAGCATCACTATCCCGAATTGAAAGCACGAATTTTTTCAGATGACTTCCTCCAGACAGACCTTGGGGAAATAATGCATGAGCCTTTCGCAGTAATTGGGAATTTTCCGTACAACATCTCCTCTCAGATTTTTTTTAAGGTACTGGAAATCAAAAATGAGGTGCCAGAAATAGTTTGTATGCTGCAAAAGGAAGTAGCTGATCGATTGAAATCTCCTCCCGGTAGCAAAGCGTACGGTATCCTGAGTGTGCTGTTGCAGGCATACTATGATATTGAGTATCTATTTACGGTAGAGCCCGGCGTTTTTCATCCCCCTCCCAAAGTCAGATCCGGTGTGATACGGCTTAAGCGTAACGACACCAAGCAGTTAAAATGCGACGAGAAACTTTTCCGAAGGGTGGTCAAACAAAGTTTTCAGACCCGTCGTAAGACCTTGCGTAACGCACTGAAACCGCTAAATTTGCCAGAAACAATCCGGCGTATCAATGTCTTAGATAAGCGGGCAGAACAACTTTCGGTAAGCGATTTTGTAGAACTCACACAAAAAATTGAAGAAGCGTGGCAATAGATTCTATCATGCAGTTTGAAGTGTCGCAAGATTATCTGGAATGGGTACGTGAGGCTATCCGTCAGCATGCAGGAGATGCGGTAGAAGCAAGCATCGCAGAGGCCAACGCACCTGACATTCTCACCTTGTTGTATGAGCTCAATACTGCCGAATCCAAATTCATTGTTAAGCTGCTGGATGAGGAGCGAGCGGCCGACGTCATTGTGGATATTGAGGAAGAACAACAGCCACAGTTTCTGCGGAATTTTACTGCCCAGGAGATCGCTCGCTTCATTGATTATCTGGACTCTGACGACGGCGCCGACATCCTGAACCGCCTGCCAATCCAGACCCGTGAAGAGGTCATTGACAAGATGGATAACGCCGAAAAAGCCCGTCACGTCAAAGACCTGATCCGCTATGAGGAAGATCATGCCGGTGGGCTGATGGCTAAGGAATTAATCAAAGTCAACATAGACTGGACAGTACAGCAGTGCATTGAGGAGATACGGAGACAAGCTGAAAATGTAGACAAGGTTTTTTCTGTTTACGTAGTAGATGCGCAAAATCACCTGATCGGTAAGGTCTCACTCAAAAAAATGATTCTCTCCAGCGATAAGACCAGAATCGCTGATATCTATGACGAAGAAGTCGTTTCTGTGGAGACCTACATGGAAGAGGAGGAAGTAGCTGATGTCATGCGACGCTACGACCTGGAGGCTGTGCCGGTGGTAGACATCATGCACCGACTGGTAGGCCGCATCACGATTGACGACGTGGTGGACGTCATCACAGAAATGGCAGAGCAGGAACGACAGATGATGTCGGGTATTTCGGAAGATGTGGAGGAACGTAGTGGCAGTGTATGGCTACTGTCCCGTGCTCGACTTCCCTGGCTGGTGATTGGGATGGTAGGGGGCCTATTGGGAGCACAATTCATTGGTATCTTTGAGCAGGATATTGCCCTGGTACCAG
>CAZZGE010000333.1:0-4119 GCA_964653665.1 uncultured Porifericola sp. | reverse complement strand
GCTTTCGGCTATTTAATTTTCCATCAATCCTATTTTTCCTTACTTTGCCTCAATAAGCCATTTTTTTACTCAATACAACCTAACCGAATGAATCTAAAGACATACTATCACTCATTACTGGCTGTCATGATGCTGGCAATTATGGCAGGATGTGGTGGCCAACAGGAAGAAACGGCACAAAGCGAAGAGCAGCCGCCGAACATCGTCTTCATCATGAGCGATGACCATGCCTACCAGGCTATCAGTGCCTATGGACATGGCCTGAACGAAACGCCTAACATCGACCGCATTGCCAATGAGGGAGCGATTTTTACCCGCTCTACGGTAACCAACTCCATCTGCGCCCCCAGTCGGGCGGTGGTGCTCACCGGTAAGCACAGCTTTATCAACGGTAAAGTAGACAACATTCAGCCTTTCAACTGGGACCAGCCCAGCTTTCCCAAGCTGATGCAAGCAAACGGCTACCAGACAGCACTGGTGGGTAAGATACACCTGGATGGTATTCCGCAGGGATTTGACTACTCCATGGTACTGCGCGGGCAGGGCCACTACTACAACCCCGATTTCCAGGTCAACGGAGAGATGCAGCGCTTTGAAGGTTACGTGACGGATATTACCACCGACGAGGCCCTGAAGTGGCTGAAAGAGGAGCGCGATCAGGATAAGCCCTTCCTGCTGATGTACCACCAGAAGGCACCGCACCGTAACTGGAAGCCTGCTCCCGAATACCTGACTCTTTATGACGATGTCAACTTTGAGCCTCCATCCAATTACTTTGATGACCTTACCAACTACGAAGGCCGGGGTACCGCTGCCAAGGAGCAGGAGATGGAAATAGACGGTCATGCTCGCTGGGGCCATGATTTTAAGATGTTGGTTGACCCCAATGGAGATAGCACGGGCTTTAGCCGTGAACTGGGCCGTCTTAATGATGTGCAGAGAGCCGACTGGCGGGCCGCCTACACACCTAAGAACGAAGCCTTCAAAAAAGCCTACGCCCCTACGGCTGAGTTAGGTTTTGACAATAATGAAGAAAAAGCTCGCGAGATAGCTCTCTGGAAATTTAACCGCTACATCAAAGATTACCTTCGGACGATCAAGTCGGTAGATGATGGCGTGGGTGAAGTGCTGGACTACCTGGAAGAAAACGGTCTGGCCGAAAATACCATCGTGGTATACACCTCCGACCAGGGCTTCTACCTGGGAGAGCACGGCTGGTTTGACAAGCGCTTCATGTACGAGCAGTCGTTTCGTACGCCCCTCCTGGTGCGTTACCCCAAAGAAATTGAGCCGGGTACCAAGATTGACAAACTGGTACAAAACCTGGATTTCGCTTCTACCTTCCTGGACTATGCCGGCATAAAAGCACCTGAAGAAATGCAGGGCGAATCATTCCGCGAGTTGGTCGGTGGTGAAACGGATGAGTGGCGCGATGCGGTCTACTACACCTACTACGAGTACCCCTCAGTACATATGGTGAAGCGTCATCACGGGGTAGCCACTGACCGCTACAAGCTGATGCACTTCTACTACGACATAGACGAGTGGGAGCTTTACGACCTGGAAAAAGACCCTAACGAAATGCAGAATGTATACGGTGACCCCGAGTACGCTGAAGTACAGGAAATGATGCACCAGAAGTTTGACGAATTACGGGCTTACTACGGTGACAGCGACGAAAAGGATCAGCGCTTCCTAAAAGAATATCTGGAAGTAAGGGAGCAGCGACGGAGAAATTAACTAGCATCTGCCCTTAAATAACGAAGCGATGTATGCTGAAACCTGCATCGCATCTTCATTTGGAATCAAATCATAACCTAAAAACATGCTTGTCCTTTTACTACATCGGCTTCTTACGCATTCACTTACCATTTTTCTGCTGGCTTTCAGTTTACTCTTGCAGGCTCAGGATCGCCCCAATGTCCTGCTCATCATGTCGGACGACCTCAACACCCGTATCGGTCCTTACATGGATATTGATCAGCATACGCCCCACCTGGATCGCCTGGCCAGCGAAGGCGTAAGCTTTCAGCGGGCTTACTGCCAGTATCCTATCTGCGGTCCTTCGCGGGCTTCGCTCATGAGCGGGCTCTACCCCGAAACCAACGGCGTCCTGCGCAACGACACCCGTCTGGGGAGCTACAAACGGACAACACCGGACCTGGCTGATCATCCCTCTATGGCCGGTTTTTTCCGGGAGAATGGCTATTACAGCGCCCGGGTTTCTAAGATTTACCACATGGGCGTACCCGGCGGCATTGAGCGCGGCGATCCAGGAGGCGACGAACCCGACTCCTGGGATTATGCCTACAACGTGATGGGTCCAGAGACGATGAGCCCGGGCGAGCTAGAATTGCTTTCGCCCAAAAATCTGCACTACGGTGGCAACTTTGCCCAGCTGATCGTCCCCAACGGTATGGAACATACCCAGACTGACTACCTGGCCACCAGCCAGGCGATTGCCATACTGGAAAACCGGATCAGGCCCGTAGCACCGGGTGGTACCAACCTGCAAAGAATCAAGCCGGATGCTCCGTTCTTTCTGGCAGTGGGGCTGGTGCGTCCCCATGTGCCGCTGGTAGCTCCGGAGCGCTGCTTTCTGCCCTATCCGGAAAGTGAAGTAACACTACCGCCCGGCACGCATGATGATGATGTTCCGGAATCAGCCTTACGCCGGCAGAATAAAAAGGTTTGGGGCATGAGTATACAGCAGCAAAAGAAAGTAATCAGTGGCTATATGGCCAGTGTGCGCTTTATGGATGAACAGGTTGGCCGTCTGCTGAATGCCCTGGACCGCCTGGACGTAAGGGATAATACGATCGTCGTTTTTGTATCGGATCATGGCTACAATCTGGGAGAGCATGACTGCTGGTCTAAGATCAGTCTCTGGGAGGGTAGCGTTCGGGTACCGATGATCATCTCGGCTCCAAACCATCCCAAATATTATGGTACTGAAGCAAACTCCGTGGTTGAGCTGATTGATCTCTATCCCACTCTACTGGATCTTAGCGGTCACGCGGCGCAGGCTCCCGGCATCCTGCAGGGGCAAAGTCTAGCTCCCATGATAACTGGCAGTCAGCCAACTGGTACCGAAGATGATTTTGCCTACACTGTTAGCTTCGGGGGCTCAGATGGTGCCATTACTACCGACCGGTGGAAGTATACTCGATGGGGGGCAGAAGTAAAAACCGGAAACGAGGAACTCTACGATCACCAAAACGATCCTGAAGAATACCATAACCTGGCCAACGACCCAGCACACCAGGAGGTGCTACAGGATATGAGAGCGCGCTACGACCGGGTACAGCAACAGGTACAAACAGCCCTGGACTAACCATAATCAACAGTTAGGGAAAAAAATATACCAATGCTTACCTTAGGTCATGGTATTACGATTAATTGCATAGAAGAACATAGTTCTTGTCTGCAATGAGGGTTTTGAATGCCCATTGTACTAGGTTATCGTTAAAATAGAATCCCTGTTGAAGCGTAAACAAATTTGACGTATTACTTCAAGGACGATAGATACCAAATACCAATTGGCCCCGATATCAACCTAAACTAAGTCTAAAACAACCTTTGACCATGAAAGAAAACATCAGTTACAAAACCTTAATCTACATGTTGCTGATGATCAGCACCCTCAGCCAGTACAGCTGTAATCAGGAACAGGCTCAACCGGAAGAATCGCAGCAGCAAACCCCTCCTAACTTTGTCATCGTATTTGCCGATGACCTGGGCTACGGCGACCTGGGCGTGTACGGTCACCCCACCATCCGAACCCCTAACCTGAACCGTATGGTCCGAGAGGGTCAAAGGTGGACCAACTTCTATGCAGCCGCCAGTGTCTGCACGCCCAGCCGGGCAGCCCTGATGACTGGTAGGTTGCCTGTCAGGAGTGGCATGGCCAGCAACAAGAGCCGGGTGTTATTCCCTAACTCTGTCAATGGGTTACCACAAAGCGAAATCACGCTGGCTGAACAGCTCAAGCAGGCCGACTACAGTACTGCTTGCATCGGCAAATGGCACTTGGGCCACAAGGAGGAGTTTCTGCCGGTGAACCACGGCTTTGATTACTATTTCGGCATCCCCTACTCCAATGATATGGATTGCGTAACC
>CAZZGE010000332.1:0-4177 GCA_964653665.1 uncultured Porifericola sp. | reverse complement strand
TTCGCTCATGTTATGTATCAGCCGGGCACTTATGGCATAATAACGCCTGTTGAATGCCGAATTCAATTTTTATTGTCTATCAGGAGTTCTGCTATGTTTTTCTTTTCGTTCTTAGCTTTCATTTTTAAAAAGATGAACCGCTACCCGACGTAAATGAAGCTCACCCTAGCATTTTCCTTTTAAATAAACCCCCTGGCCTTCAGTTCCAGGTACTTATTGATGGTATCTACCGATAGCTGCTGAGGTGTGGTGAGTACGGCATGAATACCATACTGCTTCAGCGCGTCTACCATCACCTTCTTTTCCATAGCAAATTTTTCGGCTACGGTCTTCTGGTATACGTCCTGTATGTTTTCTACTTCTTTGCCCAGCAGTTGGTACAACTCGGTGTTTTTAAAAAATATTACCACCAGCACATGCCGGGCGGCTATGCGCCGCAGGTAAGGAAGTTGCCGCTCCAGCGAAGAGAGCGACTCAAAATTACTGAACAGCAGCAGCAGACTGCGCTGCGTGATCTGCCGCCTCAGTTGCATGTAGAGTTCTTCAAAATTAGATTCCTTATAGGCCGTTTTCTGGGCGTAAAGCACCTCCATGATCAGGTTCATCTGGCTGGCGCGGCGGCTGGCCGGTACTACCTGCTGTACCCGGTGCTGAAAGGTAATCAGGCCAGCCTTATCTTCCTTGCGAATGGCGATATTGCTAATCACCAGGCTGGCGTTAATGGCATAGTCCAGCAGGCTCATGCCGGCAAAGGGCATCTTCATGGTGCGGCCTTTATCAATCAGCGCATACACCTGCTGTGAGCGCTCATCCTGGTATTTGTTGACCATCAACCCACCCCGACGGGCAGTCGCTTTCCAATTGATCGTACGGAAGTCATCACCCGGTACATATTCCATAATCTGTTCAAACTCCTGGTTGTGCCCCAGCCGCCGCATCCGCTTGATGCCTTGCTCGGTCAGGTGACTGGAAATAGCCAGCAGCTCGTACTTCCGCATCTGTATAAAGGAAGGATAGACCAGGACTTCCTTATCCTGCGAAAAGCGGAAGTGCCGCTGAAAGAGCCCGATGGGTGAGGCTGCGTATACATTGAGTACGCCAAAAGCGTACACACCCCGTTTTAATGGGCGCAACTGGTAGTCAAAACTGTCGGAATGGGCCGGTAAGAGCTTCAGCCAAACGTCAAAATCCCGCTTCTGAAACTGCTCGGGCAGTTCGTCCAGGATACGCAGCGCGGCAGTAAAGCGATAATGATTGGCTACATAAATGCGCAGCGGGTTATCATCGCCGTTGGACATACGCTCTGGTGTGATGCGGTGCCCGCTGATGCCCTTCTTTACATTGTAGAGCAGGAGTAAATCCGCGACGATCAGAAGTAAAAAGACAAGGAAAAACGCCTGTGCCAGCCCAAACAGCCACGAGAAGCTAAAACTCAACACAAAGAGCAGTACCAGCCCACTCAAAGCCAGGAAAAAACGATTACTTAGGTACAGTGAACACATCACAGGCTGAAAATAGGGCTATTTTAGGGGAAATGTATAGAGTTTTCTTATTTTATGGCTAGGCCCACTAACAACTTTCTATTTGCCTAAAGACAAGTTAACCTAACTTGCAATTTATTCGGTTGACTTCAGTCGTTCATGGCCTGCAGTACCAGCATATGTATAGGTGGTAGTTCGGCATCAGGCATCCGTTGCAGCTTGGGCCAGCACAATCAGCATGGCGTCGGTCTGCAGCGTACTGCCTGAACTGACCTTCACGTAGACCATACTCACAACAAAGCAGAGGGTAATTGCTGCCAGTCCGATGGTAGCAAACGTTTCTTTCACCGCCCTGTTTGCTTCCTGCTGTAAAACTAAGACCGTGCAGAAAAGGAATCAGTAAGGTGATAAGCGCGAACAGTAGTAAGCCCGGATTGTAGAGTGGCACAATGCCCTGCGAGAGTCTTGTGCCCGGGATATCGTTCCAGTCAATGCTGAGGTGCCTGAGTACCAAGGGCAGTCCCGGGCTGGCTAGGCGGTCGTCCGACCATAACAAGGATACCTACCAGGACGTAGGGGAGGCATGGCACCTCGTTCTTCTTTTATCTCCGGAATACTGGGCAACTTGCTCTCCCAGCGCTCGGGCCATCGGGAGGTATCAGGAAACTGCTAGTTGATTTTGGGCATAGGAAAGCGCATGGAGGTGGCAATGGCAGAAACAAAGAGCCCGACCGGTCCGCCCAGCAGGGAGACCAGTTCCGGACCGATAAACCAACTGATCAGGAACTGCAGTAGGGTGAAGGCCAGACCTGCCCGACTTTTTTGAGCAATCCTTCAGCAATCTGCAACCGTCACGCCGACGATGATCAGCGCCATGAAGGAGCCGACACACAAATGCAGCAGATCGGCCTGCGCCCCAATTTCATACAGGTATTCAGTAAAGGTCATGCTGGCAGGATTATTCGCTATGCACTCCAGATTGGCGAAGCCGCCAATGATAGGAATGCCGGACAGCAAGTGAGACATGCCTGCTATGCCGCCACGCTTGCGCAGCGTCTATAGCAACAGGAGATAGCTTTAAAAACGATCAGCAGGATATCAAAAGCGTTGATAAAACCGGGCAGGTTTGAGGCAGCAATTCAACGCAGGTTCATCCAACAGCCGATTAGCATGATAATGAGGAGCATAAAAAGCGAGCTGCCATCCGGTATTGAACATTGGGGTATGAAAAAATAAGGAGTGAGGCAGCGCTTTTCCGACTGCCTTAAGTGTGGTAAAAACTCAGATCATTACCTTATCATTTTTGGAGACCGATCGATACACAGCTTCTACCACCCGGATGTCCATCAGCCCTTCTTTTCCGGGTACCAGCACTTTTTTATCGTTGATAATTGCCAGGGCATCGTCGTCCATTTGCTTGGCCTGCTGGTTGGGTACTCGCTTGTTGAGAATTTTACCGTCACTGGTCTGTCCTTTGATACCGCTGTACGCCTGGAAAGGCTCGAGTTTATACCAGCCATCGGCACAGTTGACCATCAGGCTGTTCATGCTCCGGCCGAAGCTGGTGATACAATCCGCGGTGACCCCGCCGGGAAACTCCAGGTCAAACTCCATAGTCTCGTCCACCTCGTGGTAGATTTCAGGACGGGTGGTAGACTGCCGGGCAGTGACAGCAATAGGCTCCATCTGGGTAGCGTAGCGGGCGGCGTTGAGCGGGTATACGCCCATGTCGTACATAGCACCACCCCCCATGGCCTTCTGCTGCTTCCAGTGGTTGGTACGGCCTTCACGATAGCCAGCCTCGGCACTGACGGTCTGTACCTTACCGTAGGTTTTGTTTTTGGTATACTGTATGATCTGCTGCGTATTAGGTTCATGCTGCATGCGGTAGCCGATGCTTAGCTTTACATTGTTTTTGTTACAGGCATCAATCATGTTCTGGCACTCTTCCTCGGTCATGGCCATCGGCTTTTCGCACCACACATGTTTACCCGCCTCAGCGGCTTTGATGCTGTATTCAGCGTGCAAAGAAGGGGGCAGCACAATGTAGATCACATCCAGATCAGGATTGTTGGCGACTTCTCCAATGGTCTCGTAGTTGTATACATTTTTGTCAGGAATACCGTATTTTTTCTTCCACACTTCCGCTTTGGAAGGCGTTCCTGTGACTACCCCCCTCAGTTCACAGTGCTGCGTCTGCTGCAAAGCCGGCGCCAGTACATCGGTACTGTAGTAGCCCAGTCCTACCAGGGCCACGCCCAGCTTACGGTTCTGGTTAGGAATAATGATGTTGGAAAAGGTGGAAGTGCTTAGGGCCAGACCTGAAGCCCCGGCCAGGGTTTGTCCTAAAAATTTCCTGCGGTTGATCATGTTGTGTATGCTTTACGTTAGATTTTCCTGCTAAAAAGTTTACTTCAAGTTTCTGCAAGCTATCGCCAAGATGAGTTGTCAATTTACGAAAAGTCGTAATGTTTCTGAACCCAACTCATGAATTCATCTATAATAAAAAAAGCCCGTTCCGAAGAGCAGGCTTATATCGCTGGTGCTACATATCATGGTTGATGATGGCACCGACCGAAAGTTAGGGTCAGAGCCGTTGCGCGCGGGGCTGCAGGTCGGTCAGGGAAGCGATCCGTACCGGCTCACCGGTTTCAATGCTGTTACGGGCGGCTATACCGATCAGGATAGACATGGCA
>CAZZGE010000331.1:0-4186 GCA_964653665.1 uncultured Porifericola sp. | reverse complement strand
GCCACTTCTTGCCGCTGCGGTACCGGCTCAGCAGGTAAGCAACGCTCGATCAAAAGCTGGCGAAAGGCCTGCCTAGTGGAATTCACCCGGTGAATATTCCCCAACGGCGCAGCGGTAGGCCGATACCGTCGCGGCGCTGTAGTTGCGTAGCTCCATCCCGTCTTGTAATTGTTGTAAATACGCTTGGTGGATATCCATCTTCCTTAATTTTTGGTGTTGTCAATACGCCAAAGTTAAAGAAGAATTGGTATCGCCTCAGGGGAGCTGGCTCACCGACGGCAGCCCGAGCGATACCCTGGCGCTGCGCGAGCCTGGTGTACGCCGCTTGCGGGCGGGCCTCGATCGGCTAGATCAGCAGGCGGCGCTGCCAGCCTCGGGCCTGGTAATGTAGGGCATCATCATCGTGGTGATCGACGACATCGATCGATACGGCACGCTGGCCGAGCGGGGCTTTTTGTTGCTGACCGTTACCGAGGCGCTGCTCATTCGCCCCGATGGCAGCCGAATTGCCCTCAATTCGCTGAGCACCCAGGCCGCGCGCACCCTGGAGGTGCGGCGGCGCACGACCTCGGTCGTAGCATCCACCCCGACCAGGCCTTGGCGCGCCTTTCCCAATCTCACTCAGGGACGGATGCAGCTGCAGGGCAAGGCGACCCCCCGGACAGGACCGCCCCTGGCGCGTGTACAGCCTCCAGGGGCAGACCGTCGCGATGGGCTGCTGGCCAGGGCAGGAACCTTCGCTGTCCCTCGACTTGGGGCATTTGCCCGCTGGCTGCTACGTGCTGCAGGTGCAACAGCAGGACCAGTTGCACTACGCTAAGACATGGGTGAACCAATAAAGGAGCGCGTGGATGCGGAGGTAAGACAAAAAACAGGGGGAGTAAGTCCCATCGGCTTCGGCTGGTTGGGCTTCTTTCTTGAGATGGCCCCGTACCAATATGAGAGGCTGACCTGTGCCGAAGCCCTACCCCACCTGGCGACCGCATACCATTCATACAGGTGAGCCGCTTTTTGATGGTCTTTCTTTACGCTTCTCACAGATAGCTAAAAATGTCGGAGTTTAAACAGGTTAAATGTTCTCATAAGGTCATTTTTTCAGTAGACATTATGCACGAGAGTTTCTGGCGAGGCTCTCACGCGCGTACAAAATTTCCATGCATAACTTCTAGTTAAAGGCAGAAAGTGTCGAGGTGGACAATACCCCCCATAAATGGCAACAATATCTTCCCAGAGAAAAGCAAGACCCACAGCAACCCCAGCTCTCCGTCGCCCAGACCCACTTTTGACTTTTGACCTCACCCCCTTCTACCCTCAAAAGTCCAAAAGGAGAAGGCCTAGACAGAAAGAAGAGACTCAGACCCTTCGAAAGCGATATGCGGTCGTCAAAGAGAGCCGGAAAAGGCTAAAATTCCCAAAAGAGAAGGAAAACGGAGACCACATGTCGGAAAAGAAAACTGCCATTCAAGGATGAAGGATGACAGGCTGTGTCCAAAGTTTAAGAGCAAGAGTTTACATTAAGATGATGTTCTGTTAACAATCAAGCAACGCTATTTGATTATTTTTGCGAAAAATAACAAAAGCATGACAAAAATCAGTAGGGTAATGGTCTTCATGATCATTGCTATCCTTGTTTCTTGCAACAACAGATCGAGCAGTGGTGATAATGGTACGACTTTGGAGGGCAGCATTAAGATCGATGGTTCGAGCACAGTGTTCCCAATAACTGAGGCCGTCGCTGAAGAGTACCGCTCGGAAGCGCCCAAAGTACAAATTACGATTGGCGTTTCAGGTACAGGTGGTGGTTTTCAAAAATTTGGTCGTGGAGAAACTGATATATCAAATGCCTCTCGTCCCATCAAAGAGAGTGAAATTAAACTCTGCGAAGAAAATGATATTACCTATCACGGCATTATGGTTGCTTATGATGGCATGGCCATTTTGGTAAACCCTGAAAATGATTGGGTAAGCAGCATCACTGTAGAGGAATTAAACAAAGTATGGGAGCCAGATGCTCAGAATACGATCACGCATTGGAATCAAATCAGACCAGAATGGCCAAATGCGGAACTTCGTCTTTATGGAGCAGGCACAGCATCGGGTACGTATGATTATTTTACAAAGGTTATCGTGGGTGAAAGTGGTTCCAGTCGTGGAGACTTTACTGCTAGCGAAGATGACAATGTACTGGTACAGGGTATCAAAAGTGATGTGAACGCTCTCGGGTTTTTCGGTTTGGCGTATTACGAAGAAAACAAAGAGGATTTAAAGCTGGTACCGGTTGACAATGGTGATGGGCCGGTCTTGCCAACGACAGAAACCGTAAGCAACAACAGTTATGACCCGCTCTCAAGGCCTATCTTCATTTATGTAAACAGTGAGGCAGTCAAAAGAGCGGAGGTAGTTGATTTCATTAACTTTTATCTTTCAAATGCAAAATTGCTTTGCAAAGAGGTCGGTTATGTGCCTTTACCTGATTCGCTGTATCAGAAAGAACAGGAAAAATTTGATGCTTTTTTAAAGTCCAGTGTCCAATAAGTCTCATTGGTGATTTAATAGCTTGAACATCAAGTAAGCCTACATGACTAAACTGAAAGAGCAAATTATTGAGAAGTCGCTAATGCTGAGTGCTGCTTTCACTATTTTAACCACTGTTGCTATCATTGGTATTTTGCTTTATGAATCCATTCAATTTTTCAGTAACGTTTCATTGTTAGACTTTTTAACAGATACCCAATGGACACCTCTTTTTACAGAAAAGCACTTTGGTATCCTACCCTTACTGAGTGGTACTTTCATCACATCACTGGTAGCCCTGCTGATTGCGGTACCGATGGGGCTGAGTATTGCGATTTATTTGAATGAATATGCTGATACGAAATTCAGAGAAGCAATTAAGCCCTTACTGGAATTACTAGCTGCCGTACCTTCAGTAGTGTACGGCTTTTTTGCCCTTATTATCGTAACGCCAATTTTACAAAGTTTCTTCCCAAGCATTTCGGGTTTTAATTCCCTCTCGGCGGGTATTGTCATGGCCATTATGATTTTACCTTTTATTTCTTCGCTTAGTGAAGATGCGCTTTCTGCCGTTCCTAAGGCGTTACGTGAAGCATCTTATGCCATGGGTGCCACCCGCTTTCAAACGGTTTTTAAGGTGACTGTACCCGCAGCCAATTCGGGTATCGTTGTTTCTGTTATTCTAGCGGTATCAAGAGCTGTGGGTGAAACCATGATTGTGGCCATTGCTGCCGGGCAGCAACCGCGGCTTTCAGTCGACCCGACGGTGCCTATTCAGACCGTATCGGCTTACATCGTTCAGGTTTCTATGGGCGATGTTCCGCACGAATCCATAGAATATAGAACCATCTTCGTAGCAGGGATCACGCTTTTCTTGCTCACGTTTATTCTGAATAATCTTAGCTACAACCTCAGAAAAAAATACCAGCGTAAATATGAATAACTACTCAAAAAATAAATTGATTGATCGCTTGTTTCAAGGATTTGGGATAGTAAACACATTCTTAGGACTGGTCCTATTGGCATTTTTTATTGGGTACATCATTTACATTGGTACCAACCGCTTAGGGTGGGACTTTCTCACGGCCCTGCCTTCCAGATTTCCGGAAAAATCTGGCATTTACACCGCTATGGTAGGTTCTGTTTGGATCATGTTCTTGACCGCTTTTTTTGCTTTTCCCATTGGCGTTGCCGCAGCTATATATTTGGAGGAATATCAGCAAAAAGGCTGGTTTTCAAAAATATTGGAAATCAACATTTCTAATTTAGCGGGCGTTCCTTCCATTATCTATGGCTTATTGGGCTTGCAAGTTTTTTCGCGTGTGTTGGGATTGGGGGGAAACTTATTGGCTGGCTCTTTGACTTTGTCCTTACTGATTTTACCCATTGTGATTGTGGCTGCCCGTGAAGCGATTAAAGCTGTTCCCAAGGAAATTAAAGAGGCTTCGGATGCGATGGGAGCTTCTAAATGGCAAACGGTTTGGCATCAGACCCTGCCTGCTGCTTTTGGAGGCATTTTAACCGGAATCATTCTTGCGGTCTCAAGAGCTGTGGGAGAGGCCGCCCCGCTCATTGTGGTGGGGGCATTGGCGTATGTACCTTTTGTGCCATCCTCTCCGATGGATGAATTTTCAGTTCTGCCCATTCAGATTTTTAACTGGATATCCAGGCC
>CAZZGE010000330.1:0-4208 GCA_964653665.1 uncultured Porifericola sp. | reverse complement strand
TTCTTCCTTACCGTGGTTTTTCTTCAGGTTCAGGAAGTCAAACACGTCGGCATGCCAGGGCTCTAGGTAAATGGCAAAACTCCCTTTGCGCTTTCCACCGCCCTGGTCTACGTAGCGGGCCGTCATGTCAAAGTTACGCAGCATAGGGACGATGCCGTTGGAGACACCGTTGGTACCGCGGATATAAGAACCGGTAGCCCGCACATGGTGAATGCTCAGGCCGATACCGCCGGCTGACTGCGAGATCTGCGCACACTGCTTAAGCGTATCGTAGATGCCGTCAATAGAATCTTCCTTCACAGTCAGCAGGAAGCAGGATGACATCTGAGGCTTGGGCGTACCCGCATTGAAAAGTGTAGGCGTGGCATGCGTAAACCACTTCTCAGAAAGCAGGTTATACGTTTCTATTACCGCAGCAATATCCTCTCCGTGAATTCCCACCGCTACCCGCATTAGCATGTGCTGCGGACGCTCCACCACTTTACCGTCCAGTTTGGTCAAGTAAGAGCGCTCCAGCGTTTTAAACCCAAAGTAGTCGTAATTATAGTCACGGCTGTAGATGATAGTAGAGTCTAGCTGAGCCGCATGCTTCTTGATGATCGCATAAGTATCTTTGGAGATCAGCGGTGCATGTTCGCCCGTCTTAGGGTCTTCATACTTATAAAGCCGCTTCATGGTATTAGAGAACGATTTGCTGGTGACCTTATGCAGGTTTGAAATGGCGATACGGGCGGCCAGCACTGCATACTCAGGATGCTTTACCGTTAGGGTTGCCGCTGTCTCGGCGGCCAGGTTATCTAACTCCACGGTTGTGACACCATCGTAAATACCACTGATCACTTTTTTGGCTACCTCTACCGGATGCACGTAGTTGACATCCAGTCCGTAGCACAGTTTTTCAATCCGGGCAGTGATCTTGTCAAATTTGACTGATTCACGCCTACCGTCTCTTTTGATTACTAACATGGGCGGTGAGTTTGTATGAATTTAGGAATAATATAAATAGTAGATTTAATTTTAAAAGTCTTCGTCCAGCGAGAATTTAGGCTTACCTTGGTCGTCGGAGCTGTTTTTCACGCCGGCTTTCTGGTACTCCCCTACCCGCTTCTCAAAGAAGTTGGTCTTACCCTGCAGGGAGATCATTTCCATGAAATCAAAAGGGTTGCTGGATTTGTAAACCTTTTCACACTCCAGTTCGGCCAACAGGCGATCGGCTACGAATTCGATATACTGGCACATGAGGTCGGCGTTCATACCAATCAGGCTTACTGGCAAAGAATCGGTGACAAATTCTTTCTCAATCACGACTGCATCGGTAATGATCTTGGTCACCGTCTCTTTAGGAAGCTTGTTATTCAGGTGGTGGTTATACAGGTGGCAAGCAAAATCGCAGTGCATACCTTCATCGCGGGAGATCAGTTCATTGGAAAAGCTCAGTCCGGGCATCAGGCCGCGCTTCTTCAGCCAGAAGATAGAACAAAAGCTTCCTGAGAAGAAAATTCCTTCCACGGCAGCAAAAGCGATCAGTCTTTCGGCAAAGTTCCCTTCGTCAATCCACCGCAGGGCCCAGTCGGCTTTTTTCTTAACGCAATCCATCGTCTCTACGGCACGAAAGAGGGCATTCTTCTCCTTGGGATCCTTTATATAGGTATCAATAAGCAGTGAGTAGGTCTCCGAATGAATATTTTCCATAGCGATCTGAAAACCGTAAAAAAACTTGGCTTCAGTATACTGCACCTCGTTGACAAAGTTCTCTGCCAGATTTTCGTTAACAATACCATCGCTGGCAGCAAAAAAGGCTAGCACGTGAGAAATGAAATGACGCTCATCATCGGTCATGTTTTCCCAGTCCTTAAAATCCTGGCTAAGATCTATTTCTTCAGCAGTCCAGAAACTGGCTTCAGATTTTTTGTACCACTGCCATATATCGGGATGCTCAATAGGAAATAGGACGAAACGATTTGGATTTTCCTGTAGGATGGGTTCTTGCACTTCTAGTGTCTTCTGATCCATGTGTTTCTGTGTTTATAAATATTAAAAAACGAATATATTTGTATACCTAAATGAAAGCGTAAGTAAAATGTTTGGGAAAATTATCAGATACTAGTATCTCCTGTGTAGTGTATAGACAAATATGTTTATTATGATTCGAAAGAAAAAGTCGTTTTGTTGATTTTGACTCACGTTTAGACCATTACATTTAGATAAACACTTAATATACAAAAATATATATGATTGTTTATCAGTAACTTATGAATATACAATTAATATTAAGATTTTTTTCAAAAAATGTGTTTTCCAGCATTTGGCCGGAAATCAAGAAAGTTTAGGAGAAAACCTTTTGGAAGTGTATTTGAAAAAACAAGCAAAAAAGAGGAACAAGCTCGGAATAAATCGCTTTTTTCAGAAATAGTTTTTGCTTTTATATATAAAAGCAAATATTTTCATTACCTTTAGGAGGTTTCTTCAACTTACTATGACTATGGCTGATCAAAAAAATAAAGGAAATAATTCTAATAATAGCCTACTTTCTGAACAAGTGCGCTACGAGCGTTGGATCAATGCTGATACCGGAGAGGAAAGAGAGTTTGCCGTGGTAGAAAAAACAATCTATAAAGGGACTCACTTTTACATAACCTTTTTACCAGACCTGCTACAGGCATCCAAAGAGTTTGGCAAAGGTAAACGGAAGGTGCTTACCTATATACTTAATAGTATAAACCCTAAAACCCACCTTTTTATCGGGAAGTACCGCGATATCGCAGATACTACCCGCACGAGTCAGCGCACCATTTCAGATACCATCGCTTACCTGCTAGAAATTGATTTCCTCAGGAAACAGGCCCAGTCTGTCTATACTGTCTCACCGCGCTATATCAGCCGAAGCGAAGCTGCTAAAAAAAGAGACCTGATGGTGAAGTACTGCGAGTCGCAGTACACCCGGCAGGAGGCGGAAGCCATGTCACGACAGCTTTCCCTGATATAGCTCAAGTTCCTATGCATCCGCATAAGTTGTAGGGGGCTAAAGGTCAGCAAAAAAGCAGGAGGATGGTTTGTATTAACAAACCCAAAAACCTATATTTGCGCCCTGATTGTCAAAATATATAATATGTACGCAGTTGTAGATATAGCCGGAAAGCAGTTCAAAGTAGCCAAAGACCAGTACGTATACGCTCCTTCTCTGGAGGGTGAGTCTGGTGCTTCCGTCGAGTTTGATCGTGTGCTCCTCATTGAAGGTGATGCCGGGGTGGATGTTGGTACCCCAATCGTAAGTGGAGCCAAAGTGACAGGGAAGATCCTTGACCACGGACGAAATGATAAAGTCATTGTATTCAAAAAGAAGAGAAGAAAAGGATACAAAAAGACCCAGGGCCACCGTCAGGGTTTTACTAAGGTTTTAATTGAAGATATCCTAGTAAGTGGTCAAGATCCTGCTGCCACAAAAGAAGAAAATCCTAAAAAAGAGGCCAAGCAAGAAGCAAGTCCTGACACGCAGGATGATCTCACCAAAGTCAAGGGTATCGGGAAGATGTACGCTGAAGAGCTTAACAAATTGGGATATACTACTTTCCAGCAGTTGAGCAAACTAACCGATGATGACATGACTAGAATCGCCGAGGCCATTGATGGCATAACTGTCGAAACCATCCAGAACGATAACTGGATCACTCAGGCTGAAAAGCTAGTTAAATAAATTGAAGTTTATACCCTAAAATAAAAGTATCATGGCACACAAAAAAGGAGTTGGTAGTTCCAAAAACGGTAGAGATTCAGAAAGTAAACGCTTAGGTGTGAAGATTTACGGTGGTCAGGATGTTACTGCTGGTAACATCATTATCCGGCAAAGAGGTACCAAGCATCACCCTGGTAATAATGTTGGCATGGGTAAGGATCATACACTTTTTGCGCTTACCAACGGAAAAGTAACCTTCAAGAAAACCTCCAGAGGCCGCTCTTATGTACATGTAGAGCAGGCTGCTGAAGCCTGATAGACTTTAAATATTAGGAATGAAACCCGGTTTTTAACCGGGTTTTTTTTGCCTTATTTTGCAAAAAATTACAGGTAGATTTTATTAAGAAACCATCGAAACTAAAGGAATAATGGAATAAAATGAGATATAAATACCTGTTTTGATATTTTTTATTAATTTTTTTAAATAAAAAATATTATTATTGTTTTAATATATTACATCCATTTATAAGAGATA
>CAZZGE010000329.1:0-4274 GCA_964653665.1 uncultured Porifericola sp. | reverse complement strand
ACCCTAGCAATTTTTGAATAATCACATAAAGCTCCCTCTGTTCATCATCTATTTTCAAAGGCTTTGATTTTGTATGTCTTGATTCAGGTAATGTATAGAAGGTTTGGTGCATACTGTGGGTAAGTTCTACTGCTTTTTTGATTGAGATGGAAGCTTTTTCCTTCTTTGAGCAGTCCCCTTGAGATCTTGTCTTGAACCTTTCTCGCACTGTTGAGGGCCTCTTCCTGGATGTCATAAATGGTGGTATCAAAACCACTCAGGGCAGACTGAAGCCCGGTCCTGAGTCCCAGCGTTCCGCTGCCAAGGATAAGTATGTGCTGAATATCTGAAAGCTTGCGTTGCATACGGTTTGGCTTAAGTGATTATTAACTCACACTGCTTAATATAGAAAAAAGCTATGAAGGAGCAGCCATGCTATAGTTTTGCCAGAAGTAAATTTCATGAAGTAATCACAGCATAGGTCGCCAGTAGGGCTGGGTAAAGCCAGTTTCTCTACCGGGGAGGGTAACCTTTATGCTTCCTGTGCTACCAAGGGATACTTACTTCATTGACCACTGGTCATAAACTACATTCCTATGAAATTTATTAGCATTACGTCTGCCCTAAAAGTATGGAAACTTAGCCTGGTTTTTTCCCTGACACTTCTCTTATGCACTGTTGTGCTGCAAGCTCAGAGCCAGGATTACCCCCAATCACGGGTCGGCTTGCGGGCAGGCCCCAACCTGAATAGCTGGACGAACGAATTCCCTTACCTGGAGTTTGAAGGACAGAGGGTCTTTCCCGATGCCTGGGAAGCTACTACTGGCTTCCATATGGGTATGTACTTCAATGTACGCCTCGGCGAAATATTTGCGATAGAGCCTGGCATTATGTACACGAGAAAAGGAACCGGCACTACCCTGGATTTGGGAAGCAGTATCCTGGTAAAAGGTACGGTTGTCTCCAATTATATAGATCTGCCCCTGCTACTAAGGCTGTATGTGGCTGAGGGCTTCAATCTATACGCCGGACCGCAATTTTCCTATCACTTTGGCAGTACCTATAGCCTTACTGTCAACGACGAGTTTGTGATACAAGATGAAGATACATCCAACGGTGTCAGCGAACTGGATACCAGTTTGGTACTGGGGCTGGGCTATGAGTTTGACGGTGGTTTTAATATGAATCTCGGTGGAGAATTTGGATTTCTCACGGTAGATAGTTTTGATGAATTGTCCACCTTCAATCGCACCATTCGCCTGTCTCTGGGATATACATTCTAATTCCAGGGTGATTATACGTAGAATGGAAAATAACCAGTTGTGGTGACTACCTCTTTGCCAAAAGCTTCAAAAACTAATCTTTTCGGTTTGCATCGCCCGCTCCGCATTAGCCGCACAAGCCTGCACCACGTGGATGAGCCCAGCAAAGCGAGGGTCCTGGGTGTAGCCTTTTTGGAAGCGGGCATAAATCTGCTGTACAATTACCCCGATTTTGAAAGCGCCGAACACGTAGTAAAACAGCATATCGGGTAGATCTATACCCCTGCGCTGCGCGTAGCACTCCACCAGTTCCTGTCTCGTCAGGTTGCCGGGTGTCCAGGTGAAGTTGAAGGGCTACTGGGCGGGGCTGTCATTGGCCTCCGCCCAGTAGCCCAGGCTGGTGCCCAGGTCCATCAGCGGGTCGCCCACCGTGGCCATTTTCCAGTCCAGTACCGAAATGATGCGGCTGGGATTTTCCGGGTCAAGCACCAGGTTGTCGTACTTATAATCATTGTGGATGAAGGCTACGCTACTTTCGGCAGGCTGATTTTCCTGCAACCAACGAGCAGCCTGGTCCATGCCTGCGACCTTCTCTGTCTCGGCGCGATAGTAGCGTTTGATCCAGCCCTCTACCTGCCGCTGCATGTAGCCTTCCGGCTTACCCATGCCAATGAGACCGCTTTGCTCCAGATCAAGACTGTGCAGATCAGCCAGATTATCTACTGCTGATTTGGAAATACTGCGCATGAGTTTGGGCGTGAGTTCCAGACCCTGCGGCGGTTTGTTACGTAGGATGATGCCTTTCACCCGTTCCATCAGGTAGAAGGGTGCACCGATTACCGACTCATCCTCACAGTAGTGCACCGGCTGAGGCACCTGATGATAAACAGGTTTGAGCACACTGAGTACCCGGTACTCCCGCCCCATGTCATGGACCGATTTGATATTGGCACCAAAGGGCGGACGACGTAGTATGTATTCTTTCTTTCTGACCCTGAGTGAGTAAGTCAGGTTGGAGTAGCCGCTGGGAAACTGTTTGATTTCTATATCTCCGGAAAAGTCTTCCAGTTGTTCTTGTAAATATCTTTTGAGCTTGTCCGTATCAAGGCTTTCACCTTCTCTCACTTTCTGGGCCTGGTCAATAATATGTGTTTGGTGTTTGAAATCTGAAATTTTCAATTTGTGATTTTCAAATTTTTAATCCGTACTGTTTAAAAACAGACTTCGTAACAGAGGACTTATGTACTTCGTCGGGGCCGTCGTAAATACGGGCACCACGTTCATGTCGGTACCAGTAAGAAAGGACGGTATCATCGGTGACTCCCAGCGCACCGTGCACCTGTATGGCCCGGTCCAGCACTTTCATCAGCACGTCGGTCACGTAGAATTTGATCGTTGATATTTCAATTCGAGCGGCTTTAGTCCCTTCCCGGTCCATCTTCTGGGCAGCATGCAGCACCATATAGCGGGCGGCATTGATCTCGGCACGGCTTTCGGCAATCCAGTTTTGTGCCGTCTGCTTATGTCCCAGCCTACGGCTCGCTACCCAGGCTACGGTTGGCCGCCCGCTGACACATCAGATCAAAAGCCCTCTCAGAAATACCCAGCCAGCGCATGCAGTGGTGGATACGGCCCGGGTCCAGGCGTTCCTGCGCCAGCAGAAAACCCGCACCCTCTTCGCCAACCAGGTTGCTTGCCGGCACCCGGCAGTTTTCGTAGCGTATCTCCCCGTACGAATGATAACCCTCTCCTGCTTCGCCCATGATGGGGATGTTCCTGAGCAGATGAAAGCCGGGATTATCGGTAGGCACGGTGATCATACTGGCTCGCTGGTAAGGAGAAGCTTCCGGATTAGTCACCGCCATTACTACGGCAAAGGCAGCACCATCGGCAGCGGTAGTGAACCACTTGTGCCCGTTGATGACGTATTCGTCACCCTCACGCATCGCCGTAGTGCCCATGTTGACCGGGTTGGAACCGGCAAAATCCGGCTCGGTCATAGAGAAGCAGGAACGGATCTCTCCCTGCATCAGCGGCTTCAGGTAACGGTCTTTTAATTCAAAAGAGGCGTATTTGTGCAGCAACTCAATATTACCGATATCGGGTGCCTGGCAGTTGAGGGTGTAGTGGCCGAAGGGCGTATGCGCCAGGATTTCGCTCAACTGGGCAAACTCCATCATACCCAGACCTATGCCGCCCTCTTTTTCCGGCAGGTAAGGCGCCCAGAGACCCAGAGATCTGGCCTTATGCCGCTTTTCTCCCAAAATTTTGGCAGCCTAGCTAAAGTGTATTTTGAGCAATTCGGGCTCAATGGTTAGCAGTTCTTCTTCTACAAACTGCTGTACCTTGGGGTAGATTTCTCTAAGTCGGTCGGTGGCAAATAGGTCTATCATTGGGGTTTTGTTCTTTAGTTAAGCTGTATACAGGCCAGAGGCCTGTCTGGATATCGCTCACTCGCGGGACGCGAGCGAGTGTATACTGTATTAAGTACAGTGGGCCTGTGAGTTAATGGTGGTTCGTAGATGTGGGACAACTGCTGGAACTTTGGTGAATCTTTGAGATTTGCCCAATTTTTGGCTTAAATGTTATAATCTCCGTCGGCGGTATAGACGGCGCCGGTGCAGAAGGAAGATGCTTCGGAAGCCAGGAAGAGACATAGCCCGGCGATGTCTTCCGGTTCGGCTATCTGGGGCAGGGCTTGCTTGGCCATTACCCCCTTAAGGATTTTCTCGTTGCTGATCAAAGCTTCGCTGAACTTGGTTTTAACCAGGCCGGGGCAGATCGTGTTGACGCGGATGTGGTCTTCGCCCCACTCATGGGCCAGCACCCTGCTCATCGCGATCATGGCTGATTTGCTGATACTGTACAGGCCCTGGCCGGGGGTAAATACCCTCAATACTGCTGATATTGATCACCGAACCACCACCTCGTTCTTTTCATGATGGGGGTAAGCCAGCTTGGCCAGTTCAAGCGGACCCTTAACGTTGACGTCCATGATTTTGTCAAACGCTGCGGTATCAGTATTCATTACCG
>CAZZGE010000328.1:0-4289 GCA_964653665.1 uncultured Porifericola sp. | reverse complement strand
CTGACAATGGGCCTTACATGGGGCTGGGAAATACTTACGATCCTGTCATCACAGCGGTTTGCTTTGTTTTCATACATGGTTCTCTGTTGCTGGTACAAAGTATGGATTACCCAAAGCTGGCGTTGGTATTTGTGAGATAGTGGAAAAGCCATGCACTGTATCCTGTCCAGCATCTGGTCAATGTAGGCCAGGTTCCTTTCTACACAGTTGAGCAGGTAACGAAGAGTTTTACGTACAGACTTGGCTGTTTTCTTTCTTTTTTTGGCTTCTTGCAGGTATCGCTGGTGCGCTACTTTACGATACGTCCTGGGTTTGACGCTTAACTCATCCCGGAGTTCTTCAAAAAGCAGATCAATGATCTGTTCTGTCTTGATCCTGGCCTCATTGACCAAAGACAGGTCGTTAGGATAGCGGATATATTGGTCGGCCACAGTAGCATCAATCTTGAGTTTTCCTCGGTTGGTATTAGTTTCTTCTGGCCTACCAGGTTTTTTATCTTTTAATTCAGGGTGTGTAGTGGTGATAAGCAATTCGCTGAGTTTATGGAAGGTATCTTCGCCCAATTTTTTCCTGATCTCAACGAACAGGCTGGGCGCAAAAACAGGCTCAGGGCTGTAGTCCTGTAAGCCAAGGAAAAACTTCATCGGGGCCGACCTTTCGGTAAGGGTTTTCGCTGATGGTCAGTACCGTCTCTTCATCGGAAAGCCTAAGCTTATGCTTTATGATGAAGGCTCCGATAATGATACGAGGGTTGATCGCTTTGGCCCCTAACTTATCACTGAATCCCTTGGCATATATCTTCACCATGTCGTCCCAAGGCAGTAGAAAGGATATCGGACTGCCGACGCAGTTGGATCCAACGATTTTTAGGGTTGAGTCTAAGTTGGTAAAGTGAGGCAAAAGCGTCAATTTGAGCTTGATATTGAGAAGTGTATTGTATCATATGCAATGATAATTGCTAAATACAGTAAAAACCTTGCATTTTAACAAAACTATATTAGCCAATAATGGGCTTCTTTTCTTACCAAATGCACTATTTTCCTATTCTGAGGATGCCCTACGTAGCTTGGTTAGATGTGTTCGTTATATCAACTAAGGAAATTCCCAGAAGATGCCTCGGAAAAAAGCAAAACCATCTCAGTAAGAAGCTGAACAGCTCCATTCAATTAATAAAGCATCCTAGCAGAGATATCTGGCATTTCAGCAAGACTATCAAGACGTTTACTCGGAAAGGAAAATGTTGCGAAGGGTTCTACGGTTCTAGTACTATGCTTCCAACTCCGGAATCAATAGAGTCAATGTACAATAAATACAGCTGTAGCTTTATTAAGCTAATCAAAGGATATCAATCTTCCTTCTGGCCTTAGGATATGAAGTGCGGACTGTGACCAGAATAGCTATCTTTAGCAGAATTTCAATATTACCAGCGAGTTAATTTAAAAACTCAATCAGGATTTATTTTTTGCATTTCTAACTGATCATCCGCTGGGTTCACAAATTTTCTATATACATCAAGATAATCAAATGACCTATATGCATCACTCACCGTTCTGCTTCGCTTGGCTGATAAAATCAAGCCCACTTGTTAGATGTTTTCTTATTGTATTGGCTATTTTATTAGGAGCCTGCTCCTAGACTCCTGACCCTACACCCAACATCGTATTAATTATGGCAGATGATCTAGGATACGGGGATCTGGGTTGCTATGGTAATACAGAAGTTAGTACACCTAATATTGACGCACTGGCAGCGGAGGGGCTAAAACTTACTGATTTTCATTCTAACGGAGTAGTATGTAGCCCCAGCCGAGTTGCTGTGCTTACCGGTATGTATCCCCAGGAAGCCGGAATTGAAGGGGTGGTTACCGCGAAAAGCCATAGAGAAACAGGTATGTCCCTTGATCATCTTACCATGGCTGAATTTCTGAAAGACAAAGGCTATGAAACTGCTATTTACGGAAAATGGCACCTCGGTTATCAGCCCGAATTTGGCCCTATCAACCAGGGGTTTGATCACTTTGTGGGTTTTGTAAGCGGCAATGTAGATTACTTTAGCCACATTGACCAGGAAGGTTACGAAGACTGGTGGTTTGATCAGGAACTTCAGGCAGAAGAGGGCTACCTCACGGAGCGCCACATTATCCTTACCAGGGCCCGGATGATCAGGCCGAAAGGACTGTCGCCGGTGAGTTTGTTGTACAGGGAAAACGAGCAGATAAGGAAGTTGCTTACAAGGAAATGATTGAATCATTAGATGAAAATGTGGGGAGAGTGATGCAGGGCCTGGCAACAGCAAATGTGCTTGATAATACCCTGGTGATTTTTTGCTCTGATAATGGGGCTACACGTAATGTTGGATCTAATGATCCTTTTAAGGGTCAAAAGGGTCAGGTTTACGAAGGTGGGCATCGGGTGCCTGCCATTTTTTACTGGCAAGACAAAATTGAAAGTTCTGTCAGCGATAAGCTGGTAATGTCAATGGATATTTTTCCTACTATTGTAGATCTGCTAGGGGATGATGTAGATCAGCTTAAAGATTTTTCAGGTAAGAGCATAGCCGATCATTTGCTTAGTAGGCAAGATAATCAGGTAAAAGAGGAGCGCCTGGTCTTCTGGAGATTTAAAGGAAGAAAGGCTGCTCGCAAAGGGCCGTGGAAGCTAGTGATTGATGGAGAGGATCAGTTACTGTTTAATCTTAAGCAGGATCCTGCTGAGACAGAAAATCTTAAGGAAAAAAATCCTGAAAAGTTTCAGGAACTTAACAACGGCTTAAAAGAATGGGAACAGTCTCTCACTGAGGAAATTGTTGCCTCATAAACTATTCAACCATGAAAAAAGTATTTGTCCTGGCTTTGCTATTCGGTATGACTGGGTACTATCAAGAAATGAATGCCCAATCAATTGGTATACCCCCCCAATGTAGTCTACATACTGGCTGATGACCTGGGCTATGGGGATGTGTCATTTTTTAATGAGCAATCTAAAATAATCACTCCCACCCTGGATGACCTGGCAAGAACAGGGGTAGCCTTTACCGATGCACATACCAGTTCTGCGGTATGCACACCTACGCGCTATAGTATTCTGACTGGTAGGTATAATTGGCGTTCAACATTAAAAAGTTTTGTATTGAGTGGCTACTCAAAAGCACTGATAGAGCCTGACAGGCTTACCGTTGGCGACCTCCTTCAGGACAATGGATATCATACAGGGTTTGTCGGGAAGTGGCATTTAGGCTGGGACTGGTCTTTCGGTGAAGATGAGGTGAATATCGACTTGTTTACACTCAATAATAATCCGGCTGTTGACTACTCAAAAGCTATAAAAAACGGGCCTGAGGACCGTGGTTTTAATTATTCTTTCGGTTTTAACGGCTCACTGGATATGCCACCCTATGTTTATACAGAAAACAGTATGACTACCTCTACGCAGATAGACACGACTGTAAATGCGGATACCAAAGGGTTCTGGAGAAAGGGCCCAACTGCTGAAGATTTCAGTCATACGCTGACACTAGATGACCTGACCGAAAAAGCTGTTAACTATATCAACGATCAGGCTGGAGGGGTTGAGCCATTCTTTTTGTACTTTGCCCTTCCTGCTCCCCATACCCCGATTCTGCCTACCACTGAGTTTATGGGTAAAAGTAATACTAATTTTTATGGTGATTTTGTACTCCAGGTAGATGATGTTGTCAGAAGAGTGTTTGATGCCCTTGAGGCACAAGGGGTACGTGATAATACCATGATCATCTTCACCAGTGATAACGGCTGTTCACCGCGGGCTGATTTTGAGGAACTAGCTACCGTAGATCATGACCCCAGCTATGTATTTAGAGGACATAAGGCTGATATTTATGAGGGTGGACACCAGGTACCCTTCATTGTAAACTGGAAGGCAGGTATCACTCAGCCTTTAGTGACCGATGAGGTAATCTGTACTACTGACCTGATGGCTACCTGCGCCGACTTTTTAGGCGTAGAATTGCCGGATAATGCAGCTGAGGATAGTTACAGCTTTCTGCAAGTCTTGCTACAAGAAGATTATCAAAAGCCACTAAGAGAAGCTACAGTACACCATTCTCTAGAAGGTAGATTTGCTATCCGGCAAGGTGACTGGAAGCTGATTATGTGCCCGGGTTCGGGAGGCTGGAGCGATCCCCGCCCTAACAGCGAAGGAATTCCAACTACCTGACATTCAGCTTTACAACCTTGCCGAGGATATTGAAGAAACTAATAATCTGCAGGCGGCTTATCCCGATAAAGTGGCACAACTTAAAAATTTACTTAA
>CAZZGE010000327.1:0-4304 GCA_964653665.1 uncultured Porifericola sp. | reverse complement strand
AGATTGTGAATAGCCATTTTTGAGCATACTTGAGATTGTGTATCTTTGCGCTACGGTAAGGTGTGTCATTTGCAACTTTATTTTTAGCGATTTGAGGAGGCAAAATAACCCTTTCCCATCAAAACCAGAAGGAGGTATTTTTTACCTCTTTCGGTTTTGAAAAATAGTAGCCTATGCCTCCAAATCTAAAAGTTGCATTTATTGGTTGAATTCAAGTGTTTTTTAGAAACTTAAACAAGCTATTAATAGTACTATTCTACTCGCCTGTAGACACTGGTTTCTTTTTCTGAATACGGATAACTAGCAATGGCTAATTCCAAGCGATTGATTTCGTAAAATTTGTACTTACATTCATACCTGACCTTTGAATCAGAGATTATCAAGTTATTCGCTCCACTAAATTCATACTTTAAAGTATCACTGGTACTCTTACCAAATTTCACGATGAAGTTGTTTTCCGTATCCACTTCTATAGTGTTAGGGCCATCAATATTAACCCATGAGCCAACGAGCATTTCCGAAACAGGCTTTTCCAGTGTTTTATCATTACATTGAGTAAAGATGAGAAAGATGGCCCAGCATAAATAAAATGGATGTTTCATGTTTTTGCGGTTTCGGTATGAATTTCTGTTTGGTTTATCTGTTTACAACTGCTGCTCTATGCACGCCTCAGCTTTACGCTCTTCTTTCCTTATTTGCATGGAGTTGTCAATTTTTCTCTTTCTCAGAGATTTGAACCTACTCAGCTGTGTACATTTGACTTATCTAAAACGAAAGACGCATAAGCTTTATTGAACAATCACCCGCCGGGTTTCGTACTTGCCGTTGAGTTTGACGCGGAGGAAGTAGGTGTCGGCGGGCAGCTCATCTACCGGGATGCTGATTTCCTGCTCTCATTGAAAAAGCTGCCTGGGCGATGTGTCACGACTCATTGCTGTGTTGACTGTCCCAAGAGATGAATGCTCTTCCGATAAGCTTATTCCGCATTTTGCCTTTCTTTCATCCAGTCCAAATATTTTTTAAGTTGAGACACCAGATAGTAAGGCAAATTAAGAAGTTGGTAAGTTTTACCATCCGGTGTACTAGCTTTACTAACCATGGTTTTTCCCGCATAGAAGCGTACTGCTGTGTCATGAGGGGCCATATCCATAAATAAATGCAAAGAACGCAACTTACCTTCAGCTCCGGATTTTACTTCTACCGGAATGAGGTGCTGTTTGTAAGGATACAGGAAATCCACTTCTGCCTGCGATGTTTTCTTCTCCCGTACCCAGAAGTGCAACCCACTCAATACATTACTTTGGCTAGCCAGTATTTCCTGTCCCACGAGATGTTCGATCAGCATTCCCTGATATATCTGGTCTAAGTTCTCTGTTTTGAATATTTCTTTTTGAATGCCTAAAGAAAAATTCATAAGACCTGAATCTAACACCTGCAGTCGGGGCGATTTACGATGATCGGGCATCAAAGGTAATGTGGCATGGGTCTGGGGAAAAACCAGATGTATAAGCAGTGCTTTTTCTATGGTTCGCAGTGCTTCTCCCATTTCTCTGGATCCGTAATCGGACCGGCCAAAGCCCTGAAACTTAATGCGGTGACCGGCCTCTTTAAAAACCGAGCGTATCGCATGACGGATATATTGAATTTGTGAGGTATTGCCAGCATACTTTTCTACATCATCCAGGTAAGCCGCAATCAATGATTCATAAATTGGTGCCAAGGCAGCAAGATCCCTATGCAGGGCATAATGCTGTATCACTTCCGGCATTCCGCCTAGTAATGCATACGTATGAAATAGTCGTAGCATTTTTTCATGAGCAAAGTCATTGATGGGTACTTGCTGAAGTTGATGCAGGGCGGCTTCTTCTCCCATTGCCTTTAAAAACTCAGGAAAGCTAACTGGTCGGATGACCCGGTATTCTACGCGGCCTACCGGAAAATTTGCCCTAGGATTAAAAAGTATTTCTAACAATGAACCGGCTGCCACAACAGCTAACTCAGGCACCTGCTCATAAAAATACCGAAGAATGTTCATCACCTCCGGCAATTCCTGAATTTCATCTATAAATAGAAGGGTCTGTTTCAGTTTGTCCAGTTTTTTGTTTCTCAGGAAGAACAATCCTTGCAAAAGTGTATCAATATCCCGAAACCCCTGAAAAAGCTCTTTATCTTCAGCAAGTTCAAGGTTAAAGTACAAGTACTGATCAAACTCTTTTGCAAAAGCATGGATAGCCGTTGTTTTACCTACCTGGCGAGCCCCTCTTATCACCATAGGTTTACGAGTGCTACTATTCCGCCATTGCATTAGATCCTGATGAATACTCCTTTGAAACATGCCATAAAGTTAGGGCATTTTTCTATGGTTTTTGCTATAAAGTTAGGGCAAATTGCAGGGATATTTGTATCAAAGTTAGGGTAAACATATCGTTGTGATTTCATTAAAAAGCCTAACAGCACTGACTCTTGTGCGATTATTACGCTCCCAGTGATTGACGAAGGGCGCCCTTTGGCGTTACAGCGAATAATCGTTACTCATAAGCTTTTAAGGTTTTGATCCAGGATAGCTACCAATTCCGGATCACTGGGTCTGGGAGCATAGCCTTGGATCATATCCCCATTTTGGTCATAAAGCAGATAATGCGGAATATAATCTATCTTCATGCGCTCCAGTTGCCGGGAGTTGTATGGGTTTTTTACCAAATATGAGTTATCAGCGATCTCATATTTTTCGCAAGTCCTGATCCATGCTGTATTCTCTTTATCTTTTGAAATCCGAATGAAGACAATCTCTTTATCAGCATACTCCTTCTCTATAGCCATCAATAAAGGAATTTCTTTCAGACAGGGCCGACACCAGCTAGCCCAAAAATCTACATAAACCAGCTTACCCTGGTGTTTTGCGATCAGTTCATTGTAAGTGAGTGTTTCTTGGGTCGTGGACACAAGCATAAGATCATTTTCAGGATCCAGTTCATTACCGCCAATCTGATACCTGGTTGCCAGGTATGTAGTCAGCGCACTGTCTTTGACCTGTTTTTCAAACTTCATAAAATATTCCCGGGCATCGTTTATGTCGTGATGGATCATTATATTTTCCATCGTGGCTAAAAGCATCATCTTTGCCGCCTGTTCAGAAAAAAAATCATTATTTGAGATTGAATCATAAACAGCCCGAAAATCAGGCAAATTACTACCGGCGACTGCCTGGTTGTCTACTACTTTAGTGGATGTGATTCTAGGTACCACAGTAGCATAATAGCGATTGGTTACCCATCTTAGTATATCCCGGTAAAAGCTGTAGTGAAGCAAAGAATCATGATGTGAAGACAAAAAAGATTTGCCTCCTTCTGTATCTATCATGGTTCCTAATGTTACATTATTTTTCTTACCTATTCTGCCAGAGTACTCGCTCAGAAGTTGTACCTCCCTGTGATGAAAAGTAGATTTAGTTTTGAGATAATCTTTCTGACTTTGGCTGATGACATTACTGCTGAATAAGGAGTCCAGGTAGTACGTTTCTTTTTCTAATTCATCATCAGCAAGCTGTAGCGACAAAAGCTCCACCCTGTCAATCTCCTGCTGAATAGATTTTTTAAAATCCGTTTTTCCCAGGTAATTCTCTGCTTTTAAAAAAAAGAAAGAGCTTCTGGCAACAGCCAAAGCAGGAAAGCTGCTTTCGGTGATTTGCTGCCGTTTGTGAATAGCATAGTTGGTGATGAGTTCATCTTCATCTCGGTTCAATATCTGGGCATGGGGCGTATGCTGCTCATAAGAGAAAAACACAGTGTCCCCATTGTAAAAAATATAGGATAGATGATCAAATGCCTGGTGCGCGTGTAAAACTTCCACCTGATCTTTTGTAGAATAAATCCTAAGCGTATCGTAGCTGGCCAGTGAATCCGGAAAATACTTCTGATGAATATAATTGTCATCGTAGTAGCTGACTTCGCATCTTGCAGGCGTATACCCGCCCGCTTCTCTACGAACCCTCCAGGGAGAGGGCGGGTCTTTAAAAATCAGTACGATCTGGTCGGACTTCGCTTTTCCGATGATTTGAGTTTCATCATTTTCCGTTTGCTGAGCGCAGGCAGCTAAGAGCAGGAGGACGAAAAAATTAAATTTCATATAAGTGTGTTTTGAGGTTCCGAAGCGAGATTTCCATGCAAGCATGGAGGCGAAATTGATGGCTACGTTTGTATCTTTCAATATTTTCCTCAATCTCTAATGGTTTTGGTGCAGTTCAATATGGCTAGTGTAACGATTATTTAATTAGCTAACTAGAGGATCACCCGTGTAAGTCCATT
>CAZZGE010000326.1:0-4343 GCA_964653665.1 uncultured Porifericola sp. | reverse complement strand
AAGGATATACTGGAGTTGCACAAAAAATCGCTCCTGGAGTTTGAGCAGGGGCCACTCATGGGCTATACGCCCTACACTGCACAGACCGCCGGTATCCTGGAGTCGCTCGCGGCACTGCAGCCTAAAACACTCGCTACCATGCACGGCTCATCGTTTAACGGAGACTGCCGTCAGGCACTGGCTGATCTGGATGTAGTACTACGTGAGGTGTGGGAGCGTACGCCGCTTCATTCCTGATAAATCATTATATTGTTGTTATCGCAGTTCAAAGTTAAGTATAATAAAGTTAGCCATGAATTTTCATTTCCAGGAGTATCCATCTTCAGCACTCCTAAAGCCCTATGTAGAATGTTACTGGAGTGGTACCTTTAACCTGGACGCAGCACGCACTGCTTCGTTTCAGATGGTGCCCAATGCGTGCCTGGAACTGATCATTCACCTGGACGACCTGCGTTGTCATTTGCCCGGGCCGGATGAGTATAGCCCTACGCCTGACTTTATGCTGATCGGTCTGATTACACAGGCGCAGGAAATACGCTTTCCCAGCACAGTGCCGGTATTTACGATTCGTTTCAAGCCCGAGGCACTTTCACGACTGTTTGGCATCTATAGTGCGGAAGTACTGGAGCGTTTTGAAGACCTTACGCTCATGCTAGGCAAAGATATCCGAGACTTCTGTCAACAGATAAGAGAGGAAAAGCAGGTCACCGGTATGATCAGCCGCGCTGAAGCTTTCCTGCTCAGGATGCTGGAGAAACAGGAACCAGAGGCTGACGTGGTGAGCCGGGCTGCTGAACTGATGCGTAATTCCGGAGAGGTCAATATTCGGGAGATTTCTGAGCATGTCAACGTCAGCCAGCGGCACCTGGAGCGGAAATTCAGGGAGGTTTTAGGGCTCAGTCCTAAGCAGTACCTGAGGCTTACCCGCCTCAACCGGGTGATGCGGGTGCTGGAGCAAAACCGTTCGCTAGACCTGACCAGCGTAGCCTACTACTGCGGCTACTTTGATCAGGCACACTTCATCAAGGACTTTAAACGCATCACCGGGCAAAACCCCTCGGTGTTCAACCGGGAGCGACAAAAATTTATCGTACTGCCCGGAGAGGTAGAACTCGACTAATTGAATTATGCAGGTAAGGGACAAATTTCAGGTATGGAGATTATCCGGACCTGATGGTGTGTTCGCATTCTTACTTAACCAATCTTAACAACACGAAAAAATCTCAATCAACATGAATAAACAAACACTCACTACACGACTGGCTGAAAAGCTCATTTTCTTTGGTGTCCTACTCTTCTTCCTGGGCCTGATCGTAGGCCTGTTCATACCGGTGATGGCTAACCCCCGAATGGGGCTTTCCAGTCACCTGGAGGGTATCTTGAACGGTATCTTCCTGATCGTACTGGGCCTCATCTGGCACAGAGTAAAACTGTCAGTCCGTTGGCTAAAAATCACCTATGCACTGGCAATTTACGGCACTTTTGCCAACTGGGCCGGTATCCTGGTAGCGGCTGTCCTGGACGCTGGCGCCCCGCTGACCGTAGCTGCGCAAGGAAATCAGGGGACACCCCTGGCCGAGGCAATCGTAGGCTTTGCGCTCATCACCCTGACCATCGCCATGCTGACCATCAGCGTTACAGTACTGGTAGGGTTGAGAAGAAACATGAAGCTAGAAAAGCCCCCTCAGCCTGCTTTGGTCAGTGGATAGGTTTAGGCTTCAGCGATGGTTTCCACGATGACATCATCTCGTTCAAACTGGCCTTCTTTGAAGATCAGTCCCAGGCCCGGGGCTTCCGGCGGACGGACGGCGCCATTTTCTACCTGCGGTACATTCTCAAAGAAGAAGGGATAACGCTCTTTCCAATTAGGATACACGCTTTCTACAAAAAATAAATTGGTGATCGCAGGCACCAGTTGTGTAGAGGCGTACCAGAGGATGGGGCCGCCGGCAGTGTGCATCATGGTAGGTACGTAATAGGTGTTGGCCATGTCGGAGATCTTTTTGCCTTCTGAGATACCACTGCACTGGGTGAGATCGTACATCGCAACGCCGCCTATGTGGCTTTCCAACATCTCACGAAAGCCAAAGCGCGTGGCCAGGCGCTCGCTGATGGCCAGCGGGATAGAGGTCTCCTGGGAGAGCACCTTATAGGCCTGCATATCGTCCTGCAGCAGCATGTCTTCCAGGAACAGCACATCAAAAGGTTCCAGGGCCTTGGCAATCCGTACGGCGCTGGGCAGGCTCCAGATGCTGTGAAATTCGCAGCCTATCTCCAGCTGGTAGCCTACGGCGTCCTGCACCCGATGTATCCAGTCCAGGCAGAATTCCATCTCCGGCTTGGAGATGTATTCTCCCCGGTTGCGCCGCCCTACTTTGTCAAAAGGGCAATACTTAATGGCCGGTATCTTCTGCTCCACCAGGAACCTGGCAATCTTATCCATATCCTCTTCCAGTGTCCAGCCATTGATATTGCGGGCATTGGTGTAGGTGTTGTACACCCGGCAGCGCTGGTCGGATGAGCCACCCAGCAACTGGTAAACCGGCATACCGGCGGCCTGCCCCAGTATGTCCCACTGTGCCAGGTTAATGGTTGAGAGGGCACGCATCTCGGCACCGCCAAATACATGGTAGGCGTTCTGCTCAAAGATACGATCCCAGGTATGCTCAATGTTTAACGGGTTAGACCCCAGTAATTTACTCATCCAGCTATGCCACTGCAGATCTTTAATGGCCGCTTCACTGGCTTCGTTGAAGGGATATGTCTCGCCCGTACCGATTATCCCTTCGTTGGTATGGAGGCGAACCCACATCCATTGGATGCCCCGGCCGCCTACCTGCAGTTGAGGGCTAAAGCGGACGGTTTCTATCTTAGTGATACGCAGGGGTGGTGCAGCAGCAAGGGCCTTACGGGACAGGGAAGTCATCCCGCTAAAGCCAAGTAAACCCAAACTGCTGAGGGCAGATGTTTTCAGGAAGTTACGGCGATTTATCATTTCCAGGGAGTTAATGAAAAAATAAACGATCGTGCTACCTGCTCGCTATACGTTACCACGTAGCACCCCTAAATTTTAGTAACTATGTAGTGTCTCTAAGAAAACTCAAAACATTTGTTTTTTATGCAATGAGGCAGGATTTTATGGACAAATCTCTAATCAATCTAGGGCATCAAATTCATGTAAAACGGCAAGAATGTTGATTTATGGGTTGTAGAAATCCCTGAGGGCTGGTAGACTCGAGGCAAACCTAAGTTAATCATTGCTATGCGCCAACGATTTGAAGCCCAACTTAGCCTGGGATGCACCCTGATCGAAGAAGTAAAGATACCGACCAAAACACGGAGCCATATGGCCGCTCTGATGGCTTCTATTCAATATATCTATGTGGATGGGGAGTGGAATGAGCGGATTTTTTCTTTGTTGTCGGCAAAAATTGCCCAAGGCAAGAAGTGCACAGGGCGTTTGGGGATGAGTTTGTGGGAGATATTTGTATTGAGCCAAGTACGATTATGCATGAACACCTCCTACGATCAATTGCACTACATGTCCAATTACGATACCTTGCTGCGAGGGGTGATGGGCGTGCTGCCCAGCGATTATACCCTGGGTAAGCAATACGAATACCAGAACATCTATGACAATGTAAGCCTGTTGGACGATGAGTTACTTGGGCAGATCAATGATGTCATCGTAGAGGTGGGACATCAGGTATTCAAAAAAAAAAGAAACGGTTGCCTTGCGTTGCAAGACCGATAGTTTTGTCATAGAGACAGACACCCATTTCCCGACCGATTACAATTTGCTTTGGGATAGTGCCGGGCGGTGGCGCGTAAGTGCATTGATACGGTAGAGCAGTTGGGCGTACCGGGTTGGCGCAAGAGCAAAAGCTGGCGCAAAGCCCTGAAAATTCTGATGCGGGCGGTAGGAAAGAGCAGTAGTGGAGGGGGGGACAAAGAAGAAAGAGTGAAAAAATCCACAGCTAGTTATCTGAAGAAAAGCCGGGCATTGAGCCGTAAAGTTAGCGATGTATTGCTGCACTATACCCCGGACAGCCCGTTGGAAACAGCTCGCCTGGAAGCCTTGAGCTACTTTCATCAGATGCTGGTCAAACACATAGACTTGGTAGAGCGTCGCCTAGTGAAAGGGCAATCTATTCCTCATCAGGAAAAAGTGTTTTCTATTTTCCAGCCCTATGCCGAGATGATCAAAAAAGGCAAGCTTCGTCCCAGTATAGAGATTGGCAAAAAGCTGGCTATCACCACAGACCAGTACCATCTAATCATAGAACTGACATTTCCCACATATAAATTATAGAAATTTTTAATTTTTGTATATGGAAGAAACA
>CAZZGE010000325.1:0-4362 GCA_964653665.1 uncultured Porifericola sp. | reverse complement strand
AAGCCTCGGCTACGGCCGGCGCATAGTTGTACGCTGCCGAGCCGGATGTGCACACCAACACTACCGGTTCTCTCCGCTGACGAGCGATACCCAGTCCCACAAAAGCAGCCGATCGCTCATCGCTAAGCGTGCGCACCTGCACGTGGGGGTGACGGGCGAAAGCAATGCTCAGGGGCGCACAGCGGGAACCCGGTGAAAGGACCGCATGCCTAACACCTAGTCTAGCACAGACTTGTACTGTGTGAACGATGGAAGAAAGTATCAAGGTCAATTATCAGTCTACTTGCAAATAACCTGCATCCGGATAACAAGTTTGTAAAGTTCTGCGGATTTCCCCAGCGTTCTTCTGGCAAAGCGATTATATTGAAAAAAAAATAGCGATGCCTGTGATTTTTTAAGAGTCAGTGCGAATCATATATCAAACAGTTTAACAAGTCACTCCGAGAAGCGGATACCATGCGTCCTGATCAGGAACAATTTCTATCGGTGCTGGATGCCCATAAAAAACTAATCTATAAGGTCAGCCACACTTACTGCCGGGATCGGGAGGAGTTCCAGGACCTGGTACAGGAGATCATCAGTCAGCTGTGGCTAGCTTATCCGAAGTACGACGAGCGCTATAAGCTTTCTACCTGGATGTACCGCATTGCCCTCAACACAGCGATTTCTTTCCTTCGTAAGGAAGGCCGACGCAAAGTGACCTTCGGAACCCTGGATACCCAACTGCTGCGGATTGCGGACGACCCTTACGACGACACCCACGATCAGCAGCTCCTCAGGCTACGTCAGCTAATCAGTCAGATGGACCGCATGAATAAGGCACTGATGCTGCTCTACCTGGAAGACAAAAGTTACCAGGAGATTGCCGATATCCTTGGAATTACGGTCACCAATGTTGGGAGTAAGATCAACCGCATCCGAAAACAACTAAGAAAACAATTTGAAACCCAGAGAAACCTTTAAGTCATGGAATTAGAAGCCCTCAAATAATCGTGGCAGGAAACAGACCAAAAACTTGAGCAGCAGATTACACTCAACCGTGAATTATTCCGCCAACTTAAGCTGAAGGAAAGCCGCAACCGGCTGCTTCCCCTGGCCCTGTACCGCAGCATTGAACTGATCCTTTTCCTGGTGTTCAGTAACTTGCTGAGCAGATACATGCTCGATCATTTGGGACAGCCGCAGTTATACATCCCAGCTGGTATCATATTATTATTTGCCCTGAGCGGTATCATCGCGTCCATTGGGCAACTGTATTACATTTCGCAGGTCAACTTTGCCAAACCTGTCACTAAAATTCAGAAGAAGCTGATGGCGTTGGCCAGTCACCGCATCAGGTTGGTTAAGCTCACTTTACTGGCGCTTCCCTTTTACCTCTGCTACGCTGTAGTGGGTTTTGAATGGCTACTAGGAATTGATATTTTTCAGTACGGCAACCAAACCTGGTGAGTAACCAGCTGGCATTCAGCGCTTTACTCGTACCGATGGTTATCTGGGCCATCAGCAAAATCAACTACCAGAATCTGCACCTGCGCTGGGTACGCTATTTATTAGAGACCGACAGTGCAAAGCCTGTCCGGGAGGCAATGAATATCCTGGAAGAAATCAGAAAGTTCGAGCAGGAGGATCATTAGGCCTGCATGAAGGAGAAAACGGGGAGTAAGCCTTCAGATCTCTTCAGGCTTGTCTTCCTCTTATTCGTAGTGCAGACGCTCCTGTATCTGATGGATGCTGCTGTCAAGCTGTTGGGCAGCCTCGGCTAGCTTGAAAATAAAAACCATTTTTTTCCTCAACAGTGAAATCTTTACATTGAATCAGGTAAATAAGTCCCAGGATATTTGCCACGGGGCCCCGCAGATGGTGGGCATTAAAAAATGCATATTCGCGCAATCTTTCGTTCCGTTGTTTGAGGTTTTCCGTTCGTTGAGCCACTTTTTCTTCCAGAAAGTAATTGACTCCCTGTACTTTAGCCTTTTCTTCTGACAAAGCTTCGTTGAGCGATATCAGTTCAGCATTCCTTTGTTCTATTTCGTAGTGGGCCTCTTCCAGCAGTTGGGTTTGCGTTCGGTCTCAGCCTTCTGGTCGCTAGCAACCTTCCAGGCCCGGTGCAACGACCGGTACATGCGATAGCTCAGTACGGCCGTCACCATAAACAGGATCAAACCAGTGCTGATACTCCAGATCAGCGTTTGCTGGTAGCGGATATAAGTTTCTTTTTGGGATAGCTGTGCCTGCTGTAGCTCAATTTCTTTGGCTTTCTTTTCACTCTCGTAGCAAGCGAACATATCTGCCATACTACTATATTCCTTACGACTCAGGGTATCTTTTAGTGCCGAGTACTCACACTGATAGACAAGTGACTGCTGAAAATCTCCGTTCTCTTCCTAGTAACGGGATGCATTCCGGTAAGCGTGCGTCAGGTACTCTTTGCTGCTTATTTCCTCTCCCAGCACGATGGCCTCATCAATATTACCGAGCTTGCCAAAAACGATTCCCATATTGTTTACAGTGGAAGTGATACGGTACTGATCTTTTGTGTCCTCAAAAATACCGAGTGCCAGGCTGTCGTAGCGTAGAGCCGTTTCGTACTCAGCCTTTTCCATATAAATGCTGGCCGTATTGGCATAAGTACTGCCAATATCTCGCTGACTGATGCCCATTTCCAGGCGAATTTTAAGCGAATCCTCAAAGCTGGCGAGCGCATCATCGTACTGCTCCTGCCGCTGGTAGACCAGTCCGACATTATCATAGATATAAGCCACACCATCCAGATCTTCTGCCTGTTGGTATTTTTCAAGGGCCTGCTAGTACAGCCCCCGGTAGTGGTAAACAACGCTAAGGTTGTTGTAGGCATCGGCTAAGCCTATTGTATCGTGGATCGTTCTTCTGAGTTCTAGCGCCTGACTATACTGTTCTACTGACTTATCAAACTGCCCGCGGTAGTCATAAATGATTCCCATATTGTTGCAAGCATTGGCCATGCCTCGTTCGTTTTCCAACTGCTCCCATAGGTTTAATGCCTGCCGGAAAATCTGCATGGCACTATCAATGGTTTAAAAGATTGGTGTTGTGTACGAATTAGGTTTAAGATAATCGCTTAAAGTAACTATTTTACCCGATTTGTGTAAGTTACAGGTGGATAAGCTCCCTAGCGATCGGGGAGGTAGGGAAGTGGGCAGGTGATTTTTCAGCTCAAATTGCCGCTGCTAGCAGGTAATGTATGATCGTTCAGCTTATATTTGTTCCCGATAACATATTTTATGACAAAGTACAGGAAACATTGGAGGTGGCTTAGGAATACGGTACTCGGCAAAATCATGAGCGATATTGTTAGGGGGTTTGAACATGATAATCCCATGCTTTACGGTGCTTCCATTGCCTTTTATACCATTTTTTCCCTTCCTGCACTACTCATCTTTACGGTGTTCATTGCCGGGATTATTTTTGAGAAGCAGGTTGTGGAGGGGCAAATTTACTACTACATAGAAGAGCTGGTAGGGCAGGCTAGTGCCCGGCAGATAGAGAACATCCTTAGAAATGCTGCACTGGATGAAGCCCGGCCTATTGCCAAAACGATAGGTATCGCTACGCTCACTTTCAGTGCTACGACTGTATTTGTTAATGTTCAGCAGGCGCTCAACGAGATCTGGGGAGTGAGGGCCAAACCCCAAAAAGGCTGGCTCAAGCTGATCATTGACCGCCTTTTTTCTTTTCTGCTGGTCATCAGTCTGGGGATACTGTTACTTGGAACTATCATTATTGACACGATACTGAGCAGCTTTGGTGATTTACTAGAAAACTTCTTCTCAGGTTACACAGTGTACCTCATGCAGGTGACCAGTAGTGCTGTGTATGTGTCTATTGTCACTTTAGTATTCTTGCTAATCTTCAAACTACTGCCCGATGCGCAGGTACGCTGGCGAGATGTTCTGGTAGGTGCGATCGTGACAACTGCTTTGTTTGTAGTAGGTAAAGAACTGATTGGCGTATATCTGGGTGCTACCAATTTTTCTTCAGCCTACGGGGCCGCTGGTTCACTAGTCGTCATTCTGATCTGGGTTTACTATTCAGCCGTGATTTTTTTAATAGGTGCAGAATTTACCAAAGCCTATTCATTACGGGTTGGTAAGGAAATCCGTCCCAAAAAGAATGCGGTAAAAGTAGTCAAAAAGGAGATAGAACGTGAGGTTAGGGAGGATGACTAAAAGTTAAACTTTGCTTGGCTAACAGTTGAGAGATATTGACACTGTTTCAAATAAAGATGAATATCATTAGACAAAATCATACCTTTGCTTCTTTTTGTTTAATATATTGTAAATTTTGCAATCGTTTTTGGGTAATTATTGTGATACATCATATTTA
>CAZZGE010000324.1:0-4362 GCA_964653665.1 uncultured Porifericola sp. | reverse complement strand
TAATTACCCTCGGCTTTTGCAGTGGGGCAAATTAGCTGCATAAAACTGTCCAAAGTATTGATTAAAACAAGTTTTGAAAAAATATCTGTATCCTGTATTATTAGGTCATCAAAAAATAGTGTCAAGCCCGGAGCATGCATTATCTTAACTGAAGCAAACTGAAGCAAAGCGTGTCCACCGATATGCTATCGTTATTTATCATAGAAATTTCGGGCATTGGCTCAAACACTTCGTCTTAACCTATCATACCATGAAACTTAACAATGTGCGTAGTGTACTGCTGATCGTGTGGGTCATTGTCATGTCAAGCTGTACTTCACAAACCATAGAGGGTGAATGGGACTACGCCGTAGAGCTTTCTCCTGACAAAGCATTGCACGGGAATATGCATATTTCCAGCGAAGAAGGTGAGTATACCGGTAGCCTGGTCTCCTTTAATATGGGTAACCGCGAGCTTGACAGTCTACAGATAAATGGGAACCGCCTTACCTCAACCTTTAGGTTGTACGGAAGACCTGCTCAGCTCAAGCTGACTTTGTCCGATGACCAGCTTCACGGCAGCCTCATGACGCGAAAAGGAGAGTTTCCGGTAGTAGCTTACCGCTGGCCGACGGGCTACTCTCCCGACAAGCCTGCAGAACTTAAGTACGTCCTGGCAGATGCGGATTTGTCAGAATACGAAGAGGATATTGACCATACAGGTATGATTGCCGGTGCCGACCAGGAAGGGTACAGACGGGGCAGAAGGATTTACAATGAAAATTGTATCAATTGCCACGGTGTACCTGAGATTGAAGGCTCTATCCCGCTTTCGCTTAAGTTTTGGGAGCAATCTTTTAAAGCGGGAAGCGATCCGTTCTCCATGTATAAAACCATTACCAAGGGCTACGGATCCATGCCCCCCCAGGTAACGCTGACCCCCCAGGAAAAATACGATGTGATTCTCTACATCCGGGAAAACTTCGTGCGACCTCAGAACGAAGATGCTTATTTCAAAGTGACGGATGCTTATCTTTCGCAGCTACCGAAAGGTAGTTCCACCGGCCCGGCGGTCAAGCCGTATCATCCCTGGTCAGACATGGACTACGGCAACTTCTTTATCAATACCTACGAACTGGTAGACGCTGAAACCGGCCCTGAACGCTATCATTCACCCGGACCGGCTCCATATCCGGATGAAAATTACCTGGAAAACAACTTTGCTTACAAGGGCATTGCCGTGCGGCTGGACGAAGGGGACGGGGGAGTATCGGACGGAAAAGCCTGGATGATTTTTGACCATGATGTGATGCGCGTGGCAGGAGGCTGGACCGGCGAAGGCTTTATTGACTGGGACGGTATTCTGCTTAACGATCGCCACGAGACGTACCCCAGGACGATCGGAAAATTACATTTTGAAACACCCGTTGGGCCTGGCTGGGCTAACCCCGATAACGGAACTTACAAAGATCCCCGCTTCAGGGCGCGTGACGGCCGTGCGTTCGGGCCCTTACCCAGCAAGTGGGCTGACTATCAAGGAATTTACCGTAGCGGTGACCATATCATTATCTCTTACAAGGTGGGAGACGCTAACATCCTGGAAGAACTGGGCATGGAAAAGCAGGGAGAGGAAATAGTTTTTACCCGAACCCTGAATATCAGCCCTTCTGCGCAGATACTGCAGATGAGAGTGGCCCCTGAAGCTGCAAGGGTAGCCCTTTCTGGTTCAGGAGCGAGTTTATCTGTAGAAGATGGCTACACGGTGCTGAATGTAGACAAGGGTAAAGCCGCCAGACTTAAGCTGTTCATGGCCGCACCAGGTGAGGCATCGCTGGATACTTTTGCCCAAAATTCACCCGCTCCCGAGTCTTTAGTACAATACACGAAAGGTGGCGCATCTCAATATGACCAAGAATTGATAACCCTCATCACCAGAGGGAACGAAGATGGTCCTATCGCCGTAGACCAGCTTACTCCGCCCTACGATAATCCCTGGGACAGCCGGATGAAGCTAAGTGGTATTGACTTCATGCAGGACCCCAACCAGGCGGTCGTCTGTACCACCGACGGTGATATCTGGACAATTACCGGCCTTACCGACCCAAGCGTACGATTAGCATGGAGGAGAATCGGGGCAGGATTGTTCCAACCGCTGGGTATCAAGGTGCTGGACGGTAAAATCTACGTCACTTGCCGCGATCAGATCGTACTGCTTCGGGACCTTAACGGCGATGGTGAAACCGATTTTTACGAAAGTTTCAACAACGATCATCAGGTAACGGACCATTTTCATGAGTTTGCCATGGGCCTGCAGGCTGATGAGGAAGGTAACCTGTACTACGCCAAAAGTGGTCGTCATGCCCGGGAAGCCCTAATTCCCCAGCATGGCACACTGATCAAAGTGAGTAAGGACGGTTCTTCTTCCGAAATTATTGCCACGGGCTTCAGGGCAGCCAACGGAGTTTGTCTGAATCCTGATGGTAGCTTTATCGTCACCGATCAGCAGGGCTTCTGGAACCCTATGAACCGGGTGAACTGGGTTGAAGGTGAAGGTAAATTCTACGGTAATATGTGGGGATACAACCCTCCCGAAGATACTTCCAGGGCCGCTATGGTGCCTCCGCTTGCCTGGGTAGATATGGATTTTGACCGCTCTCCATCCGAACTGCTCTGGGTAGAGAGTGAAGCGTGGGGTCCACTCAATGGTAGCCTGCTTAGCTTATCGTACGGCTACGGCAAAGTACAGCTGGTTTTTAACGAAAAAGTAAACGGTCAGATGCAGGGTGGGGTCATTGATCTACCGGGTATCAAATTTATGACTGGCGTGATGCGGGGCCGCTTTAATCCTGGGGATGGTCAGCTGTACGCTTGCGGAATGTCAGCCTGGGGCACCAATCAGATGATGAAAGGGGGTGGCTTGTACAGGTTACGCTACACTGGTAAGACCTTGCCGATCCCGCTGGAACTAAACGCTGAAGAACGCGGGATGAGACTCAGTTTTGCCGAAGAGCTAGATGCGGCAACGGCTACCGACCCTGCCAACTACCTGGTGAAAACCTGGGGACTGGTGAGAAGCAGTAACTACGGATCTGACCGCTATGATATGCAGGAGTTAACCGTCACCGAAGCTACGCTGAACGAGGATGGTAAAAGCGTGAAGCTCATTTTACCTGATATCGCTCCGGTAGATGTTATGACCATCAGCTATGATCTGCAGGATGCAGAGGGCAACGATGTAAAGGGTACTTTGCAAAATACCATCCATCAACTTAAAGCCGAGCCCGAAATGAATTTGATAAGCAGCAAACAGTAGCGAAGTCCCTGGACTTTGCTTTTCCTCCTCAGCCTGATACAAACAGTGATCAGGCTAATTTCTTTATGAGACCGTCCTCTGTCCGTTAAGATTTTAGTTGGGTAATCTTTACAGATCGTTATTTGGATTAGTGATATAGGGCTGTTCTGGCTAGTTTCTCTTCCACACCTGAACCGCCTTTGGCAGCTACAAACATACGTTTTATCCCTTTTCCCTCATACCAACAGTTCAGGTAATTTTACCTGAGTTGCATATATTTTCCTGATGTCAAGATAGTATAGTCATTCGATAACTTTGTGGTTTACTACACTTCATTATCGGATTACATTTAGCTTTTATTATGAATACTACATCAACCTAAATTACTCTTTATGAGACGTTTCAATACTAGTTAGCACCTTCTTACCATAATGTTTTTATGGCCTCACTTTCTCTTGACGATAACTATGAAGTTGTCAAAAGTTCAAGTTAACGAGCTTGTCATGTCATAGCTTAAGCATTTGCCTTATTCTTATTATCAAATAAACTATCCTAGATATGAAAAATACCTTTACAAGAATACTCCTGTATTCTTCATTATGCATATTTGTGCAGCTCAGTCTGCCAGATTTTGCGATTGCTCAATCCAGCACTGTATCAGGTACCATTTCCGATGAGGACGGTGGTGCATTGCCCGGTGTAAATGTACTGGTAAAGGGAACCACAACCGGAGCCATTACCGATATTGATGGTAATTACAGAATTAGTGTACCTGACCAGGATGCTACCCTCATCTTCTCGTATATCGGATATCTTTCGCAGGAAGTACCGCTCAACGGGAGAACCACGGTGAACATCTCTTTGGCCGAGGATGTGCAGAGCTTGGAAGAAGTGGTCGTGGTGGGTTACGGTACCAAGAAAAAAATAAACCTAACCGGCGCTGTCTCGGTAGCTGGTAAGGAAGACCTTGAAAACCGGCCAGTAGCCAACGTACAGCAAGCCTTGCAGGGTGTGGTCAGTAACCTGGTGATCCAGCCCAACGCGGCAGGTGGAGAGCCTGGCTCTGATATGAATATGAGCATCAGGGGCCT